>DDKN01000084.1 GCA_002339725.1 Thiobacillus sp. UBA2597
CAATTCGATAGGGGACGAAATCGTCCCCTATCGAATTGGAGCGGGTGAAGGGAATCGAACCCTCGTATGCAGCTTGGGAAGCTGCCGTTCTACCATTGAACTACACCCGCATGGTAAAATCGCGGCCTTGAATGTTACTGGATTTGAGCGCGACAGGGGAGGCCGCGGAGCGATACCGCGTCCCCCTCTCCCGCAAGCGGGAGAGGGCTGGGGTGAGGGAAGCGCGCAAGGCAAGGCGCCGTCCGAACTTCAGAAACACCTTCGTTGCGCGCGAGGTTGAAAGTGATCACCGTCTCTCTCAATGGCGAGCCCCGCCAGTTCAACCCCCCCCTCAAGCTTGCCCAACTGCTGGATCAGCTCGGCTTGACCGGCAAGCGCCTGGCCGTGGAAAAGAACGGCGAGATCGTGCCCAAGAGCCAGCACGCCGAGACCGCCATCGAAGATGGCGACGTCCTGGAGATCGTCGTCGCCGTCGGCGGCGGCTGAGGTTTTGTTTAAAGTGTGACGCCCACCATGAACCCTTTGGTCATCGCCGGTAAGCCCTACCACTCCCGCCTGCTGGTCGGCACCGGTAAATACAAGGATTTCGACGAGACCCGCCAGGCCGTCGAGGCCAGTGGCGCCGAGATCGTCACTGTCGCCATCCGCCGTACCAACATCGGCCAGGACCCCAAGCAGCCCAGCCTGCTCGACGCCCTGCCGCCGTCGAAGTACACCTACCTGCCCAACACCGCCGGCTGCTACACGGCGGAGGACGCCATCCGCACCCTGCGCCTGGCACGCGAGCTGCTCGACGGCCATGACCTGGTCAAGCTCGAGGTGCTGGGCGACCCGGACACCCTGTACCCGAACGTGAGCGAGACCCTGAAGGCGGCCCAGGTGCTGGTCAAGGACGGCTTCAAGGTCATGGTCTACACCTCGGACGACCCGATCGTGGCCAGGCAGCTGGAAGAGGCCGGCTGCGTCGCGATCATGCCGCTCGCCTCGCTGATCGGATCGGGCATGGGCATCCTCAACCCGTGGAACCTGCAAATCATCATCGACCGCATCCAGGTGCCGGTGATCGTCGATGCCGGCGTCGGCACTGCCTCGGACGCCGCCATCGCCATGGAGCTTGGCTGCGATGCCGTGCTGATGAACACCGCCATCGCCGGCGCGAAAGATCCGGTGCTCATGGCCAGCGCGATGAAGAAGGCGGTCGAGGCGGGGCGCGAGGCCTACCTCGCCGGGCGCATGCCCAAGAAGGTCTACCAGGCCAGCCCCAGCTCGCCCACCCGCGGCCTGATCGGCTCCTGACCGCGCGATGCACCCGCCAGGCGAACATCGCCGCGGCATCCGCAGCTTCGTGCTGCGCGCCGGCCGCATGGGCCCCGGCCAGATCAAGGCCCTGCAGGAACTCGGTCCCAGGTTCCTGCTGCCCTACCGCCCCGAACCGCTCGACCTCGACGCCGCCTTCGGCCGCAGCGCGCCCAAGGTCCTGGAGATCGGCTTCGGCATGGGCGACAGCACGGCACAGATCGCCGCCGCCCATCCGCAGGTCGATTACCTTGGGGTCGAGGTCCACACCCCCGGCGTCGGCGCCCTGCTCAAGCGCATCGGTGAACAAAATCTCACCAACCTGCGCCTGATCCAGCACGACGCGGTCGAGGTGCTGCAACACATGATCCCGGATGCCAGCCTCGACGGCGTCCACATCTTCTTCCCCGACCCCTGGCACAAGAAGCGCCACCACAAGCGGCGCCTGATCCAGCCGGCCTTCATCGCCCTGCTGGTCAAGAAACTCAAGCCCGGCGCCTACCTGCACCTGGCCACCGACTGGCAGGACTATGCCGAACAGATGCTCGAAGTACTCGGCAACGAACCCCTTCTGGCCAACACCGCCGAAGGCTATGCGCCCAAGCCCGACTACCGGCCGCTGACCAAGTTCGAGCAACGCGGGCTTAAGCTGGGTCACGGCGTCTGGGATCTGGTCTTCCGGCGCCGCTAAGCAACCGCCGCCAAGGAGCGAAAAGCCCGGCACTGCTGGGTTTTTCGCTGCCTGCGCAGCCCTCAATCCTTGAGTCGGTTCAGGCCGATGATGCGCAAGGCCAGTTTCTGGAACAACGGCTCGGTGCTGCCGCGCTTCATGTTCCAGATGAAGTATTTCTCGAAGGCCACCTTGGCCCAATGCACCCACTTGCCGGTCTTGAACCAGGTGACGTTGCGCGGCGGGATCTGCGGCAGGGCCAGGAAGGCCGCGCCGGTATCGCCCATGTCGGCCAGGCAGAAGGCGTTCCAGGTCGCGACCTTCTCCGGCGCCTCACCCCGGATGTCGTGCTGGATGTTGTGTGCCGTGGCGGTGACCATGGATTCGATCATGTAGCCGGTCTTCGGGGTGCCGGTCGGCACGGGGGTCGGCTCGACCGGGGGAATGGCGATGCAGACGCCCACCGAGTAGATGTTCTTCCACTTCGGGTTGCGCTGGAACTGGTCGACCTTGACGAAGCCACGCGGGTTGACCAGGTCTTCGCCCACCGCCGCCACGGCATCGACGCCCTTGAAGGCAGGCAGCATCATGGAGTACTTGAACGGCAACTCGTGTTCCTTGATCACCTCGCCCTTGTCGTTGTGCTCGGCGACGAACATCTTGCCGGCCTCGACCCGGGTGACCTTGGCATTGCAGATCCACTTGATGTGACGCTGGCGCATTTCGGCCTCCAGCAGTCCCTTGCTGTCACCCACGCCACCCAGGCCGAGGTGGCCGATATAGGGCTCGGAAGTGACATAGGTCATCGGCACCTTGTCTCGAATCTTGCGCCGGCGCAGATCGGTATCCATGATCATGGCGAATTCATAAGCCGGGCCGAAGCAGGAAGCACCCTGCACTGCCCCGACCACGATCGGGCCGGGCTCGGCGACGAAGGCCTGCCATTTCTCATAGGCCTGCTCGGCATGATCGACGGTGCAGACCGAAACCGTGTGCCCCTTGGGCCCCAACCCCTCGACTTCATCGAAGGCGAGCTTGGGGCCGGTGGCGATCACCAGGTAGTCATAGTCAATGCTGCGGCCATCCTTGAGCACCACCTGGTTGGCGTCGGGCCTGATCTCGGTCACCGTTTGCGCGATGAACTCGATGCCCTTGTTTTTCAGCGGCCCTGCCAGCTCGAAGCTGATGTCGGCCCGGGTGCGCCAGCCGACCGCGACCCACGGGTTGGACGGGACGAAATGAAAATTCGGCTGGGCCGAGATGACGGTCACCTTGTGCGCCTTGCCCAGTTCCGCCTTGATGTCGTAGGCCGCGGGCAGGCCGCCGGTGCTGGCCCCGATGATGACGACATGTGCCATTGCTGATTCCTCTCGATGATTGCTTGAAATACTCTGGTCGAGCGCAGCCGCACCCGGCTCAGACGACGAAGATCCGGGCCATGGCTTGCATGCCCTCGTCGACCAACTTCTGCAGGTCATCGGGCACCGCCTCGTCGCCGAAGGCCATGCTGGCGTAGGTCGAAAGCGACTTCAGGGCACAGGCGATCTTCGCCACATCCGCCGCCACTTCCGGTTTCAACTCGACACCGTTCTGCAGCTTCCACAGTTCCGCTGATATATCTTTCATCGCTGCCATCCTTGTTTTCCGGTTTTCGAAATGCGGGGCACGCCCCACCGGCAGGGCTTTTTGCAAGCCCCGTGCCAATAACGCAACACGTTGTTTCATATGTATTTTTCAAGGCTCGGCAGGCTCGTCACTGACATAATGACAGCCCTCTAACGATCCGCCCCGCCGGCGCTGCCCTGCCGTCCCGCCGCAATTGATACATGGCTAGCGCTTCCGCGTGTCCAAGGTAGGGCGTATGCTTGTCATGACAACCTGTCATGACAGCCATGAACTCGCTTCCCATCCAGCTGCAATCCCTGATCGACCTGCAGGAAGGCCCCTTCGTCCTGATCGATGCCGACTACCGGATCGTCACCGCCAATCGCGCCTACTGCGAATCCTATGGCCAGGACCCGGCCGACATCGTCGGCCGACATTGCCACGAGGTCTCCCACCACTCCTCGGTGCCCTGCCACCTGCACGGCGAGGACTGCCCACACCAAAGGGTGTTCGCCACCGGCCAGCCCTGCACCGTGCTGCACACCCATTACGACCAGGACAACCGACCGGAACACGTCCGGCTCAAGGGCCACCCGATCCGGGGGGCGAACGGCGAGTTGTATCTGGGCGAGGTCGTGACCCGGCTGGCCTCGCCGCAGGAACTCGATTGCGACACAATGCGCATGATCGGCCAGGCACCGGCCTTCCTCGAATGCGTCGACAACCTGAGTCGACTGGCCGCCTCCGAGGCGCCGATCCTGCTCTATGGCGAAAGCGGCGTCGGCAAGGAGCTGGCCGCCGAATTCGTGCACAGGCACTCGGGCCGCAGCCACGGCCCCTTCGTCGCGGTCAATTGCGCGGCCATTGCCGAATCGGTGTTCGAAAGCGAATTGTTCGGCCACGAACGCGGTGCCTTCACCGGCTGCATCGGCCGCAAGCGCGGCCTGTTCGAGCTGGCCCATGGCGGCATCCTCTTCCTCGACGAAGTGGGCGACATGCCACTGTCGATGCAGCCCAAGCTGTTGCGCGTGCTGGAAACCGGCGAATTCCGCCGGGTTGGCGGCACCGAAACCCTGCGAGCCGACGTTCGCATCCTCTCGGCCACCAATCGGGATCTGGTCGAGATGGTCCAGGCCGGCCGTTTTCGCGAGGACCTCTATTACCGCCTGGCCGGCATCGACGTCACCCTGCCGCCCTTGCGCCACCGCCGCCAGGACATCCCGGCCCTGGCCGAGGCCTTGCTCGCGCGTCTGGCCAGCGCCGGCGGCAAGCGCTATCGCCTGAGCGGCGAGGCGCTGAGCAAGCTGAAATCGCACGACTACCCGGGCAACATCCGCGAGCTGCGCAATGTGCTGCAGAAGGCCGCAGCCTTGAGCCGGGATGGTTTGATCGGAGCCGACCTCATCCAATTCGACAGCGCTGGCGAGACCGCCAGTGCGCCCCTGACGCAGACCCTGACCACACGCCCGGCACCGGCCAGCACGCTGGCTGAGATCGAGGCGCAACACATCCGGGCCTTGCTCGAACGCCATGGCGGCCACCGGCGGACCGTGGCCGACATCCTGGGCATCAGCGAACGCACCCTCTACCGCAAATTGCTGCGCTACGGCTTGCGCTGAAATGATCGCCGGGGCCTGCAAACCTCGGCGCACCGGCTCGTATAATGTGGCGATCTCTTAGCCAAGGAACATTCCCGTGAAGCGACGCGATTTCCTCAAAGGCGCCGGTACCGGCCTGGGCCTGGCCGCCGCCACCCTCTCGCCCAAGGCCTTTGCCGACCTGCCCACGGTCAAGTGGCGCCTGGCCTCCAGCTTCCCCAAGAGTCTGGACACCATCTACGGCGCGGCCGAACTGCTGTCCGATCGCCTGAACAAGATCACCGCTGGCAAGTTCCAGTTGCGTGTCTATGCCGGCAACGAACTGGTGCCCGGCCTGCTGGTGTTCGATGCCGTGCAGCAGGGCACCGTGGAATGCGGCCATACCGCCAGCTATTACTACGTCGGCAAGAACATGGCCTTCGCCTTCGACACCGCGATGCCCTTCGGCCTCACCGCGCGCCAGCAGAACGCCTGGATGTATTACGGCGGCGGCCTCAAGCTCATGCGCGAGCTGTTCAAGCCCTACAACATCCTCAACTTCCCCGGCGGCAACACCGGTGTGCAGATGGGTGGCTGGTTCCGCAAGGAGATCAAGTCGCTCAAGGATCTGCAGGGCCTGAAGATGCGCATCCCCGGCCTGGGCGGCCAGATCATGGCCAAGCTCGGCGTGGTGCCGCAGACCCTGGCCGGCGGCGACATCTACCCGGCCCTGGAACGCGGTGCGCTGGATGCGGCCGAGTGGGTGGGTCCCTACGACGATGAAAAGCTCGGCTTTCACAAGATCGCCAAGCACTACTACTACCCGGGCTGGTGGGAAGGCGGGCCCCAGCTCTCGTTCTATGTCAACCTGCAGAAATGGAACGATCTGCCCGACGCCTACCAACAGGCCTTCGAGGCCGCTGCGGCCGAGGCCAACCTGCACATGCTGGCGGAATACGACCACAAGAACCCGCAGTCACTTGCACGCCTGGTCAAAAGCGGCGTGAAACTGCAGGCCTTCCCGAAAGACGTCATGACCGCGGCCTATCAGGAGGCATTCAGGTTGTACGAGGCCGAGGCGAAGACCAACCCCGCCTTTGCCAGGATCTACAGCGACTGGAAGCGCTTCCGCGAGCAGCAAAACCTGTGGTTCAAGGTGGCCGAGGCAAGCTACGCGAATTTTCTTTACAGTCAGCGCTGAGGAGGTGCCGACATGAACCACAAGCTGCTTGCCTCTGCTGCCCTGGTGGGCCTGCTGGCCGGCTGCGGGCCACAACAGGAACCGGCGGCCACGGCCCCTGGCAGCGCCGTTGCGCCGGCCGCTTCGCCCAGCGCAACGCCCGCTGCCGGGAGCGCGTCGCCGCAACCTGCCGCCACGGCCTCGGCCGCCGACCTCTCGGCCGGGCAGGCGAAATACAAGACCCTGTGCGCCGGCTGCCACGGCCCCAAGGCCGAGGGGATCGCCACCTATCCCAGGCTCGCGGGCCAGAGCGCCGAGGCCTTGGCCGGCAAGCTCGCCAAGTACCGGGCCGGCGAGCATGTCGGTCCCATGAGCGGCACCATGATGCCCATCGCCCGCATGCTGACCGAAACCGAGGTCAAACAGGTTTCGGCCTACCTCGCCGCGCTTTGAGCCGAATGACAGGAAAAAGCGGCCCCTGAGCGGCCGGCTTTTTCGTCAGCCCCGGATCGCGAGCAGTTCGACCTCGAACACCAGGGTGGCGTTGGGCGGAATCACGCCGCCGGCACCGGCCGCGCCGTAGCCCAGCTCCGGTGGAATGGTCAGCTTGCGCCTGCCGCCCACCTTCATGCCGGCCACGCCCTCGTCCCAGCCCGGGATGACGTAGCCGCGCCCGAGGGGAAAGTCGAAGGGGTCATTGCGGTCGACGCTGGAGTCGAACTTGCTGCCGTCGGTCAGCCAGCCGGTGTAGTGCACCGACACGATCTGGCCCGCGCGCGCCTCGGCGCCCGCGCCGAGGTCGAGTTCTTCGATCACCAGGCCGCTGGCCGTGGTTCGGGTTTCAGCCATCATCTGCTCCTTGACATAGCTTGCGCGAAAAAAAACCCACCTTTCGGTGGGCTGGGTGGAGAAGCGAAAGGTAGGAGAGTTTACTTCAGGACCACCAAGACAACACGCCGGTTCTGTTTGCGCCCAGCCTCGGTCATGTTGCTGGCAACGGGTCGGCTCTCGCCGTAGGAAATGACGTTCATGCGGTGCAGCGGCAGTCCACCCTTGGTATGCAGATAGTGGTAGACCGCCATGGCCCGGCGCTCGCCCAGCTTGTCGTTATGCGGCGCCTCGCCCCGGCTGTCGGTATGCCCCTGGATCTCGACATAGGCCCCCTTGTTCTCGGCCTTCAGTTGCCGGGCAAACGAGTCGAGCGCAGCCATGGTCTCCTTGCTCAGCTTGTCCGAATCCGGCGCGAACTTGAAGTGGTCGTCGCTCAGCACCACCTCGTAGAGCATCTTGCCTTCGGACAGCTTGCCGGCGGCGACCGCCCGCTCCAGGGCCTCCTGCGCGGTCTTCCGCACGGCGGCGATCTGTTCCTCGTGGGCCTTGAGGGTGGTGTCCATCAAACCGATCTGGGCATCCAGCCGGCGGATGTTCTGCTTCGCATTGCTGTCGACCTCGTCGATGCGCTGGTTCACCCCGGCCACCTTGTCGTCGACATAGGTGCGGGTGGCACAGGCCGACAGGCCCAGCGCCAGGGCCAATAAGGCCAAAATCGTTGGCAGTCGTTTCATTTCGTCCTCCGATGAGGGGCATTTACCCACATGACATCGGTAGACTCTCAAAAAACTTTAACTTGCGTCCACAACAATATGAATATTATGGGTTTTGTCTTTATTGGGTGTTGTATCCGCCACCAAAGTCCTCGAGCGGGATATCGACCGGAAGCTCGGCCGGAGCGGCGGGCTCCACCCCCACCAAGCCCGGGAAGGCCAGCACCAGACCGACCATCACGAGCTGGATCACGACGAAGGGGATGGCACCCCAATAGATGTCGCTGGTGCGCACCGCTCTGGGCGCCACGCTGCGCAGATAGAACAGGGCGAAGCCGAAGGGCGGATGCATGAACGAGGTCTGCATATTGATGCCGAGCAGCACGCCGAACCAGATCAGGTCGATGCCCAGCTTCTCCGCCACCGGCGCCAGCAGGGGCACGATGATGAAGGCGATCTCGAAGAAGTCGAGGAAAAAGGCAAGCACGAAGACCAACAGGTTTACCGCGATCAGAAAGCCGAGTTCCCCACCCGGCAACGCGGTGAGCAGGCCTTCCACCCACAGGTCGCCGTCCATCCCCCGGAACACCAGGGTGAACACGGTGGAGCCGATCAGGATGAAGATGACGAAGCTGGTCAGCCTGGCCGTGCTGTCCATCGCCTGCCTGAGCAGGCCGAGGTCGAGCCGCTTCTTGACCCAGGCCAGAAGCAAGGCGCCGACCGCGCCCATGGCGCCGCCCTCGGTCGGGGTGGCGATGCCGAGGAAGATGGTGCCCAACACCAGGAAGATCAGGATCAGGGGCGGCACCAGCGAGACCAGGGCCTTGCGCACCAGGGCTGTGCCGCGCAGGGTGCGCGCCGTCAGGGGCAGGGCCGGCGCCGCCGACGGCCTGAAGGTGGCTACCAGAAAGACAAAGCCGAGGTAAAGCGCGGTCAGGATCAGGCTCGGCACCAGCGCGCCCTTGTACATGTCGCCGACCGAGGTGCCCAACTGGTCGGCCAGCACGATCAGCACCAGCGAGGGCGGGATGATCTGGGCCAGGGTGCCCGAGGCGGCGATCACCCCGCTGGCCAGCCGGGTGTCATAGCCATAGCGCAGCATGATCGGCAGCGAGATCAGGCCCATGGCGATGACCGAGGCGGCGACCACACCCGTGGTCGCGGCGAGCAGGGCACCGACGAAGATCACGGCATAGGCCAGGCCGCCGCGGACCGAGCCGAACAGTTGGCCCAGGGTGTCGAGCAGATCCTCGGCCATGCCACTGCGCTCGAGGATGAGGCCCATGAAGGTGAAGAAAGGGATGGCCAGCAGCACCGCGTTCGACATGATGCCGAACACCCGATCGGGCAGGGCCTGCAGCAGGGCGAAATCGAAATGACCGAGCTGGGTGCCAATGAAGGCGAACAGCAGGCCATTGGCCGCGAGGGAAAAGGCGACCGGATAGCCCAGCAGCAGGAACAGCACCAGGCCGAGGAACATCAGCGGCGCCATCAGTTCGAACCCGATCACACCCGCTCCTCGGCCGCTTCTTCCGCCAACGGCCCGACGCCGGCCAGAAAGGCAATGCGCTTGATGATCTCCGACAGGCCCTGCAGGGCGAGCAGGGCGAAACCCAGGGGGATCAGCAGCTTGACCGGCCAGCGCAGGAGGCCACCGGCATCGGGCGAAACCTCGCCGATCGCATAGGACTCGGCAAAACCCGCCCACGACAGCCACATGATCAGCAGTGTCATCGGCAACAGGAACAACAGGGTGCCGACGAGATCGATCAGCGCCCGGCTGCGCGGCGCCAGCCGGCCATAGATCACATCGATGCGGACATGGCCGTTGTGCTTGAGGGTGTAGCCGGCGGCAAGCAGGAAGATGGCGGAGAACAGATACCACTGCGCCTCGAGCCAGGCGTTGGAACTGGCGCCGAAACCATAGCGGCTGACGGCGTTGCCGGCCGAGACCAGGGCGACGATCAGCACCAGCCAGTACACCGCGCGCCCCACCCACTCGTTCAGGGCGTCGATCGCGCGCGACAGCGTCAGCAGGGCCTGCATCCGAGCTTCACTCCCCGGCCACGGTCATCCGGTCGATCAGGATGGAACCAACCTGGCGCGAGCCGCGCGTCTCGACATCGCTGCCGATGGCGACGATGCCGAGGAACATGTCCTTGAGATTGCCGGCCACGGTGATCTCCTCCACCGGATAGGCGATCGCGCCGTTCTCCACCCAGAAACCGGCGGCGCCGCGGGAGTAGTCGCCGGTCACCATGTTGAGGCCGTGGCCCAGCAGCTCGGTGACCAGCAGGCCGGTGCCCAGCTTTTTCAGCAGGGCAGCGAAGTCCTCCCCGGTCGAGGGCACGATCAGGTTGTGGTTGCCACCGGCGTTGCCGGTGCTCTGCATGCCGAGCTTGCGCGCGCTGTAGCTGGAGAGGAAATAGCCCTGCACCACACCGTCCTTGACCACGTCACGGTCATGGGTGGCGACGCCTTCGGAATCGAACGGCGCGCTCGCCAGGCCCTTGGGGATGAAGGGCCGCTCGAGAATCTGCACGAAGTTGGGAAAAACCTGCTTGCCCAGGCTGCCGAGCAGGAAGCTCGACTTGCGGTAGAGATGGCCGCCCGAGACGGCGGAGACAAAGCTGGCGATCAGGCCGGTGGCGATCGGCGCCTCGAACAGCACGGGACACTGACGGGTGCCGAGCTTGCGGCCGTTGAGCCGGCGCACGGTGCGCTCGCCGGCGCGGCGCCCGACCGCCTCGGCACTATCGAGGTCGCGCGCCGCACGTGCCGTGGTGTACCAGTAATCGCGCTGCATGGCGCCATCCTGCTCGGCGATCACCACGCAGGACACGGTCTGCCGGCTGGACGGATAACCGCCGAGAAAGCCGAGCGAATTGGCGTAGACGAATTGCGAGGCCTGGGTGCTGACGCTGGCCCCCTCGGAATTGCTGATGCGCCGGTCCACGGCAAAGGCGGCCGCCTCGGCCGCGCGGGCGATCTCCACTGAGCCCTCGACGCTGACATCCCAGGGATGATAGAGGTCGAGGTCGGGCACCGTCTTGGCCAAAAGATCGGCATCGGCCAGCCCCGCGCAATCATCCGCGGCGGTATAGCGGGCGATGGCCAGGGCCTTCTCGACGGTGCGGACCAGGGCATCGCGCGAGAAATCGGAGGTCGAGGCATGGCCCCGGCACTGGCCGAGATAGACGGTGACGCCGATGCCCTTGTCCTTGTTGTATTCGACCGTCTCCACCTCGCCCTTGCGCACCGAGACGGTTTGGCCCATGCCCTCCGAGACCTCGGTCTCGGCCGCGCTGGCGCCGGCGGCGCGGGCCAGTTCCAACACCTGGCCGGCCAGGTCACGGAGAGTTTCGGGGGAATAACTGAAGCGGGATGCGCTCACGGTGCGTCTCGGCCTGAATAAAGCCGTTATGATACCAACCTTGAGCCAGCCAGCCTGCCGCAATGCAACCCGAAGACGAAGAATTCGCCCCTGACCGCCCGAGCAAGTCGCAGCAGAAGCGCCAGATGCACGCCCTGCAGGCCCTGGGCGAGGAACTGGTCAAGCTGCCCCGGGACCGGCTGGACCAGCTCGACCTGCCCGACGCCCTGTACGACGCGGTGCTCGATGCCCGCCGTTTCACCAAGCACGAGGCCCGGCGCCGCCAGCTGCAGTTCATCGGCAAGGTGATGCGCGACATCGACACCGAGCCCATCGCCGAGCAACTGGCCAGGATCAGGGGCGAATCCGATTCGGCCAAGGCCGAGTTCCACGCCCTGGAGCGCTGGCGCGACCGGCTGCTGGCCGACGATGCCGCCCTGACCGAATGGCTGGCCCAGCATCCCGGCGGCGACAGCCAGCAACTGCGCAACCTGATCCGCAACGCGCGCAGGGAGGCGGCGGCGGGCAAGCCGCCGAAATCCAGCCGCGAATTGTTCCGCTGGCTGCGCGATCACACCCGCTAAACGCGCGGCACACAAACAAAAAAGGCGGGTGTTTGCGCACCCGCCTTTTTTCATGCCGCTGCCAACGGCGTTCAGCCGACGACCTGGTAGTACAGGTTCTGCGGATGGTTGGCCTGGGCGAAGAAGAACCAGCGCTCGAACAGCAGGCCGATGTACTGGAAGACGAAGGCCAGCAGGAACAGGCCGCCGTCGTTGCCGGCCAGACCGGCCCACAGCAGGATCAGCGGCAAAGCGAAGGTCAGCACCAGGAAGATCCACTTCACCGACTTCAGAAAGAGCTCGCTCTTGCCGTGGAAGTACTCGCGGGTGTTGTAGGAACCGCCCATCATGCCCATCGACTTCTGCTGCACCTTGGTGTGGCGCACGCCGATCGCGGTCTGGATGCTCGACTTGCGTTTGATCCGACTGTTGCGAAACAAGGAAGCGGCACGGGTGATCAGGCCGGCCAGCGTGAGCACGATGGCCCAGTTGCCGAAGAACTGCACCAGACCGTCGCCATAGGCGGCGGCGTAGGCGGTGGCGAGGGTAAAGCCGGAGGCGGTGCCCAGCAGGAAATAATTGACCGGGGTCAGGGCGCAGGCCCATTCCTGGATGAACTTGATCGCGGCGTAGATCATGCCGGTGCAAACGAACAAGGCAATGGCGGCCACGGCGGTGGCGATGCCGACGGTGAGCGGCAGTTGCCCCTCGACCCCCCAGCCATAGAGATCGGCATCGAGCCCGAAGTAGTAGACCACCATGTACAGGAAGGTCAAACCGATCATGATCGGCATGGCGATCAGTTCGCGCGACAGCCACGAGGTGCGCCACTGGCTCATGCCGCGCCAGGCGCGGGTGATGAAGTAGCTGGGCTTGCCCAGATGGAAGATCGCGGCGAACAGGCCGCCAAGCAGGAACAACAGGGCGATCAGAGCGCCGCCGGCGAAGAAGTCGTTCGACTGGGCGGGCAGCAGCTTGGCCATGCCGTAGGCCTGGGCGCTGAACAGGGCCAGGAACAGGCCCTGGCCGACGCCGATCAGCGTGGTCAGAAAGATCACCGAAAATGCTGGATGCATAGTTTTCTCCGAAAACAGCAGTCAGTCGACAGCAATCAGTCGGCAGCAAAATCAACAGCAATCACTGCGAACTGCCGACTGAAAACTGCGAACCCGTTTACATGAGCCAGTCGTCGAGCGTGGTGTCCTTGCTCGTCTCGTGGCGGATATCTTCCTTCCTGAGCGGGTTGTCGGCCCGGGTCAGTTCATCCTCGTGGATGTGCATCTTGGTCTTGCGCCGCGGCAGGTAATGGTTGGCCGGCTTGGTGCCCCATTCGGGCATGAGCTGGTAACCGCCGTTCTCGCGGATGGCGATCGAGACCTCGGAATCCGGATCGTGCACGTCGCCAAACAGGCGCGCCCCGGTCGGGCAGGAGATGACGCAGGCCGGCTTGCGCCGATCCTCCGGGATGCTCTGGTCATAGATGCGGTCCACGCACAAGGTGCACTTCTTCATCACCTTCTGGTTCTCGTCCAGTTCGCGCGCGCCGTAAGGACAGGCCCAGGAGCAATACTTGCAGCCGATGCACTTGTCGTAGTCCACCAGCACGATGCCGTCTTCCTTGCGCTTGTAGGAGGCGCCGGTCGGGCACACCGGCACGCAGGGCGCATCCTCGCAATGCAGGCAGGACTTGGGGAAGTGCACGGTCTCGGTGCAGGGGAATTCGCCCACCTCGAAGGTCTGCACCCGGTTGAAGAAGGTGCCGGTCGGATCCTTGCCATAGGGGTTGTCGTCGAACATCGGGCCGGCCTGGCCGGAGGTGTTCCACTGCTTGCAGCTGGTGACGCAGGCGTGACAGCCGACGCAGACGTTCAGGTCGATTACGAGAGCGAGTTGGGTCATTTGTCACCTCGGTTGAATTTGCCGGCGAAATAGTTCTGCCAGGCGCGTCGGGGCGGGGTGCCGGGTGCCGGGGGCACCGGATCGAATTGCGGCCAGGTCACCTTTTCTTCTTCGGGGCCGGCCTTGTAGATACGCACGCGCACGTCGTACCAGGCCGCCTGACCGGTGACCGGGTCGGAGTTGGAGACATGGGCCCCCGCCTCGTGCGCCGGCAGCTCCTCGCTGATCACGTGGTTGAGCAGGAAGCCCTGCTTGGCCTCGTTGGCGTTCGGGTCGAGATTCCAGGCTCCGGCGGCCTTGCCGATGGCGTTCCAGGTCCACACCGTGCCCGGCTCCACCGCCTCGGAGAAGCGGGCCATGCAGCGTACCTTGCCATGCATGGATTCGACCCAGATCCAGTCGCCGTCGGCGATGCCCTGGGCCGCCGCGGTCTTCGGGTTCACATACAGATAGTTGTAGGTGTGGATCTGGCGCAGCCAGGCGTTCTGGCTGTCCCACGAGTGGTACATGGCCATCGGACGCTGGGTCACCGCGTTGAGCGGGTACTTGTGCTTGTCGCTCAGCTGCGACTCGAGCGGCTCATAGAAGAACGGCAGCGGGTCAAAATAGGTCTCGATCCGTTTGCGCAGATGCTGCGGCGGCTGGCGGCCATCGGTCTTGCCCTGGGCGGCCAGGCGGAACTTCTGCAGCACTTCCGAGTAGATGTGGATGTTGATCGGCTCGGCATAGCGGGTGAGGCCGTGCGCCTGGGCCCACTGCAGATAGCCCTGGTTCCAGTTGCGCATGTACTGGTAGGACTTGGGCAGGTGGTAGTGGAAGACGCAGTTGTTCTTCTCGTACATCTGCCACTGGTTCGGGTTGGGCTCGCCGCGCATCGACTTCTCGCCGCCCTTGCCGCGCCAGCCGGCGAGAAAGCCGATGCCGGAACCGGGCGCGGTCTCGAAGTTGGTGATGAAGTCGGGGTAGTCGCGGTATTTGCGGCTGCCGTCGGCATTGACGAAGACCGGCAGCTTGAGCCGGCTGCCCAGCTCGATCAACACCTCCTGGAACGGCTTGCACTCGCCGGTCGGCGGCAGCACCGGGATGCGCACGGAATCCACCGGGCCGTCGAACTCGGAGATCGGCCGGTCGAGCATGG
The DNA here is from genome assembly GCA_002339725.1 of Thiobacillus sp. UBA2597. GTDB lineage: Bacteria > Pseudomonadota > Gammaproteobacteria > Burkholderiales > Thiobacillaceae > Sulfuritortus. The sequence goes on from DDKN01000084.1 coordinate 14,846, forward strand.
ACATCACATCGTGACGCTCGAGATAGGTGGTGTCGGGCAGCACCAGGTCGGCGAAGGCCACCATCTCGGACTGGAAGGCATCGGCCACGATCAGGAACGGGATCTTGTACTCGCCGTTCTCGTCCTTGTCGTTGAGCATCTTGCGCACCTGCTCGGCGTTCATGGTCGAGTTCCACGACATGTTGGCCATGAAGATGAACAGGGTGTCGATCGGGTAGGGATCGCCGCGCCAGGCGTTGGTGATCACGTTGTGCATCAGGCCGTGCACCGAGAGCGGGTACTCCCAGGAGAAGGCCTTGTCGATGCGCACCGGATTGCCCTGCTCGTCGACGAACAGGTCGTCCGGGTCGGCCGGCCAGCCGAGCGGCATGCCGTTGAGCGGGGTGTTGGGCTGCACGTCCTCGGGGCCCTTCGGCGTCTTCGGGCAGGGCGGGATCGGGCGCGGGAACGGCGCCTTGTGACGGAAGCCGCCCGGCCGGTCGATGGTGCCGAGGATGGACATCAGGATGCCCAGGGCGCGGATGGTCTGGAAACCGTTGGAGTGGGCAGCCAGGCCGCGCATGGCATGGAAGGCCACCGGGTTGCCGGTGATGGTCTTGTGCTCGACATCCCAGGCGTCGGTCCAGGCGATCGGCAGCTCGATCTTCTCGTCGCGCGCGGTGATGCCCATCTCGTGCGCCAGGCGGCGAATGGTCTCGGCCGGGATGCCGGTGATGTCGGCGGCCCACTCCGGCGTGTACTGCTCGACCCGCTCGGCCAGGAGCTGGAAGGCCGGTTTCACCGGCGTGCCGTCGGACAGCTTGAACTCGCCCAACAGGCGCGGATCGACGCCGAGGGTGTGGGTCGACACCGGGCGGTTCAGCTCGCGGTCCCACCACAATTTGTTCTGGGCGTCGAAGCAGCCCTCCTCGGGCGGCACCTCGAAGCGCACGAACATGCCGTACTCGGGACTCTTCGGGTCCATGTTGACCAGTTCGGCCGCGTTGGAATACTTGGTCAGGAAGTCGCGGTCGTACAGGCCCTGCTTGATGATCTCGTGGATCAGGGCCAAGAGCAGCGCGCCGTCGGTGCCCGGCTTGATCGGAATCCACTCGTCGGCGATCGCCGAATAGCCGGTGCGCACCGGGTTGATCGAGATGAAGCGGCCACCGTTGCGCTTGAACTTGGAGATGGCGATCTTGAGCGGATTGGAGTGATGGTCCTCGGCGGTGCCGATCATCACGAACAGCTTGGCCCGGTCGAGGTCGGGCCCGCCGAATTCCCAGAACGAGCCGCCGATGGTGTAGATCAGGCCGGCCGCCATGTTGACCGAGCAGAAGCCGCCGTGCGCCGCGTAGTTGGGCGTGCCGTAGTTCTTGGCGAACAGGCCGGTCAGCGCCTGCATCTGGTCACGCCCGGTGAACAGGGCGAATTTCTTGGGATCGGTGGCGCGGATCTTGGCCAGGCGCTCTTCCATGATGGCGAAGGCCTCGTCCCAGGAGATATCCTCGAACTCGCCGCGCCCCCGCTCGGCGCCGGCCTTGCGCCGCAGCGGCTTGGTCAGGCGGGCCGGCGAATACTGTTTCATGATGCCCGAGGAACCCTTGGCGCAAAGCACGCCCTGGTTCAGCGGGTGGTCGGGGTTGCCCTCGATGAAACGCACCTCGCCGTTCTTCAGGTGCACCTTGATGCCGCAGCGGCAGGCGCACATATAACAGGTCGTGGTACGCACTTCCTCATGCACGGGCTGTTCCGTAGTCGTGTTCATAGGCGTTCTTCGTATTTCCAATCCAGGCCCCGCCACTGCAGAAAGGGGTGATGGCCAACTGCACACACAAGGCCCGTCGGCGCCAACCCACAGGTCGGCCGGCCCAACAAAAACCTTGCTCCAGATCAATTACAAATTCAGAATTTTCTCATATAGACCGACGATTGATCGAGTTTTATTTTGGTAGAAATGCCCCATAAATCATGTGGGTAATGGCGCCCGGCGATCGGGACGCGGCATGCGTCGTCCCGCCCGTTGCAAATGCGCCGCAGATATTCACAGTGCGCAAAAGGCGATGTGGATATTAAATTCGGGCGGCCACTTCATTCGCTATCATGCACTCGTCAATGCATCCTGGTCCGCGTGCCGGGCCGACCGGATCGGCCATGCCACCCACCGCATCAGATCGCAGGAATTTGCTGGAAGGCCCGCATGAGCTATTCGTTCGATGATCACCAGGTTCCGGCCCAGTCGATTCGCGCACTCATCGTCGAAGATGACCATTTGTGCCTGGAGGCCACCCGCCTGCTGGTGAGCCAGCACTTCACCGAGGTCGATGCCGCCGAAACCGGCGCCGCCGCCTATGCCCTGCTCGATGCCCGTGTCTACGACGTGGTCTTTCTCGACCTGCTGCTGCCCGACACCAGCGGCCACGAGGTCATGCACTTCATCCGGACGCGCCAGCCGGACAGCCTGATCATCGTAATCAGCGGCGACAGCTCGATCGACGCCGCGATCCGTTCGCTCAGGGCGGGTGCCTATGACTACCTGCGCAAGCCCTACCGGCCGGAGGAGCTGATCAAGAGCGTGCGCAATGCGGCGCAGAAGCTCAAGCTGCGCCACGACAACCGTCACTATCAGCACCGCCTGCAGCAATCGGAACAGCTGCACCGGCTGCTGGTGAACCTGTCGCCCGACCTGATCTATACCCTGGACAGCGCGGGGCATTTCACCTATCTGAGCGACAGCATCGGCAGCCTGCTGGGCTATGCCGCCAGCGAACTGATCGGCCAGCATTATTCCCGGATCGTCCACGACGAGGACCTGGAGTCGGCCCGCTACCGCATGAACGAGCGGCGCCGGGAGGGACGCGCCACCCGCAACCTGGAGCTGCGGCTCAAGCGCAGGGACGGCATGGCGACCGCAAGCGGCGACCTGCCCTACCTCGTGGTCGAGTTGAGTGCCATGGGCCTGTACCGGCCACGCCCCGACGGCGGCGAGGAATTCATCGGCTCCTACGGCGTGGCGCGCGACATCAGCGCGCGCAAGCAGGCCGAGGCCACCATCAATTTCCAGGCCTATCACGATCAGCTGACCGGCCTGCCCAACCGCGCCCTGTTCCGCGACCGTCTGGAACAGGCGCTGAATCAGGCCAGGCGGCAAAGCCACCTGCTCGCGGTGATGTTCCTCGACCTCGACCGGTTCAAGAACATCAACGACACCCTGGGCCACCTGACCGGTGATCGTCTGCTGCAGGCGGTCGGCCAGCGCATCCGCGGCTGCCTGCGCGAGGGCGATACCCTGGCCCGGGTCGGCGGCGACGAGTTCATGCTGCTGCTGCCCAGCATCCGGGCGCGCGACAACGCCGCCCTGATCGCGAGCAAGATCCAGCAGGCCCTGCAGGCGCCGTTCACCATCGAGGGCCATGAGCTGTTCGTCACCATGAGCATCGGCATCGCCGTGTATCCGGACGATGGCGACAGCATGGAGACTTTGACCAAGCACGCCGACATCGCGCTCTATCACACCAAGGACAAGGGGCGTGACGGCTATCACTTCTTCCTGCACCACCTCAACAGCCACCTGAGCGGCCGCATGACCCTGGAGGCCGATCTGCGCCGCGGTCTGCAGCGGGAGGAGTTCGAGGTGTTCTACCAGCCCCAGTACGAACTCGCCTCGCGCCGCATCATCGGCATGGAGGCCCTGGTGCGCTGGCGCCACCCCGAGCGGGGCATGGTCTCGCCCGGCGAATTCATCCCGATCGCCGAGGATACCGGCCTGATCACGCCCCTGAGCGAGCAGGTGCTGCAGCTGGTCTGCCGCCAGGCCCGGCTCTGGCACGACATGGGCCTGCCCCGGATCAGCCTGGCGGTCAACCTGTCGGCCAAACAGATCGAGCAGGCCAGGTTCGTCGACAAGTTCATCGGCACCCTGCTCGCGCACCGGGTGCCAGAGGGCGCCATCGGCATCGAGATCACCGAAAGCATGCTGGTGCGCGACCTGGAGGGCGCCATCGGCAAGCTCAGGCAGCTGGCCGAGTTCGGCATCGAGATCTCGATCGACGATTTCGGCACCGGCTACTCCTCGCTCAGCTATCTGAACCGGCTGCCGATCGACACCATCAAGATCGACAAGAGCTTCGTGCACGACATCCGCCCCGGCGACGACGGCACCTCCATCGTCGCCGGCATCGCCGCCATGACGCGCGGCCTCAACCTCAACCTGATCGCCGAAGGCGTCGAGACCGAGGCCCAGTTGCAATACCTCGAGCGCATCGGCTGCCATGCCGGCCAGGGCTATTACCTGAGCCATCCGCTCGACGCCGCGCACGCCACCCAATTGCTCGGCAGCCAGATCGAGTAAGCCGGCAGGAGCCAAGCCATGGATTAAAATCGGCGCTATTTCCGCCGATCGAGCCATGGCCCACGACTTTCGCCGTCCCGACCAGATGAGCCCGCAGATCACCGCCTCGCAGTGGCGCGCGGCGCTGCGCTTGTTTCCCTACGTCTGGCAGCACAAGGGCCGCCTGTTCGCCGCCATGGCGCTGCTGATCCTGGCCAAGCTGGCCAATGTCTCGGTGCCGCTGGCGCTCAAAGAGATCGTCGACAGCCTGCAGCACCCGGGCACGGCCCTGCTCCTGCCACTCGCCTTCATCGTGCTCTACGGCGTGCTGCGCTTTGGCAATACCGCCTTCACCGAACTGCGCGATGCCCTGTTCGCCCGGGTGTTGCAGCGGGCCATGCGCGGCGTGATCTACGACGTGTTCCGCCATCTGCACGCCCAGTCGCTGCGCTTTCATCTGGAGCGACGCACCGGCGGCCTGGCGGTCGACATCGAGCGCGGCGCCCGCTCGATCCGGTTCCTGATCAACTTCTCGCTGTTCAACATCGCGCCCACCCTGCTCGAGATCCTGCTCGTGGCCGGCGTGTTGTTCGCCAAATACGACCCCTGGTTCGGCAGCCTTACCCTGATGACCCTGGTGGTCTACATCGGCTTCACCGTGCTGGTCACCAACTGGCGCCTCCAGTTCCGCCGCGCCATGAACCAGACCGATGCCGAAGCCAACGCCCACGCGGTCGACAGCCTGCTCAACTATGAAACGGTGAAGTATTTCAACAACGAGCGGTTCGAGGCCGAGCGCCTGAACCGCGACCTCAAACGGGCCGAGAACGCCGCGGTGCAGAGCGAGATCTCGCTCGCCTGGCTCAACATCGGTCAGGCCGCCATCATCGCCTGCGGTGTCACCGCCATGATGGCCCTGGCCGCCCAGGGCGTGGCCGAGCAGCGCATGACCATCGGCGACCTGGTGCTGGTCAATGCCTATCTGATCCAGCTGTTCATCCCGCTCAACTTCCTGGGCACGGTCTACCGCGAGATTCGCAACGCCCTGACCGACATGGAGAAGCTGTTCGGCCTGCTGCAAAGCCCGCCGGAGATTCGGGACGCCCCCGACGCCAAACCGCTCGTGGTGACGCGGGGCGAGGTGCGCTTCGAGCAGGTGAGCTTCGCCTACGACGCGCGCCGCCCCATCCTGCACGGCATCGACTTCACCATCCCGGCCGGCAGAAAGGTCGCCGTGGTGGGCGCCAGCGGGGCCGGCAAGTCGACCCTGTCACGCCTCTTGTTCCGCTTCTACGACGTGACGGCGGGGCGCATCCTGATCGACGATCAGGACATCCGCAGCGTGACCCAAGCCTCGCTGCGTGCCGCCATCGGCATGGTGCCGCAGGACACCGTGCTGTTCAACGACACCCTGTACTACAACATCGCCTACGGCCGCCCCGACGCCAGCCGCGAGGAGGTGATCGAAGCAGCCCGGGCCGCCCATCTCGACCGCTTCATCGCCCACCTGCCGGACGGCTACGACACCCTGGTCGGCGAGCGCGGCCTCAAGCTCTCCGGTGGCGAGAAACAGCGGGTCGCCATCGCCCGCGCCATCCTGAAGAACCCGCCCATCCTGGTGTTCGACGAGGCCACCTCCTCGCTCGACTCGGCCACAGAAAAGGCGATCCAGGCCGAGCTCGCGCGCATCTCGGAAAACCGCACCACCCTGGTGATCGCCCACCGCCTGTCCACCGTGGTCGACGCCGACGAGATCCTGGTCATGGACGGCGGCCGCATCGTCGAGCGCGGCCGGCACGATGGGCTGTTGGCCGCCAATGGCCGCTACGCCGAAATGTGGCGCCTGCAGCAGAAAGCCGGCCACTTGGCAGCGCCCCCGACAGATTCGGCCGGCGCGCCGGACGGCTGAACCCTAACGATGCTCTGCCTCGTCGGGCTCGGCCAGCCACAGGCTGTGGGCGTCGAGCAGCAGACGGGCGATGGCCTGATTGGCCTCGAGCCGGCCCTGTTCCGCCGCCAGCCGCGCCTGGGCCGCCGCGCGCTGGGCCAACAGGGTCTCGCTCAGGCCCAGCTCGCCCAGTTGGTACGCCCGCCGGGTGAGTTCGGCATGGCGCTCCATCGCCTCGGCAGCCGCCTTGAGCCTTTGATAGCCCTCCACCCCGGCCGAGGCGCGCTGCCAGTTGCCGGCCGACTCGGCCAGCAGGCGGCGCCGCACCTCCGCCATGGCCTGCGCCATCGCCTCGGCCTCGGCCCGGTACAGCCCGACCCGCGCCTGGCGCGCCGCGCCGGGCAGATCGATGCTCAGGCTGACGCCGACGATGTGTTCCTGACCGTCCAGCTCGCGCGCGTAATGCAGACCCAGACGGGGGTCGGGCAGCCGATCGGCCTCGGCGCGCTCCGCCTGCAGCCTCAGCCGTTCCTGCGCCCGCTGCACGGCGAGGATTTCATGATTGTGCGCCAACAGCCGTTCCGCCCAATGCTCCGCGTCCTCACCCGGCAGGGCGGGTTCGGCGGCCGTCGCGCCGGGTGGCGGCAGCTCGGGAAACTGCGCGGTGAGCTCGGCCTGCGCGATCTGCTCGCGCGCCTCGGCCCGGCGCAGCTCCGATTCGGCCTGGGCCAGCGCGGCATCGGCCTGCAGGCTGTCGAGCCGCGCGGCATCGCCCCGCCTGACCCGAATCTCGGTCGTCTGTTTCTGCGCCTCTAGCACAGCGACCTGCTGCCGCCAGAGCGCGACCTCGGCGCGCGCCTGCAAGCGGGCATACCAGAGGCCGAGCAACTGCCGGGCGGTTTCGTGGCGCGCATCGCCCACGCGCTCCGCCGCCTCGGCCAGACCCTTGGCACCGATGGCCCGGTCCAGCCCGCTTTTGCCGGGCAGGCGCACCGGGCGTTCGATGCCGATACTCCACTCCTGATAGTCAGGCCCGGCGCGGACACGGCGTTGCTGGCTCGCGAGATTGAGGCCGAATTCATAGTCGCCCGCCTGCAGCCGCTCACCCTCGGCCCGGGCGGCCGCCAGCCTGGCCTGGGCGGCCCGCACCCTGGGATGGGCATCGAGCGCGCGCTCGACGCTCTCGGCCGGCGGCAGATCGGCCGGTGGCCCGCTTGTAGTTCCGGCCAGCGCCGCCGCCGACAGCGCGAGCGCCAGCAGGCCCCCTGTTGCACGCATCCAGTTCATGCCAACCTCCCGAAATCGATGACCGGCGTCAGCCAGTAAGCGACGTCCGGCTTGGGGAAACGTGCCTTCAGATGGGCGAGCAGGGCCTGAGCCTGTTCCGCCTCGAGCACGATCTGCAGGGCGATCCGGCCGGCGCGGCCGCGCACCTGCTCCTGCACGGAAAGCGCCATCTCCCGGTGGCTGTGGCCTTCGACCCGGCTCAGGGTGAGGCCCGTGGCCCACTCGGGGTGGGCCAGCAACTGCTCCAGCAGCTCCTCCTCCAGCGTCCGGGGCGCGGCGAGCGTCAGCAAGACCAGGCTCATTTCACTCCCCCTCCCAGAATGAAGCGCCGGTAGAGCACCGGCAGCACGATCAGCGTCAGGATGGTCGAGCTGAACAGCCCGCCCACGACCACGATGGCCAGCGGCTTCTGGATCTCCGAGCCGGGCCCGGTCGCCAGCAGCAGCGGGATCAGGCCAAAGGCGGCGATACTGGCGGTCATCAGCACCGGGCGCAGGCGGCGCAGCGCCCCTTCGCGCACCACAGCCTCGGGCGCCAGCCCCTGGGCGGCGAGCTGGTTGAAATGGCTCACCATCACCACACCATTGAGCACGGCGATGCCGAGCAGGGCGATGAAGCCGACCGAGGCCGGCACCGACAGGTATTCGCCCGTCACGAACAGGCCGGCGACGCCGCCGACCAGGGCGAACGGGATGTTGGCCAGGATCAAGACCGCCTGCCGGACCGAACCGAAGGTGGCGAACAGCAGGGCGAAGATCAACAACAGCGCCACCGGCACCACGATGGCGAGCCGCGCGGCGGCCCGCTGCTGGTTTTCGAACTGGCCGCCGTAGACTACGCGGTAGCCGTCCGGCAGCTTCACCTGGCTGGCGATGCGCGCCTTCACCTCGTCGACGAAGCCGACCAGATCCCGCCCGGCGACGTTCGACTGCACCGTGACATAGCGCGCGGCGTTTTCCCGGTTGACGAAGACGGGACCGTCGGCGCGCACCAGGCGCGCCACCTCGCTCAGGGGAATGGCGATGCCGTTCGGGGTCGGAATGCGCAAAGCCTGGAACAGGGCGGGCGACAGGCGCACGTTCTCGCCGGCCCTGAGAATGAGCGGCGTGCGCCGCACCCCTTCCTGCACGATGCCGAGCGGCACCCCCTCGAGCTGGGCGCGCAGGAAGCCGGCCACCGCGTCGACGGAAAGCCCGTAGCGGCCGGCGGCCAGCCGGTCGATCTCGACCCGGAAATACTGCACGCCCTCGTTCTTGCGGCTGAACACGTCCTGGGCACCGGGCACCGTCTTGAGCAGGGTTTCCACCTCATCGGCCAGGCGGTTGAGCTCGCCGATGTCGGGGCCGAACAGCTTGACCGCCACGTCGCCCCGGCTGCCCGTGAGCATCTCCGACACCCGCATGTCGATCGGCTGGGTGAAGGCGTAGTTGATGCCCGGGAAGTCCGTCATCACCTTGCGGATCTCGTCCATCAGCCAGTCCTTCGACGGCTCGCGCCATTCGTGCATCGGCTTGAGCACCAGGAAGCTGTCGGTCTCGTTCAGGCCCATGGGGTCGAGGCCCAGCTCGTCGGCACCGGCCCGGGCCACCACGCCCTTGATCTCGGGAATGCGCTGCATCAGGGCGCGCTGCACCAGCATGTCCTGGGCCAGGCTCTCCTCCAGGCTGATCGAAGGCAGCTTCTCCAGCTGCACCAAGAGATCGCCTTCATCCAAAGTCGGCATGAACGACTTGCCGATGAAGGGATACATCGCCCCGGCTGTCGCCAGCAGGACCAGGGCGGCGATCACCACCGTGCGCACCCGGCCGAGCGCGTAATCCAGCGCAGGGGTGTAGAGCCGCACCGCCCAACGCACCAGCCAGGGGTCGGCGTGGGCCCCCTCCTTCAGAAGATAGGACGCCAGCACCGGCACCACGCTGAGCGAGAGCAGCAGCGCCGAGCCCAGGGCGAAGATGATGGTCAGCGCCACCGGGATGAAGAGCTTGCCCTCCAGTCCCTCCAGGGTGAGCAGCGGCAGGAACACGATCATGATGATGAGCACGCCGGCGGCGGTGGGTTGCGCCACCTCGCGCACCGCGTGGAATACCTTGTGCAGCTTGGGCGAACGACCGTCATCGTGGGCGAGATGGGTCGCCACGTTCTCCACCACGACCACCGCCCCGTCGACCAGGAGGCCGATCGCGATGGCCAGGCCGCCCAAGCTCATGAGATTGGCCGACAGGTCGAACTGGCGCATGAGCAGGAAGGTGGCCAGGGCCGCCAGCGGCAGGGTGAGCGCCACGGTCAGGGCGGCCCGCACATTGCCGAGGAACAGGAACAACAGCAGCAGCACCAGCACCGTCGCCTCCATCAGCGCCTTGGCCACCGTGCCCACCGCCCGGTCGACCAGGGCCGAACGGTCATAAAAGGGACGCACCTCCACGCCTTTGGGCAGGCTCGGGGCGATCTCCCGCAGCCGCTGCTTGACCGCCGCCACCACCTGCTGCGCATTGGCCCCCTTCAGGCCGAGGACCAGGCCCTGCACCGCTTCGTGCCGGCCGTTCTGGGTGACCCCGCCGTAGCGGGTCAGCTGACCGAGGCGCACCTCGGCCACATCCGCCACCCGCACCGGCACGCCGGCGACGTCCTTCACCACGATGGCGGCCAGATCCTCCAGGCTGCGCACCGCGCCTTCCACCCGCACCAGCCAGACCTCCTCACCTTCGGTCAGGCGGCCGGCACCGTCGTTGCGATTGTTGGCGGCGACGGCCTCCTGCAGTTCCTGCAGGGTCACGCCGCGGGCCGCCATGGCCGCGTTGTTCGGCACGACCTCGAAGGTCTTGACCAGGCCGCCCAAGGCATTGACGTCGGCCACCCCGGGCAGGGTGCGCAGCTGGGGCCGGATCAGCCAGTCGAGCACCGCCCGGCGCTCGGCCAGGGTCAGGCCGGCGCCCTCGACGGTGAACATGAACATCTCGGACAGCGGCGTGGTGATGGGCGAGAGGCCGCCGCTCACGCCCGGCGGCAGATCGCCCAGCACGCCGTTGAGCCGCTCGGCCACCTGCTGCCTTGCCCAGTAGATGTCGGTGCCATCCTCGAAATCGATGGTGATGTCGGTCAGGCCATACTTCGACACCGAACGCAGGATGCGCTGCTTGGGAATGCCCAGCATCTCGGTTTCGATCGGCGCCGCGATGCGGGTCTCCACCTCCTCCGGCGTCATGCCCGGCGCCTTGAGGATGAGCTTGACCTGGGTGGTGGAGACATCGGGGAAGGCGTCGATCGGCAAGCCGCGCCAGGCCTGGCTGCCGGCCGCGGCCAGCAGCAGCGCGAAGCCCAGCACGAGCAGGCGCTGACTTAGGGAGAACTCGGTCAGACGGGCGAGCATTCACTCGCCCCCCATGCCTTGCCATGCCGCTTTCAGGGCCGCCACGCCTTCGACCGCGATCAGCTCGCCGCCGACGAAGGGGCCCTCGACCGCGGCCGACTGGGCCGACTGGGACAGCAGTTTGACCGGCTCGGGCTCGAACCCCCCCGGCCGTTCGACGAACACGTAATTCTGGCCCTGCAGGCGGGTGATGGCCCGGGCCGGCACGCGCCAGTGCTTGGTGCCGGACAGCCCCTCGATCCTTGCCTCGACATTCTGGTTCAGACGCAGCCGCCCCTCCGGATTGCTCACCCGGGCCCGGATCAGAACGGTCTGCGCCGCACTGACATTGCGTCCGATCAAGATCACCTTGCCCTCCGCCGCCGTGCCGGGCACGCTGACCGGCTGCCCGGTGCGGGCCAGGGCGGCGACCTCGGGTGGGGCCTGGATGTCGAGCCACAAAGGGTCGAGCCGGGCCACCCGGAACAGCGGCATGGCCGCCTCCACCCGGGCGCCGGTCAGGGCCATCTGCTCCAGCACCGCGCCGGCGATGGGCGTGCTGAGCGTGATACTGTCGATCAGGCGCTCCCCCCGCTCCACCGCCTGGACATCCGCGCCGGACAGGCCCATGAGGCGCAGCCAGGCGCGGCGCTCGGCCAGCGCGGCGCGGGCCTGATCGTGCGCCGCCCGCGCCGCCTGCACGCGCGCCTCGGGGATGATGCCCTCCTGGAACAGGGCTTCATCCCGCTCGGCGGTGACCTCAGCCAGCTTGAGTTGGACGGCGGCCTGGGCCATGTCGCGCTGCCCCGCGGCCAACTGCTCGCTCTTGAGCGTGGCCAGGGCCTGACCGGCGCGCACCGTCTCGCCGGCGGCCACCCTGACCGAGGTGATGAGACCCGCCACCGGCGCGGCGATCACCCGCTCCTGGGCCGGCGGGACGGCCACCGTAGCCGGCAGACCGACGCTGATGGCGCCGGTATGTGCGGTCACCGGCACGGTGGCGATGTTCAGGGCCGCCCGCTGGGCAGGCGAGATGGGGATCAGCTTGTCGCCCGCCACGGCGACCAGGGGCAAACTTGCGGCGATAAGAAACGCGTAGGCGCGATGCATGACAGCCTCTTTCGGCATGGCCGCGAACACGCGGCCGTTCAGTCAAGTGTAGATAAGGGAACCGCCCGGGGGCGGCATGACGGCATCAGGCGCGCGGCGGCGCGCAGGCGTCGGGGAAAAGATAGGAGAGTGGAAGCGGGGCGCTGCCGGCTGGCGGCCATTGCCAGCCCATCTGCCAGGCCGGGTTCAGCGCGGGCGAGCGGCGCCCGGCAAGACCGGGCGTGTCCAGCGGCGGCCCATCCTGGCGTGCTTCCAAGGAACTGGCCACGCCGATCGCGTGGTCGGCGTGACTCGGCGCCTGGTCGTTGCGCCAGCCCTCGTCCGTGTGGGCATCGGCCAGCATCAACGGCAGGGCCGGCAGGTGCACGCCGGGCTCGTGTTCCTCTGCCGCGTGGGCATGCAGCAGGGGCGCCAGGCATTGCAGCCAGGCGAACAGCAGGAGGACGAGGCGACCGAATCGGCGTTGCATAGGCGCGGATTAAAACCGCTTGGCAGGAAGGCGTCAAGCTTTGCCGGTCATGCCCGCGCCAGGCCGAGCCAGAGCGGCAGGGTGAGCAGGGAGAGCAGCGTGGTCAACGCCACCTGGGCCGCGATCACCTGGCCGTCGGCCCGCATGCGCACCGCCAGCACATAGGCCACGCTGGACACCGGCAGGGCCGCCAGCAAAATCGCCGTCTCGAACCAGAGGCCGGTCAGACCGAAGCCCATGCCAAGGCCCCAGGCGATGGCGGGCAACAGCACGAGTTTCACCGTCACCCCATACCAGAGATGGCCGCGCGCCTGGGCCAGGCTGGTCAGCCTGAGCCCGGCGCCGACCGCGATCAGGCCCAAGGGCAGGGAGGCGCGCGCCAGCAATTCCAAAATGTCGTCGAGCAGCGCCGGCAACGACCAGCCGGCCAGACTGAAGCCAACGCCACCGGCGGTGGCCAGGATCAGCGGATTGGCCAGGGTCTCCTTGAGCCAGTCGCCGCCACCGTGACGCGCCAGCACCCAGACCGAGGCAACGTTGGCCAGCGGGATCAAAAAACCCATGAGCAGGCCGATCGCAGCGATGCCGGCCGGCCCGTGCAGGGCGCCGGCCACGGCCAGGCCGACATAGCTGTTGAAGCGGAAGGAGCCCTGGAAGGCGGCGGCGAACACCCGCGGCGGGTCGCGGAAAAAGACCTTCGACAAGCCGCCCAGGCCCATGCCGATCAGGGTGAACAGGATGCCGGTCACCAGCATGGGCCAGGCCCGGGCCAGCTCGATCACGCTGTGCGACAGGGCATGGAACAGCAGGGCCGGGAAGAAGACGTAATAGATCAAGCGCTCCAGATCGCGCCAGAAGGCCTCGGCCGCCCCGGCCCAGCGCTTAAGGGCCCAGCCCAGCAGGATCAGGACGAAGATGGGCAGGATGGCGGAAACGACGGCCATGGCCGAGGCTCAGCCAGCGGCGCAGCCAAGCGGACTCAAGGCCTGGCCCCGCTCTGCGCCTGACGTTCGCGTTCGACCTGGGCGGCGATGCGGTAGACGTCCTGGATCAGGTCGCGCCCGATCCTGTCCGCGAACGCCGTGTGCACCGGCAACAAGGCCTTGTGCCATTCCAGCCGGCCCGCCAGGGGCAGGATGTAGATCTCGGTCCGCCCCAGCTGCCGCAGGGCCGCCAGGGCGTCGTCGTTCTCTTTCTGCGCGATGCGGCGCTCATAGGCGGTGGCCTCCTGCATGGCCTGTTCCAGCGCGCGCCGGATGTCCGGCGGCAGCTGCTGCCAGAACCGCTTGTTCGCGATCACGGCATAACCGAGATAGCCGTGATCGGACACGGTGAGATGGCGCTGCACCTCGTACAGCCTTTGGGTGTAGAAATTCGACAGCGGGTTTTCTGTACCATCGACCACGCCGCGCTGCAAGGCGGCGTAAACCTCGGAGAAGGGGATCGGGCGCGGCGTGGCGCCCAGTGCCCGCATCTGCGCCTCGATCACCGCGGAGGCCTGCACGCGCAGCCTGAGCCCCTGGAAATCCTCAACCCGGCGCAAGGGCCGGTTCGCGCTCATCTGTTTGAAGCCGTTGTCCCAATAGGCCAGGCCGAGAATGCCCTTGGGCTCGAGTCGGGTCAGCAATTGCCGGCCGATCGGACCATCCATCACCCGATACAGGGTCTCCTTGTCGGGAAAGATATAGGGCAGACCGAACAGCTCGAAGGCGGGCACCCCGAGCGCGCCCAGTTTCGACAAGGAGGGCGCCAGCATCTGCACCGCGCCCAGCTGCAGGGCCTCCATCTCCTCGCCGTCCTTGTAGAGCTGGCTGTTGGGGTAGACCTCCACCCTGACCCGGCCGCCGGTGAGCGCCTCGGCCCGCTGCTTGAAATAGTCGGCGGCCTTGCCCTTGGGCGTATCGGGCGTGACCACATGGGAGAACTTGATGATGATGGGCTTGGCCGCCAGCGCCCAGGAGGCCATGCCGGCCAGCGCGACGGTCAACAACGCTGCGTGCAATCTCATGGCGCACCTCCTGCTTCTGATCGCCGGCGCTTGGGCCGCCGGCCTCCATTGTGCCGGCAATCGCTCAGCGCAGGCTGATGACCGGCCAACCCGCCCGTTCGGCATGGGCCCGGAGTGTGGCATCCGGATCCACCGCCACGGGATGCCTAACCCGGCTCAGGAGCGGCAGATCGTTGAGCGAGTCGGAATAAAACCAGCTCTCGCTCACGTCGTCCCAGCCTTTGCCCTGCTGCGCCAGCCATTCCTCCAGGCGCGTGACCTTGCCCTCGCGAAAGGCGGGGGTGCCGACCACGCGGCCGGTGAACTCGCCCCCGATCGCCTCGGGCTCGGTCGCGATCAGATGCGCGATGCCGAAATGCTCGGCGATCGGCCGGGTGACGAAGCTGTTGGTGGCGGTGACGATGATGCGGATATCGTGCGCATGCTTTTCCAGCAGGGCCGGTGTGCCCGGCGCCACCATGGGCAGGATCTTGCGCGCCATGAACTCGGCATGCCAGGCATCGAGCTGCGCACGCGGATGCCGCGCGAGCGGCTTCAACTGAAAGTCGAGGAACTCATGGATGTCGAGGGTGCCCGCCTTGTACTGGTCGTAGAATTCCTGGTTGCGCGCCTCGTACACCTCGCGGTCGAGCACGCCCTGCTCGATCAGGAACTGGGCCCACTCGAAATCGGAATCGCCCGCGAGCAGGGTATTATCGAGGTCGAACAGGGCCAGGCGCATGGGGTCTCTTTCCGCTTAAAATCCGGCGCAGTATAAACGGCATTTCGGCGCCAGCAAGCGCGATCAACCCAAAGTCAGCGCCGGAACCCCGGCATCGGTTTTCTTTGTGAGCTGCGCGCCCTTTGCGCTGAAAATCATTCGGCATGAACCTGATCTCCGCCCACATCCCCGCCGCCTGGCTTTGGCTGCTCTGGCCGCTGACCGGTCTGCTGTTTTATGCCATGTGGCGCCGGGCACATTGGCGCATGCTGGCGGACCGCGACAACCTCAACGTCTTCGCCGGCGCCTGCGTCGCGGTGCTCGGCCTGTGGCTGATCAAGGCCGGCATCAAGCCCGGCCTCAACTTTCACCTGCTCGGCGCCACGGCGCTGACCCTGATGTTCCGGCCCTGGTTCGCCCTGCTCGGTCTGGCCCTGGTGTTGGCCGCGGTCACCCTGATGAACGGCGAATACCTCGCCTATCCGGCCAACCTGCTCATCATGGCCGTGCTGCCGGTGACGCTGAGCTGGGGGTTGTATCGCCTGTGCGACCGCTGGCTGCCCAATCACCTGTTCATTTATGTCTTCGTCAACGGCTTCTTCGGCGCGGCCCTGGCCGTGTCCGCCGTGGGCCTGGGTTCGACCGGCTTCATCGCCCTGACCGGGGCCTATCCGCTCGATTACCTGCTCGAGGACTATCTGCCGTTCTATCTATTGATGGCCTGGTCCGAGGCCTTCGCCACCGGCATGCTGATCACCATTCTGGTGGTCTACAAGCCGGAATGGGTGGCCACCTTCGACGACCGGCGCTATCTGCACGGCAAATGATTCAGCTCAGGCTGAAGCTGATCGGCACCAGTACCCAGGCCTCGACCGCTGCGCCGCCCTGACGTGCCGGCAGAAAACGCCAGCGCAGCACCGCCTCGCGCGCCGCCTGGTCGAGCCGGGCAAAGCCGCTGCCTTCCTGCACCAGCACCTCGCGCGCCAGACCTTCCTCGCTCACCCGCACCCGCAGCAGCACCCGCCCTTGCTCGCCCAGGCGGCGCGACAGGGCGGGATAGCCGGGCGGGGGGTTGTTGAGATAACCGGCATCGAAGCGCGGCGGCGTCAAGGCCGGCGCCGGGCCGGCTGTGGTCTGAGCGGGCGCTGACGGAGCGGGCGCGGTCGCCAGCGCGGCCTGCGGTGTGGAGGCGACCGGACCCGGGCCCAGGGTCGCGCCCGGCTGGGCGGTGGGTGCCGGCGCAGTCTCGGCCGGGTTGCCGGTGGCACCCACCGGCATAGGCTGACGCGCCATCGAGGGCGGGCGATGCATCGGCCGCACCCGGGCTTGAGGCAATGCACGCAGCGCCTGGCCCGCTTCCAGCAGTTGCACGCGCAAGGTCAGCGGCGCCGACGGCGCGATGCGCCGGGGCGCCAGGTTCAGCGTGGCCAAAACCACCAGATGCAGCAACAGCGAGCCGGCGATCGCCCAGGTGAGCACGCGATCTTGCGGCGCGGTCAGCATGGGAAACATCATCCTCAATCCGGCAGCGTTTCCAGCCAGCGCCGCACGGCCGCCTCGCTCAGGGCGCCGCTGACGGCCTGGCGCCGGTGCGCCGCATCGAACAGATAACTGCGCGGCAGTTCGCCGCGCCACTGGCGGTCGACCGCGAAGCGCAGGCGCTCGGGCCGCGCCTCGGCGAATTGCCAGTTGTCGGCGTCCGAGAGGCCCAGTTCGGCCAGGCGCGCGGCGACCTGCGGCGCCTGCGCCGGCGCATCCACCGCCACCAGCACCAAGGGCAGCTTGGGCCGCTCGCGCAGCAGCCGGGCGAACCCTTCGAGCTCGCCCTGGCAATGGGGGCAGTCGATCGACCAGAAGGCGAGCAAATACGGCTGGCCGGCGAAGCGCTGCTGCAAGGCGGCGGGCGTGGCGACCGTGAAGGGCTTGGGCGCGTCGGCCCACGCCGGGCCGGCGCTCAAGGCCAGCCACAGGCAAAGGCCGCGCAGCAGCCGTCTCATGGCGTCAGCGCCCAGGCGCGCAGGCCCTCGCGCTCGCTGTGCCAGACCAGCCAGGGCTTGCCGGCGCGCGCCAGCAGGATGGGGTAATCCACGCCGCCCGCGCTCGTGGCCAGCCGGCGCGGCGGGCCCCAGTGCCGGCCGCGGTCGCGCGAGTGCAGGGTCCAGACCTGGTTGGTCTGGCCGTCGAACTCCAGCCAGGCCAGGGTGACGT
The DNA here is from genome assembly GCA_002339725.1 of Thiobacillus sp. UBA2597. Lineage (GTDB taxonomy): Bacteria > Pseudomonadota > Gammaproteobacteria > Burkholderiales > Thiobacillaceae > Sulfuritortus. Next base: position 32,171 of record DDKN01000084.1, read on the forward strand.
TGCGGCCGGTGGCGAGCACGGCCGGGTGGCCGGCCTGGGCCGCGTCGTTGCCGAATTTCATGGGGGGGCTGAAGCGGCCAGGGTCGGCGTGCCGGTAGAACAGGCCCTGGCGCAGCCGGCCCTGGGTGAACCAGACCAGATGCAGGCGGCCCTGGTCATCGGCCGCGAGGCCGCCGCCGTGATGCGGACAGCCGTCGATGCGCCAGTCGTCGTCGCTGGCGCGTTGCAGCGAGGCCGGATCGCGCAGGTCGGCCAGGGCGAAGTCGCGCACGCCGCCGTCGAACACCTGACGCCAGAGCGCCATCGGCGCGCCCTGGCGCCAGGCCAGGGCCAGCCGGCAGCATTCGCAGCTGTGCGCGACGAAACGCCGGTTGGGGCCGAAGCTGGCGCCGCCGTCGCCCGATTCGGCCAGGTAGAGCGAGGCGCCGGCGAACTTTTCGCCGGCCGCCTGGGCGGCCTGGCGCTCGCGGGCATCGAGCCAGGCGACCAGCACGCGCCGGCCCTCGACCAGCAGGGCGGGGAAGCGGTGGCTGATCTCGGCGCTGTCGTCGTTCAGCGTGATCGGCGCGCTGAAGCTGCGGCCGCCGTCGGTCGACCGGCTGTAGCGGACATGCCCGGTATAGGGCTTGGCCAGGGCGATGCTCCAGACCAGGTGCAGCGTGCCGTCGCCGCTCACGGCGAGCTGCGGCCGGCTCTCGCCCTCGGCGGCGATAGTCTCGGGGAGCGCGTTCACGATGACCGGCCAGGTGAAGTGACGGCCATCCTCGGAGCGCGCCACGCGCAACTGCCCGCCCTCGACCCAGGCCGCCCACAGGCGGCCCTTGGCGTCGAAGCTGGCCGCCAGCGCCAGCGGCCGCGCCACGGCCTGGCGCGCCAGCCACTTGGCGGCCATGTCGTGCCTGGCGGCCGGCATGTCCTGGGCCAGGCCCGCGCCGGCCAGACCGAGCAGCAGCGCTGCCCAGAAGATTCTCACCATTTGGCCTCCAGCCCCAGATAGAAGGTGCGCGGCAGGCCCGGGGCATAGACGTTGGTGCCGGACGAGACCGAGGCGCTCTCGGCATAACGGGTGTCCGCCAGGTTCTGCACGCTGCCATGGAGGGCGAACTGTTTGCTCAGGCTCCAGTTGCCGCGCAGGTTGAAAAGGTCGTGACCTTCGTATTTCGCCGTGTTGGCCTGGTTCATCCAATAGCTGCCCAGGCGCACCCATTCCAGCTGCACCCGGCTGGCGGCGCTCGGCTGCCAGCTCAGGCGGGTGTTGCCGATCAGGCGCGGCGCGGCCTCCATCTCCTTGCCACTGTAATCGGCCGGCGTGCTGCCGCCGATCACCCACTCCTCATAAGTGTGCTTGGCGTAGGACCAGGCGGCATCCAGGCGCCAGGCCGGGCTTGGCTGCCAGCCCAGGCCGGCCTCGACACCGCGGTGCCGGGTCTGGCCAGCGTTGACCGACTGGGTCGAATTGTCCGGCAGGCGATAGCTCAGGATGTCGTCCTTCTTGTCGATCCGGTAGACGGCCAACTGGTAATCGAAGGCGGCCGCCCGGCCGCGCAGGCCGATCTCGTACTGGTCCACCTTCACCGGCTTGAGGCCCAGCGCGGATTGCGCCGAAGCCACCGCCGCGGCCGCCGTGGTCGCCGCGGCGGGGCGGAACAGCTGGCCTTCGGACGGGGCGCGGAAGGCGTGGTTGTAGGCGGCATAAAGATCGAGCGCCGGGCTCAGGGCGAAGGTGGCGCCCAGCTTGGGACTGAGGTGCTCGTAACTGACCGTGGTGTCGGCCGACTGGCCGTAATAGCGGGTCACCGGCACGCCGCCGTTCTCGCTGGTCGAGGCGGCGACCGCACCGGCGGCGAATCGGTTGTCGAAGCGGTAGCGCAGATTGTCGTAGCGCAGGCCGGCCGTCACCCGCAGCCGCTCGCTCGGCGACAGCTCGCCGTGCAGATAGGGCGAGGCGCCGAGGAAGGTGACGTCGTAGTCGTAGACGCGGCTGCCCACCGTATAGGCCCGATAGACCTTGGCCGCACCGCTGCCGCTGGTGGTGAGCGTGGCCAGGCGGTTTTCCTCCCGGCTGCCCGGGCTCAGATCGAGATCGAGACCGGCGATCAGGCGCGCCCGCAGCGGCACGAAGTCCCGCCGCCACTTGGCCAGCACACCGAGGGAGCGGTTGGCCGTGGTATACACCGTGGGGTCGTAGGAGAGCGACCAGTTGGCCAGGAGCTCCATGCTGTTGTCGCGCACATAAGGCGTGACCGAGACCAGGCTGTCGCCGGATTCACGCTCATAGGCCGAGGACAGACGCAAGGCGCCGACCTTGCGGTAGGAGATGGGCGTGTAATTCCTGGTGGGGTTGTGTTGGTAATCGCTCTTGATCAGGGCCGAGCTGCCCGCGGTCTGCTGGTCGATATTGGAGAAGGCGAGCACGGTCTTGAGCAGGGCGTCGGCCGCGAGCTCGCGCTCCCAGCGCAGGGTGCCGGCCTGGCGATCGTAGCCGGTGGCGTCGCGCCAGCCGTCGGTGTGGGTGAGATTCAGGCCGCCGCGCCAGGCGTCGCGCTCGTAGGCGTCACCGCCGTCGATCAGCAAGCGGCCCCAGCCATGACTGCCGGCCTCGGCCGAGAGGCCGAATTCGCGTTGGGTCGGCGGGGCCTTGGTCAGCACGTTGACCACGCCGCCGATGGCGTCGGAACCGTAAAGCGCCGTGCCCGGCCCCTTGCTCACCTCGATGCCGCCCGCCTGCGGCAGGTCGATCTCGTACAGGGCGTTGTGGTTGAAAAAGCCGGTCGAGCGCGTCGGCACCCCGTCTTCCAGATAGAGATAGACCGGGTTGGTGGTGAGCGGCTGGCGGATCGCCGTCATGTGGCCCTCGCCGCCGGTGACGTTGACCCAGACGCCCGGCACCTGGCCCATGATCTGGGAGGGATGGCTCGGTTTGTCCTGTTCGATGGCCTCCCGCTTGACGATGCCGATGCTCGCCGGCGTCTCGGCCAGGGCCTGGCCCTCGCGCGTGCCGGTGACGGTGATTTCACCCAGGGTGGTGTCCTGCGCCCAAACGGGGACAGGGAAAGCGGCCAACAGGGCCGCGAGGAGCGGATGGATGCGCATGGCTGCCATGTCTTGTTATGAACGTGGCGCATGCTAGTGAAACCCGGCGCGCGACAGAATGCGACCGATTGTCGCAGGCAACGCCCGATGCCGCGCAACGCCAGCATTGAGGCGGCCTGGCGCGGCACTGGTATGATTGCGCCAGTCTTATGAACACCCCTCCCCCGCCCCTGCTGGATTTTCCCGAACACCTGCCGGTCTGCGCCAAGCGTGCGGTGATCGCCGCGGCCATCGCCGCGCATCAGGTGGTCATCTGCTGCGGTGAGACCGGCTCGGGCAAGACCACCCAGCTGCCCAAGATCGCCCTCTTGGCCGGGCGCGGGGTGGCGGGCCGCATCGGCATGACCCAGCCGCGGCGCATCGCCGCCCGCAGCGTGGCGGGCCGCATTGCCGAGGAGATGAAAAGCCGGCTGGGCGACTTCGTCGGCTATCAGGTGCGCTTTCACGATCAGGTGAGCGCGGCCACCCGGATCAAACTCATGACCGACGGCATCCTTTTGGCCGAGACCCAGTCCGACCCGGAGTTCCGCGCCTACGACACCCTCATCCTGGACGAGGCGCACGAGCGCAGCCTGAACATCGACTTTCTGCTCGGCTATCTCAAGACCCTGCTGCCGCGCCGACCCGAGCTCAAACTGATCATCTCCTCGGCCACCCTGGAGGCCGAGCGCTTCGCCGACTACTTCGGCGGCGCCCAGGTGATCGAAGTGTCGGGGCGCACCTATCCGGTGGAGGTGCGCTACCGGCCGCCGGGCGAAGCGGCTGCACCAACGCGGCCCGGCGTTCCCCCACCCCAGCCCTCCCCCGCAAGCGGGGGAGGGAGCGGGAGGGGGAGAGAGGAAGAGCCGGAGACCGATTTCAGCCAGGCCCTGCTCGATGCCGTCGACGAGCTGGCGCGCGAAGGTCCGGGCGACGTGCTCATCTTTCTGCCCGGCGAGCGCGAGATCCGCGAGGCGCAGGAGGCCCTGCGCAAGCACCACCCGCCGGGCACCGAGATCCTGCCGCTCTATGCCCGGCTCTCGGTGGCCGAGCAGGAGCGGGTGTTCCAGTCGCATGCGGGCCGGCGCATCGTGCTCGCCACCAACGTGGCGGAGACCTCGCTCACCGTGCCCGGCATCCGCTATGTGGTCGACACCGGCCTGGCCCGCATCAAGCGCTATTCCCTGCGCAACAAGATCGAACAGCTCAAGATCGAAAAGATCGCCCAGGCCTCGGCCAACCAGCGCGCCGGCCGCTGCGGCCGGGTCGCCGCCGGCGTCTGCATCCGCCTGTTCGACGAGGCCGATTTCGCCTCGCGCCCGCGCTACACCACGCCGGAACTGCTGCGCTCCTCGCTCGCCGGCGTGATCCTGAGAATGAAAGCGCTCGGTCTGCCCGAGATCGAGACCTTTCCCTTCCTTGATGCGCCGGAACCCAAGCGCGTGCGCGACGGCTACCAGCTGCTGCATGAGCTCAATGCCATCGACGCGGCCAACCGGCTGACCAAGGTCGGCCAGCAGATGGCGCAACTGCCGCTCGACCCCCGGATCGGCCGCATGCTGATCGCGGCGCGGGAGAAGAGTTGCCTGGCCGAGGTGCTGGTGATCGCCGCCGCCCTCACCAGCCAGGACCCACGCGAGCGACCGCTGGAGGCGGCCCAGGCCGCCGACGAGAAGCACAAGCGCTTTGCCGATGAGAACTCCGACTTCGTCGCCCTGCTCAACCTCTGGCGCCACATCAATGAACTCGACGCGCACCGCAAGTCGAACAAGCAGTTCCGCGACCAGCTCAAGCGCGAATTCATCGCCTACCTGCGCGTGCGCGAATGGCGCGACGTGCACCACCAGCTCGCCACGCTGGTGAAGGAGCTGGGCTGGCGCGTCAACGAAACGCCCGCCGACTATGCCTCGCTGCACCAGGCCCTGCTGCCCGGCCTGCTCGGCAACCTCGGCTTCCTGACTGAGGACGGCGTCTACCTCGGCGCGCGCGACATGAAGTTCCTGATCCACCCGGGCTCGGGCGTGAAGAAAAAACCGAAATGGCTGATGGCGGCCGAGATCGTCGAGACCCGCCGCATCTACGCCCGCACCGTGGCCCGGGTCGAGCCGGCCTGGATCGAGCACGCGGCAAAGCATCTTCTGAAGCTTTCCTACAGCGAGCCGCACTGGGAGAAGCGCCCGGCCCATGTCGCCGCGAGCATGCGCGCCACGCTCTACGGCCTGCCGGTGGTGGTCGGGCGCAAGGTGCACTACGGCCCGCTCGACCCCACCCTGTGCCGCGAGATCTTCATCCGCGCCGCCCTGGTCGAGGGCGACTACGAGACGCGCGCGCCCTTCTTCGCCCACAACCGGAAACTGCTGCAGGAGATCGAGGACCTCGCCCACCGCGCGCGCAATCCACGCCTGATCCCGGATGCGCAGACCCTGTACGACTGGTTCGACGCCCGCGTGCCCGAGGGCATCCACAACGGCCGCGACTTCGAGGCCTGGCGGCGCGAGGCCGAGGCGAAATCGCCGCGCCTGTTGTTCCTGGAGCGCGAGACTTTGCTGAAAGAACGCGGCGCCGACACGAGCGACTTTCCGCGCGAGCTCGATCTTTCCGGCGTGCGCTTCGGCTTGTCTTATCGCTTCGAGCCGGGCGAGGCCGACGACGGCGTCACCCTCCTGGTGCCCCTGGCGGCGCTGAACCAGGTGCCGGCCGAACGCTGCACCTGGCTGGTGCCCGGCCTCCTGGAAGAGAAGATCACGGCGCTGCTCAAGGCGCTGCCGCAGCAGTTGCGGCGCAATTTCGTGCCGGTGCCCGAGTTCGCCCGCGCCGCGGCCGAGGCCCTGGAGCCCGGGGCCGTGCCGCTGACCGAGGCCCTCGCCCGCTTCCTGCACCAGCGCACCGGTGTCGCCGTGGCGCGCGATGCCTGGCGCGAAGAGGCCCTGCCTGCCCACCTGCGCATGAACTTCCGGGTGCTGGACGAGGCCAACCGCATCCTGGGCGAAGGGCGCGATCTCGCCATCCTGCGCCAGAAGCTCGGCAGCCAGGCGAGCCGGCAACTGCAACAATCGACCAGCCGGCTCGAACGCGACAGCGTCGGCCGCTGGGACTTCGGCGACCTGCCCGAGCAGGTGGAGGTGACCCAGGCCGGGCGCAAGATCGCCGCCTTCCCCGCCCTGTTCGAGGTGGACGGCAGAGTCGAACTCCGATTCGCCGACAGCGCCCAGGCCGCGCGCGAACGGCACCGACGCGGCGTCTGCCGCCTGCTCTGGCTGTCCTTCCCCGACCTTTTGAAGCAAACCGAGAAGGATCTCGCGGCGCGGCTCAAGTCGGCCTGTCTGCACTACGTGCTGCTCGACAAGGGGCTCAGCTGCGAAGGCCTGCTGCGCGACGTGCTCGACAGCGCCGCGCGCGCCTGCCTGCCGCTCGACGCCGCCGAGCTGCGCAGCCAGGCCGCCTTCGAGAGCGCCGCCCAGGCCGCCCGGCCCAAGCTGTTCGATGCCGCGCGCGAGACCGCCCGCCTGGCCGCTGAGTGCCTCTCCCATGCCCACGCCCTCAATCAGGCCCTGAGCCGGCCCAACCCGGCCAAGGAGGCCGTGGCCGATTTGCAGGCCCAACTGAAGGGACTGGTATTTCCGTACTTCGTCGCCGCCCTCGACCCCCAGCGTCTGGCACACTTGCCCCGCTACCTGCGGGGCATGGAAAAGCGCCTGGAGAAACTGGCCAAGAACCCGGCGCGCGACGCCCAGAACATGCGCGCGCTGATGCCACTCGTCAGCGCCTGGCAGACCCGGCAGCGCCGGCTGGAGGCGGCCGGCGGCAGCACGCCGGCGATGGAGGACTTCCGCTGGCGCCTGGAGGAGCTGCGCATCAGCCTGTTCGCCCAGGAGCTGAAGACGCCGGAGCCGGTGTCGGCGAAGCGACTGGAGAAACTCTGGCAGGAGATTGTTGCCGGCAGACCTTGAATTGCCTCAAGCCACCCGGTAGGGTAGCCGTTAACCAATAAACAAATGCCCGCCCGGGCAGAGGAGACCGCATGAACAAACTCATGCATTTGTTCTCGCGCAGCGTCGCGGCCAAGGTGCTCGGCGTCGTCGCCGCCGGCTTCATCGTCCAGCTCGCCGTCGGCCTGATCTATTCCCACTTCAGCATTCGCCACCTCGCCGAGGAATTCACCGCCGACCATGCCCGCACCATCGCCGACGGTTATTTCGATGGCCTGAACAAGCTCATGCTCACCGGCGGCATGGCCCAGCGCGGCGAGCTACAGAAGGCCATGCTCGAGCAAAAGAACATCCGCGCCGCCCGGGTCATCCGGAGCGAGGCGGTGAGCGCCATGTACGGTCCCGGCCTGCCGGACGAGGCCGCCGCCGACGCGCTCGACCAGCGCGCCCTCAAGGGCGAGGAAGTGGTGGTGATCGAACACACCGAGGCCGGCCGGCAGCTCACCCTGGTGCGGCCCATCGTCGCCAGCGCGAACACGCGCGGCATCAACTGCCTGCAATGCCACGCCAACAGCGACAAGCAGGTGCTGGGCGCCATCCGCATCAGCTACGACCTCAAGCCCACCGATGCCACCATCGGTCGGATGGATCTCACCAGCAGCGTGATCAACCTCGTCATGTTCGGCGCCGCCTTCGCCATCGTCATCTGGCTCATGCGCCGTTTCGTCAACCAGCCGATCAATCGGCTGGCCGACACCATGGACCGGGTCGAGCAGACCTCCGATCTGCGCTTGCGGGTGGCGGTGACCAGTCAGGACGAGATCGGCCATGCCGGGCGTGCCTTCAATGCCATGCTCGACCGCTTCTCCAGCATCATCCATCAGGTGAGCGAGGCCAGCCGCAACCTGGGTCAGGTGAGCGGCAACCTGCTCGGCACCTGCAATGTCGCGGAACGCGGCGCCGACCAGCAGCTCGCCAACACCGAGCACCTGTCCCACGTGCTGCAGGACCTGGCCCGAAGCGTGCAGGGCGTGGCCCAGAGCATCCAGGAAGCCGCGGCGGCGGCCCAGGGGGCCGATACCCAGGCGCACGAAGGTGCGCTGGTGGCGACCGAGGCCATGGGCGCGATCGAGGCCATGGCCGACACCCTGAAAGGCGCGGTCGATGTCATCCAGCGGCTCGATGCCGACAGCCGCAACATCAACAAGGTGCTGGGCCTGATCCGCGAGATCGCCGAGCAGACCAATCTATTGGCGCTCAATGCCGCGATCGAGGCGGCCCGGGCCGGCGAGCAGGGGCGCGGCTTCGCCGTGGTGGCCGACGAGGTGCGCACCCTGGCCCAACGCACCCAGGCGGCCACCGGCGAGATCGAGGCGATCATCGCCAAGCTGCAGGGGGCTGCCGGCGAGGCGGTCGCGGTCATCCATGCGGCGGAGTCGCAGACCAAGCAAGGGGTGGAATTCGTCGAGAACACCGCGGAGGCCCTGGGCGGCATCGCCGGGTCAGTGGCGCAGATCACCCGGATGACCAGCCAGGTCGCCGCCAGCGCCCAGGAGCAGAGCCGGGCGGCCGAAGAGATCAGCGGGCGCATCGGCGAGATCAGCGAGGTGGCGCGTAATGCCTCGCATTGCGCGCACGATGTGCTGGGCGCCAGCGAGCGCTTGACCCAGCTGACGGCGGAACTCCACAGCGCCGTGGATCAGTTCAAGACCTGACCGCCTTGAGAAAACTGCAGGTCTTGGCCGACCAGAGCCAGACGTAATGCAGGCCTGAGCCGGCGGCCAGGGCCGCGGTGAGCCAGAACAGACCGGGCAGCCAGTCGGCCAGGCCCAATTGCAGGGCCGTCTCGGCCAGCACCGCGCTGACCAGCACGAACTCCAGAAAGACCGCCGACTTGCCGAGCCAGCTCGGCGCCACCTTGAGGCCGCCGGTCAGGCGGCGGTAGGCCGCCGCGCCGGCCAACACCACGCCATCGCGCACCAGGACCAGCACGGCGAACCACACGGGCAGCAGGCCGTCCCAAGCCAGCAGCACCAGGGTGCTCAGCAACACCAGCTTGTCCGCGATCGGATCGAGCCAGGCACCGAACTCGCTGCGTTGGTCGAGCAGGCGGGCGAGCGAGCCGTCGAACAGGTCGCTCAATGCCGCTGCAGCGAACAGCCAGAAGGCGCTGACGAAATCGCGCTCGAACAGGCTCCAGACGATGAACGGCACCAGCAGGATGCGGGCAATGGTGATGAGATTGGGCAGCGTCCACATGGGCGGGAAACATCCCTGGCGTGAGTTGCTCTAAGATTAGCCAAGACCCCGACAGGAAATCACGCCATGCCGCGCCCGTTTGCCCCAGCCCGAATCCTGGTGTGGTTTTTTACCGCCAGCACCCTGGCCGGCTGCAGCACCAGCAACCCCTATTACGACCCGAACAAGGCGCATCACACCGCGCAAGGCTTCCGCAACACCGGCCCGCTGGCGCCCGGCAACGGCGGACGCCATTTCTGGCGCTGGCAGTGGGAGCGCAAGACCCAGGGCCTGCCCAAGCCGCCCAGGGACGGCTATCCGGTGGTGGCGACGATCGCGCCCGACCTCAACCACCTGCACCACAACCTGGGCCAGGCCAGTGCGACCTGGGTCAACCATTCGACCATCCTGTTGCAACTGGGCGGCCTCAACATCCTGACCGATCCGATCTGGTCCGAGCGCGCCTCGCCGGTCGGTTTTCTCGGCCCCAGGCGCCGCGCCGCCCCCGGCATCGCCTTCGACGATCTGCCCAGAATCGACGCCGTGGTGATCTCGCACAACCATTACGACCACCTCGACGCCGAAACAGTCGACCGCCTGCACCAACGCTACGGCGAGGCCCTGCGCTTCTATGTGCCGCTCGGACTCAAGCCCTGGTTTCATGAGCGCGGCATCATCAACGTGAGCGAACTGGACTGGTGGGACGAGGCCAGGCTTGGCGCGTTGCGCCTGGTGCTGACGCCGGCGCAGCACTGGAGCCAGCGCACCCTGTGGGACCGCAATGCGACCCTGTGGGGCGGCTGGTGGCTGGAGGCCGATGGCCGGCGCTTTTTCTTCGCCGGCGACACCGGCTATTCCGACGACTTCAAGACCATCCGCGCCCGCCTGGGTGCGCCGGACCTGGCCGCCATCCCGGTCGGCACCTACGAGCCGCGCTGGTTCATGGGTCGCCAGCACGTGGCGCCGGCCGAGGCGCTGCGCATCCACCAGGACCTGGGCGCGGTGCGGAGCTTCGGCATCCACTGGGGCACTTTCGAACTCTCCGACGAAGCGCTCGATCAGCCGCCGCGGGATTTCGCAGCGGCGCGCGCGGCCCTGGGGGTCGATCCCGACGCCTTCTTCCTGCTGCGCCACGGCGAGACGCGGCGCTTTGGGCAATCTGCCTCAGGCGCTCGATGACGCGCGCGTAGCGCCCCTCGCCCACACGTGGGGGAGGTCGGGATGGGACCAAACCCAGCCCGGCATCGGTCCCCTCACCCCTACCCTCTCCCCAGAGGGGAGAGGGTGCATAGGGAGGCCGGGGCAGGACCAAACCCAGCCCGGCATCGGTCCCCTCACCCCTACCCTCTCCCCAGAGGGGAGAGGGTGCATAGGGAGGCCGGGGTAGGACCAAACCCAGCCCGGCATCGGTCCCCTCACCCCTACCCTCTCCCCAGAGGGGAGAGGGTGCATAGGGAGGCCGGGAGGGGCTCAAAC
>DDKN01000070.1:0-2326 GCA_002339725.1 Thiobacillus sp. UBA2597
CCAGATTGTAGAACTGGGTGTCATAAGTTTTGCCGTCGGCTGCAGTTATCCGGAAATTCCGGATAACTGCAGCCTCGTCCAGCTCCCCCTCCTTGAAGATGTTGCGGATATGCTCGGATACGGTCCGAACGTTCTTGTCGAACAGCTCGCTCATCTGCTTCTGGCTAAGCCAAACCGTGTCCCCCGCCAGCCGCACATCCAGCGCCGCCCTGCCGTCCGCGGTCTGGTACAGGATGACCTCACCCCGCTCTGCATTTTCCGTCGCGATCACTCGCACTCCTTTGCTTGGTCCAGCGCAATGATCTTCAGCGACTCAATCCCCCGGTCATCCACGATCTTCACCGCGATCTTCTTGTTCTCCCCGGCCTCGAACGGTAGCGACACCGTGCCGTGGAATTTCTCCAGCAGCGCCTCGTCTAGCTCGGCGCGGATGTCTTTTTTGAGCCTCTCCCAGCCCTCGCCCTTGCCGGCCATGGGGAAGAACACCTGGCGCGGGAACAGCGAGCGTTCGTCGTAGTCGGTATCGAGCAGCCACATGGCGATCTTGCCCTTGCCGCCGGAGACGAGTTCCCCTTTGGCGGTGTCGAAGTAGTCGAAGCCGTGCACTTCCACCACATAGCGGCCGTCCTTCTGCGGGTGCACCTTCACGTCCGGCTGGCCCATGAGCCAGAAGCTCTGGTTGCTGGCGCGGCCCTTCTTGAGGTCGTCGGTCAAAAGGTCCGCGTTCATCTTGGCCTTGAGCAGGGTCACGCCCGGCCACTTGGTTTCGTCGATGTCCTTGGCCGCCTCCGGGTCGAACTCGAAGGCGGCGAAGACGATGAACTTCGGCGCGGGCCTGAGCTTCTCGGCCTCGTTCAGGGCGAGCGCCACCTGCCGCTGCTCCAGCGCCGCGTGCTCGGGGCCGAAGCTCACCACCACGCGTTCGCCGCTGTCGAGATGCCCGGTGCAATGCAGGTGCGGCGAATCGGGCAGAGTTTCGAGGTCGGCGAATTTGTATACCTGCCCTTTGATACCGCGAATACCGGTCTTCAGCAGCTCATCGCGCCATGAATGCTGGCGTGCCGATTCGCCCGAGCGGGCGATGCTGGCATCGGCCTCGCCTGCCACCGTGTCGGCCTCGTCCAGCGACTTGACCGTCGGGAACGGCACCGCCTCCACGGTAAACGGCCCGGTGATGCGCAGCTTGTTCTTGGACACCGCCGGCTGGTCGTAGAGCGTTTCCTGGTCCGCATGCGCGGCGATGGATTCGTCCATCTTTCTCTGCATTGCCTGGCGCGCGGCGTGGAAGGTGTCGAAGGCCTTGCGCGACGCTTCCGGCCACTCGGCCGGGAAGTCGAACGGCACCTCCCATTCCTTCAACACCCCCTCTCCCTTTGCGGGAGAAGACCGGGGCGAGGGGGCGGCTTTACTCCCTCTCCCTTGAGGGGAGAGGGCTGGGGTGAGGGTGGCATTCAACTCCGCCAGCGCCGCCTCGATCGCCGGATGCATACGCTCGTAGATCTCATCGATCTCCGGATTGTTGGCGATGGACTTGAGCGTGACGTGCGGCACGGTCTTGTAGATGAAGCCGCTCTTCAAACCCTCCTGCGGATACTTGAGTTCGTAGTAGTCGTAGCTCGCGGTCATCAGCCGCTGCTTGGCGAGCGTCACCGACACGCGCGAGGTGTCGCAGGTGATCCAGCGCCGGCCCCACTTCTCGGCCACATAAGCGGTGGTGCCGGAACCGCAGGTCGGGTCCAGCACCAGGTCGCCGGGGTCGGTGGTCATGAGGAGGCAGCGTTCGATGACATCAGCGTTTGTCTGCACCACGTAGACTGGTTTAGCTGCTCCACCGAAACCTGACCAAAGGTTCGAATATCCGCCATAAGGAAACTCATCGAAGTGAACCGCCAACCGGATAGATGAATTCGTTGCGATTGCGCGCAATGACTTCTTTACCCGCTCAAGGCCCTCTGGCGTTGTCCCCCACCAGCGGTTTCCCGAATCGTAAGTCTTGCCACAGTATTCCACCTCGAACTTGGCACCCGGACCTGGCTTAGTCATCAGAACCGACATCGACAAATTCGAGCCTGTGGGCAAGCTCTCGATTGATTCGAATTTCTTTAGCGATGTGAAGTAACCACCAGGAAGCGCGACTGTTGTGTACCCTTCTTCAACAGGATCGCTCTTTTTCTGAAACAGGCGATTAAATTTCACACGGTTGGCGTCTTTTGCATACCAGACGATGTAGTCGAGAACCGCGCCTATACGGTTTGCAGCTTGCAAGCCCCCGGCCGCTTTGCTGAATGAAATCAGCGAAAGGAAATTCTCGGCACCAAGTACCTCA
>DDKN01000070.1:2663-24536 GCA_002339725.1 Thiobacillus sp. UBA2597
TCATCCATCAACTCCCGCACGTGATGCAGATTCTCATCCGAAATCTGCACAAACACGCTCCCCGACTCGTGCAGCAATTCCTTCGCCAGCAGCAGCCGGTCGCGCAGGTAGGTGAGGTAGGAGTGGATGCCCAGCTCCCAGGTGTCGCGGAAGGCCTTGATCATCTCCGGCTCTTGCGTGAGGTCTTCGTCCTTGCGGTCCTTCACGTCGCGCTTGTTGACGAAGGGCTGGAAGTTGGAGCCGTACTTGATGCCGTAGGGCGGGTCGATGTAGATCATCTGCACCTGCCCGGCCATGCTCTCTTTCTGCAAGAGCGAGTTCATCACCAGGAGCGAATCGCCCGCGATCAGCCGGTTGGCCCAACCGCGCTCGTGCTTGTAGAAGTCGATGGCGTCTCTGAGCGGCAGGTTTTCGAACGGCGCGGCGAAGAGGTCGGGCTGGTAGGCATAGTCCCCCTCACCCTGCCCTCTCCCGGAGGGAGAGGGTTCGCCTTTCAGGCGTTTGCGCACCGCCGACAGGATGCTCGCCGGGTCGATGCGCTCGTGCACGTGCAGGCTGACCGTCTCCACCTCGAAGCTCAAGCGCTCGGCCTTGCCGGTCCAGTTGAGATACGGCGCGGAGTAGCGCTTCAGTTCTTCCAGTGCCGCGCGCATGGTGGCCGGATCGCCGCTCGCCAGCGCGTCGTCGATGAGCTTCTCCACCTGCGCGCGGCCGAAATCGAACTGCAGGGCCGGGTCGATGTGCGGGTCGTAGCACCAGCGCGTGGTGCCTTCGTCCGGGTCGTTCTCGGGCCTGACCATGCCGACTTCGGGATTGTTCTTGCGGGTATCGGCGTGGCGGTAGCTCAGCACTTCCGTCTGGCCGGTTTTACTGCCACCCGCGCGTGGCCCCCTGACCGCGCGCGCCTTCGGCTTTTCCGGTACTCCAACGGGCGCCGCCTGGCTTTGCAGCGAGAAATCCTCGCCAGCCTCCAACGGACGCGTGGCCGTATCGGCCGTGGTGCGACTGGCGGGTTTGCCGGTTCGGTTCCCTGTGGTTTTGTTGTTGCGGGCCATGTGGCGTCTCCTAGTCCATCGATGCGTGCGCAGGAATGGCGGCGTGGTGGTGTCCGGTTTTTCTTCTGCCCGCATCCGCCGCGAATCCTACCATTTCAAGGGCCTAGCCGGGCCGGCGGCTTGGTGGCGGCCCGCCTGACAGGCTAAAGTAGCGCATCGACCTTGACGGAGGCACCCAATGCTCAAACTGCTTTATCTCCTGCATGTGCTGGCCACGGTGGTGTGGGTGGGCGGCATGTTCTTCGCCCATCAGGTGTTGCGGCCGGTGGCGGCCGATCAGCTGGAGCCGCCGGCGCGCCTGCGCCTGTGGGCCGGGGTGTTCGGCCGGTTCTTTCCCTGGGTGTGGGCGGCGGTGGTGCTGCTGCTGGTGACGGGGCAGGCCATCGTGGCGCAGGTGGGCGGCTATGGCGTGGTGCCCAAGCATGTGCATGTCATGGCGGGCATCGGCTATTTGATGGCGGCGATCTTCGTCTATTTGTATTTCGTGCCTTACCGCCGCTTTGTCCGCGCGGTGCAGGCCGAGGCCTGGCCCACGGCGGGCGAGGGGCTGGCGGTGATTCGCCGGCTGGTGGGGACGAATCTCACCCTGGGCCTGTTGAATATCGCGTTGGTGTTCGTGTTGCCGGTGATGATGTGAGTCAGCGCCGGGCCAGGGCCAGTTTGGCCGTGCGGCCAGGCTTCTAGAGTGCGGCTGTTCTAGCCGTACACCTCATCGTGGCTGCCGATGTCGAGCAGCAGGATTTCCTGTTCGGTGACTTGTAATGTGAGCGTGATGCGGTAGCTGTAGGTGAGGCTGACGGCTTGCATGCCTTGCAGCTTGCCGGTGAGGGCGTGCAGTTTCAGGCTGGGGTCGAAAGGGTCGCTGCGCAGTTGTTCCAAGGTCTGGATGAAGCGCGGTTTCAGGTCGGGGTGCTTGGTCAGAAACTTGCGTGCACGGCGCTCGAAGAAGGCCGTGGTGACCAGGGTGTAACTCATTCGTCTGTGGCGCTGTCCAGGCGTTGCATCAGGGCATCGACGCTGTCATGGCGGGTGACGCGGCCGGCCTTGGCGTCTTCGAGCGAGGCCTTGATGCGCGCCAAAGTGGCTTCTTCTTGAAGTTCCAGCAGTTCGCGGTAGTTCTCTTCGGTCAGCACCACGTATTGCGGCCGGTTGTTCTTGATGATGTGCACCGGGCCGCGGGCCAGGGCCTCATCGACGGCGGAGATGCCGCGGCGCTTGATTTCTTGGGCGGGCAGGATGTTCATGGCGGTTTCAGGTGTCTGATATGGTACTGATTTAAGCACTGTATTAAGTATCAGGCAAGCCGGGCCAGGGCCAGCTTGGCCGCACGGTCAAGTTTCTTCAGCGCGGCTTCGCGTTTGGCGGCGGCCGAGCGGCTGGACGCTGCTTCCGAATAGATGAGCTGCACCGGGCGCCGGCTGCGGGTGTAGCGCGCGCCCGGGGCGCCGCCCCGGTTGTGTTCCTCAAGGCGGCGGGTCAGGTCGGTGGTGATGCCGGTGTAGAGGGTGCCGTCGGCGCAGCGCAGGATGTAGACATGCCAGCCCGGCACTCAGCGGCCCTCGGCCTCGAAGCCCGAGGGCGACACACCGGCCCGGGTGAGGAACTCGCGCAGCAGCTTCACGCCCTGGCGGTCGAGGGTGGTGCTGTGGTGGGGGTGATGCAGAAAGCCTTCCTGGCCGTTGAGCACCACCTTGAACCGGGCGCCGTGCGCGGGGCTCACCTCGGCGCCGAGATGGGCGAGCAATGACTCGATCTCGCGCCAGTGCAGGTTGGCCGGCAGTGGGTCCTGAAAGATGCTGCGCAGCAGCTGGGCGTGGTGTTTGTGGCTCATGGCGGGTTGTCCTTGTCTGGCGGCGCGACCGGGTCGGTGTCGGCGAACGACACGACCGGCGGGCCTGCATGACGCATTGTTTCAGGCCGGCCGCGCCGCGGCAAGGCGGCCTCAGTGCACGGTGGGGCTGTCGTCCAGCACGCCCCACTGGAAATAGATGTATTCCTGATCGTGATACCAGCCGAGGAAGGTCCACTGCTCGCCATGCTCGCTCTCCGGCGGGCGGGGCGGACACATCCCCAGGCGGTAGCGCCGGGGGTCGAAGGGTCGCTTGATGGTCTTGAGCCGCTTGGTCTTGTACTCCATAAAGCCACCTGTGGCGAAGCTCAGGTCGGGTGCAGAAAATATAGCGGCAGACCGGCTGGAATCAAGAGCCGAGGCGCGCCTGCCAAGCGGCGGTATCCGGTGCGCGGGCGCGCCCAACACAACAAGGTGTTCGTGCTGTTCGGCCCCGGCTGCCGCCCGGGTGACGATGAACTCACCAGCCACGCAGGCGATATAGCCGCGTTTTTGGGCCTTGCTCGACGGCGAATCCAATCGAACTCACGGCCTTGATTTTTATGTATGGCAAAACTCGATTGCGACAGAGCGGTCGTAGAGGGTTTCTGGGGCGATGTCCAGGTTGCCAGGCCAGCATACGGTGTCGAAGGCCACATAGGCTTGCTTGAACAAGGCGGGGTCTTGAAGTTTCTTGAAAGCGCCCCTGTCGAGATACGGGCGGGCGTCGAACAGGCGTGTCTCGCCCGTGCTGAATTGCAGTTCGAGGTGAAAGTTGTCTTTCGGTGTGACCCGGGTAACTGTTTCCATGTTTTCGCCTCCTAGCGCAGCGGGTCGATGGGAAAAGGTGTTTCTCCGTTAACGGCCAGTTCCCAATCGGCCAGAAGTTCTTCGCGGTGAATCTCGATCCACGCTTGGACCAGTTTGGCTTTGGCGGCAGGTATTTCACCGCTCAGTATCGCTCCGTCCAGTATAGAGAAAGATGCCTGCTGCCCCTGATATCGGGCATGGATATGGGGTAGCTTGTGTCGTTCATCATCGAAGAAATACAGATAGATGATGATCCCGTAAAACATGCTGATCGTCGGCATGTGGCCCTCATAACCCTTTGAACTCGCAGCCAGATTAGTCGGTTGTGCCGATGGCGGCAACTTTTGACGGTCGGGGAAAGGCTCCCCCTCCCAGCCTCCCCCGCACGCGGGGGAGGTGAATGGGGTTTAACCATCCAGCTTCTGCCCGTGCTCGCGCGTGGCGTGGAATTTCACCTGGGGCCATTTTTCCATGAGCAGTTCCAGGTTGTAGCGGTTGGTGGCCAGATACACCGGGTTGCCGTCCACGTCGTGGGCCAGGCGCAGCATCTGGTCCTTCTCGAACTGACGCCGGGTGGCCTCGTCGGGAAAGCTGAGCCAGCGCGCGGTGTGGATGTCGGCGGTGTCGTACACGGCGTCGACCTTGTATTCGGTGGCCAGGCGGCTTGCCACCACCTCGAATTGCAGCTGGCCCACGGCGCCCAGCAGCAGGGCGCCGCCGGCGCTGGTTTCGAACACCTGGATCGCGCCTTCCTCGCCCAGCTCCTTCAGGCCCTTTTGCAATTGCTTGCTCTTGAGCGGATCGCGCGCGCGGGCGGTGCGGAACAGCTCGGGCGCGAAGTAGGGGATGCCCTTGAAGTGCAGGGCCTCGCCTTCGGTGAGGGTGTCGCCGATCTGCAGCTGGCCGTGGTTGTGGATGCCGATGATGTCGCCGGCCACGGCATCTTCCATATGCACGCGCTCGTTGGCCATGAAGGTGAGGGCATTGCCAAGCTTCATCTCGCGCTGCAAACGCTGGTGCTGCACCTTCATGCCGGGCGTGTAGCGGCCGGAGCAGACGCGGAAGAAGGCGATGCGATCGCGGTGCTTGGGGTCCATGTTGGCCTGGATCTTGAACACGAAGCCGGTGAAGGGCTTCTCGGCCGGCTCGACCATGCGCGTGCCGCCGTCGCGCGCCTGGGGCGGCGGCGCCCACTCCACCAGGGCCTGCAGGATCTCGCGCACGCCGAAGTTGTTGATGCCCGAGCCGAAGAACACCGGGGTCTGCCGGCCGGCCAGGAAGGCGGTGATGTCGAAGGGGTGGCTCGCGGCCTGGATCAGCTCGACCTCCTCGCGGGTGGCGCCGATCTCCATGGGGAACATGGCGTCCAGCCTGGGGTTGGCCAAACCCTCGATCAGCTCGGTGGCGCCGCCGGCGTGTTCCTCGCCCGGGGTGAACAGCAGGGTCGCATCGTGCAGCAGGTGGTAGACGCCGCGGAAGGTCTTGGCGCTGCCGATCGGCCAGGTCACCGGGGCGCAGTCGATTTTCAGCACCGACTCGATCTCTTCCAGCAGTTCCACCGGCGGGCGCACCTCGCGGTCGAGCTTGTTGACGAAGGTGATGATGGGGGTGTTGCGCAGGCGGCAGACGTCGAGCAGCTTGATGGTCTGCGCCTCGACGCCCTTGGCCGCGTCGATCACCATCACCGCGGCGTCCACCGCGGTGAGCACGCGGTAGGTGTCTTCCGAGAAGTCCTCGTGGCCGGGGGTGTCGAGCAGATTGATCACGTGCCCGGCATAGTCGAACTGCATGACCGAGCTGGTCACCGAAATGCCGCGCTGCTTTTCCACCTCCATCCAGTCCGAGGTGGCGTGGCGCGCCGACTTGCGCGCCTTCACCGTGCCCGCCATCTGGATGGCGCCGCCGAACAGCAGGAGCTTCTCGGTCAGCGTGGTCTTGCCGGCGTCCGGGTGGGAGATGATGGCGAAGGTGCGACGGCGCGCAACATCGCGGACCAGGTCGGGCGGGAAGGGGGGCGCGCTCATGCCAGGTGCTTAATTCAAAAGAAAAAACCGCCGGCCGGGGGCGGGCGGTGGGCGAGGCGCATTGTAGCAAAAATCAGAGCAGCACGACCCGGTTGCGCCCCGCGCCCTTGGCCTGGTACAGGGCTTCGTCGGTGCGCTTGTACAGGCTGCTGTAGTTGTCGCCCGGCAGGTAGCGGCTGGCGCCCAGGCTGATGGTGACTTTCTGGCCCAGGCCGAAGTCGTGGGCCGCGACCACCTGGCGCAGGCGCTCGGCGGTGTCGCGCAGGTCCTCGCTGTTGTGGGTGTAGCTGATCAGGGCGAATTCCTCGCCGCCGATGCGGAAGAAACTGTCGGCCTCGCGCGCGTGGCTCTTGATCAGCCGGGCCAGCTGGATCAGCACCTGGTCGCCGGTGTCGTGGCCGAATTTGTCGTTGATCTTCTTGAAGTGGTCGATGTCGAGGATGGTGAGGGCCAGGCCGCGTTTGTAGCGCGCCTCGCGCTTGATCTCGTCCTGCAGGGCCTCGTCGAACTTGCGCCGGTTGTAGATGCCGGTGAGCGAATCGGTGGTGGCGAGCTGGGCCAGCTGGTGCTCGACCTGCTTGCGCTGTTCGATCTCGCGCATGAGGGTGGCATTCTGCTGTTCCAGGTCGCTGGCGAATTTCTCCAGCAGGGCCCGGTGGTAGTTCAGGTCCTGCTCGGCCCGCTCGTGCAGGCGCAACAGATAGGCCGCGCTCACCCCGAGCAGGACCAGGGTGGCGCTGATGAAGCAGCGCATCCAGATCTCGTGGCCGGCGGGGTTGAACAGGGCCTGCCAGTAGCTTTGCTCGACCTGGAAGAAGACGGTGTCGACCGCGGCGTCGATGAACCAGGCCGCGATGGCCATGGCGAAACCGCCCAGCAGGATCACCCGGCTGTCGAGCCTGCGGATGAGTGGCTTGAGCGGGATCATGATGGTCAGCCGCGTGGCGGCTCGAAGGTGGCGTCGAGGTTGAGTTCGTCGCAATAGTCGAAGAAATCGCCGCGCAGCTCGGAGATGTGGGTGCCGCCGGGGATGCCGACGCGCATGGTCACCGAGAACATGGGCGTGCCGGTGTGCGGCGCCGGGTAGGTGCTGGTGTTGACGTCCTCGATGTTGATGCCGCGGCTGGCGAAGAAATTGGCCAGGTTGTGCACGATGCCCGGATGGTCCATGGCCACCACCTCGATCTGATAGGGGATGACCGGCTGGGCGCGCTCGACCTCGCGCGTGCGGCGGGCGACGATGGTCAGGCCGAGCTCCTCGCCGATGGCGGGCAGGCGGTCTTCCAGCCGGGACAGCGCATCCCAGCGGCCGGAGACCAGCATGATGATGGCGAACTGGCCACCCAAAAGCGCCATGCGCGATTCTTCGATATTGCAGCCGGCCTCGGCCAGGCGGCTGGTGAAGCGTTGCACCAGGCCGACCTGGTCGTCGCCGGTGGCGGTGATGACGAGAAAATCGCGCGGATTGCTGGAGGCCATGTTCGATCGAGCGGAGGGTTGGTATAGCCTCATTGTAGCCGGCCCCGGCCCGGCCCGGTCGTTTCGCCCTCAGGCGACATACGGCATTTTGTCGCCATCCACCTGGGCGTGCCGGGTGGCCAACTGGTAGATGCGCAGCAGGTCTTCTTCGGAGATGTCGACGTAGGAATCGATCTGGGACAGGGCGTAGACCAGGTCGCTGTGGGCGATGACCAGTTTTTCTTCGGCCATGACGCCGGCCGATTCAGCCTGTTGGCTGCCGAGATCGGCCAGCCAGCGCGGATAGCGCCGGTGCAGGAAGGGGGCGTTGAACAGCATGGCCACGCTCAAAAGCACCAGCACGTTGAGCAGCACCGGGGTGACCAGATAGGCAAAGCCCAGGGCGCGCACCGATTCGCCGCCCACCACGGTGGCCAGGGCGGCGGCGCCGCCCGGGGGGTGCAGGCAGCGGGTGTAGAACATCACCGCGATGGACAGCGCCACGGCCACCGCCGCGGCGATCAGCAGATCGTCGATCCAGAGGGCGCAGACAATGCCGACCGTGGCCGACAGCAGGTGACCGCCCAGCACCGGCCAGGGCTGCGACAAGGGGCTGTGCGGCGCCGCGAACACCAGCACGGCCGAGGCGCCCATCGAGGTGACCACCAGCGCGGTGCCCAGGGTGTCGAGCACGTTGTGGCTGATGATGAGCAGGCCCAGGATGCCGAAGAAGGCGCCCAGGGCGGACAGGAGCTTCTCGCCATGGCTGACCGGATGCGGGTCGTCGCCGAATCCGCGCTGCCAAAGGCGCTTGAGGTGCGCTGGGCGCATTCAGCCCGTGCTCCAGGCCCGGGGCCGGCGCATGCCGGCGATCTTGCAGGCCTGCTTGACGTAGCCGTAGGGGAACAGCTCGAACAGCCGCTTGCGCGCCGCACTGCCCAGGCGCTCGGCCAGGTGCTTGATCACATAGCGGGCATCGGGCGCGACCTGGTGTTCTTCGTAGAAGGCGCGCATGAAGCGCAGCACATCCCAGTACTCGGCATCGAGCCGGATGCCTTCGCTGGCGGCCAGGGCTTCAGCCACGCTTTCGTTCCAGTCGGCCGGGTCGATGAGATAACCCTCCTCATCCACCTCGGGCAGGTTTGGCGTCAGCTCGTGGGCAAGGTTCATGGTTTCCACCTCCATTCGGATGACAGGTGGCACCAGTTTAAGGATTATGCTTATATTCGAATAACGATTATTTTTGAACTTTAATATCGATATATTCGATACATAGCATGGACATCGAACACGCCCGCACCTTTCTCGCCGTGGCTGCCGCCGGCAACTTCGTCGGCGCGGCCGAGCGCCTGCACGTTACCCAATCCACCGTGAGCAGCCGCATCCAGAGCCTGGAAGGCGAACTCGGGGTGCGTCTGTTCAGCCGCGGGCGGGGCGGGGCCGAGCTCACCGCGCCCGGCCGACGCTTTCTGCGCCATGCCAAGGCCCTGGTCCGCACCCTGGAGCAGGCCCGGCACGAGGTCAGCCTGCCCAGCGGTTTTAGCGGCAGCCTGACCTTGAGCGGCCGCATCGCGCTGTGGGAGGACTTCCTGCCGCGCTGGGCCGACTGGATGCGGCATGCGGTACCCGACGTTTCGCTGCGGCTGGAGATCGGTTTCGAGGAGGGCATCATGCAGGGCCTGGTGCAGGGCACTATCGACATCGGCGTGATGTACACGCCCGAGAGCCGGCCCGGCCTGGCGGTGGAGCGGCTGTTCGACGAGCGACTGGTGCTGGTGAGCAGCGATGCGGCCCGGCCCTGGCCGGACCCGGCCTATATCCACGTCGATTGGGGTGCCGAGTTCCACACCCAGTTCGCCAGCCGCTTTCCCGACCTCGACACCTCGGCGCGCACGGTCAACATCGGCTGGCTCGGCCTGCAATTGATCCTAGCCGGCGGCGGCTCGGCCTATTTCCCTGAGCGCATGGTGCGCGCCCTGATCGAGCAGGGCCGGCTCTGGCGCATGGACGACAGCCCGCTGATCCGGCTGCCGGCCTATATGGTCTATCCGCAGGACCGCAGCGAGGCGGCCTTCCTCAAGGCCATCGAAAAGCTGCGTGCCCTGGGCGCGGAGGAACAGGCGCGCGACTGAAGCGCTGGTTTGATCAGGCGCTCAGCCACTGCTCGATCTTCTTGCGGTCGGGCACGCCGCCGGCGTGCACCACCTTGCCGTCGATCACCACGCCCGGGGTGGACATGACGCCATAGCCCAGGATGGCGCCCATGTCCTGCACCTTCTCGATGGCGACCTCGACACCTTTTGCTTGCGCCACTTCGGCAATGAGTTTCGCGGTGGTCTCGCAGTTGGCGCAGCCGCTGCCGAGCACTTTGATCTCTTTCATCCTGGGTTCTCCTTTCGGTTTGACCGCCTCGATGCTGGCGGACACGACGTAGTCTTCGATTCTATGGCCCGGCGCCCAGGTGCGGATGAACTCGCGGCTCACGTCCTTGGGCGCGATGCGGATGGCTTCAAAACCAGCCTCGCGCAGCATCGCCTGCACTTCCTCGATCAGCGAGGCGCCGGCCATGCAGCCGGTGTAGAGGGCGAGATCCTGCTGCACCGCCTCGGGCAGTTCGGCGGTGCGGACGATGTCGGAGATGGCCAGGCGGCCGCCCGGCTTGAGCACCCGGTAGGCCTCGCGGAAGACCTGAGCCTTGTCGGGCGAGAGGTTGATCACGCAGTTGGACAGGATGACGTCGACGCTCGCATCCGCCACCGGCAGGTGCTCGATCTCGCCCAGGCGGAACTCGACGTTGGCGAAGCCGCCCTGCTGCGCATTGGCACGGGCGCGGGCCAGCATCTCGTGGGTCATATCGACGCCGATCACCCGGCCAGTCTCGCCCACGGCGCGGGCGGCGAGGAAGCAGTCGAAGCCGGCACCGCTGCCCAGGTCCAGCACGGTCTCGCCCGGCTTGAGGGCTGCGATGGCCTGCGGGTTGCCGCAGCCCAGGCCGAGGTTGGCTCCTTCGGGCACCAGCGCCAGGTCCGCCGCCGCATAGCCAAGTTGCAGGGCGACGTCGGCCGCCGGGCCGGGTGTGCCGGCGGTCGGGGTGCAGCAACTCGGGCCGCAGCCGCAGGCATTGTCCTGTTGGGCGATCTGGCCGTAAGTCTGGCGCACGGCCTGGCGCAGTTCGTCCGAGCGAACGTCCCGTCGCGACACCACGTCCCCCTCCCCCTTAAGCGGGAGAGGGTTCGGGTGAGGGAGGCTGTTTTGTTTCATGGCGAGGGTCTCAGCAGCAGGATTTGCCGCCCGGGGTGGGCGTGCAGCAGGCGCCGCCCGCCTCGGCGATGGCGATGTTAAGTGGCTTGCCCTTGGCCACCTTGGGCTTGGCCGCATGTTCGGGGGTGACCTGGGCCGGGGCCGCCTGGGCGACCTGGGTGTTGCCCGCGGCGCGGGCGGCGTCGAAGCTCGCATCGAGCAGTTGCCCGGCCTCGTCGCGGATGTGGCGGGCGATTTCGATCACGGTGTCGATGTGGGCCTGGGGCACGTTGTATTGGCGCAGCTTGTCCAGTTGGCACAGGCCCTGTTTCGGGTGTTTGGCGGCGATGTTGGCGGCGAGCGCGACCAGGGCGACGATGGAGGGGTGGAGTTCAGCGGTCATAGGACGCTCCTCAAGGCATTGAAGATGACACCGACCAGCACGAAGCTGACGGCGAGATACGCGGCGAAGATGCCAAGCAGCGGCCACTTGGCCACGCGGCGCAATATCAGCATCTCGGGCAGCGACAGCGCGATCACCGCCATCATGAAGGCGAGCACGGTGCCGATGGGCACGCCCTTGGCAAGCAGGGCTTCGGCCACGGGGATGACGCCCACCGCATCGGAATAGAGCGGCACGCCCGCGAGCACGGCGACGATCACCGAGAGCACGCTGCCGTCGCCGGCGATCTTGGCGACGAAATCGGCCGGCACATAGCCGTGGATGAAGGCGCCGATGCCGACGCCGATAAAGACGTATTTCCAGATGCGGCCGACGATCTGGCGCACCTCGCCCCAGGCATAGTCGTGCCGCGCGCGCAGGCTGCCGTTGCCGTTGTCGGCCAGTTGCGCCTCGCCCATGCGGATCTGCCAGACGTAATCCTCGACCCAGCGTTCCAGCCTGAAGGCCTGCAGCACATAGCCACCGATGAAGGCGATGGACAGGCCGGTGAGCACATAGATCAGCGTCATCTGCCAGCCGATCACCCCGGCCAGCACCACCACCGCCACCTGGTTGACCATGGGGCTGGCGATCAGGAAGGACAGCGTCACCCCGAGCGGGATGCCGGCCTCGACGAAACCGATGAAGAGCGGGATGGACGAGCAGGAGCAGAACGGCGTCACCGCGCCCAAGCCCACCGCCATGAGCCGCGCGCCGGGGCCGGAGCGCCCGCGCATCATGGCCCGCACCTTTTCCGGGGTGAGCAGGGCGCGCAGCCAGCCCATGAGGTAGATCACCGCCGTGAGCAGCACCAGGATCTTGGCCACGTCCATGACGAAGAAGTGCAGCGCCGCGCCCAGCCGTGAGGCCGGCGCGAGGCCGGCCAGGTCGTAGACGAGCAGGGTGGCGAGGGCGTCGAACATTGAATTATTCCGAACCTGGTGTCGTCATGCCCGCGGAGGCGGGCATCCAGTTTTCGTAGGACTGGGTTCCCGCCTTCGCGGGAACGACGTTGTGGTCTGCCATATCACTGCGCCTCGAATTCGGTGAACGCCCGGTTCATGTTGGCCCGGTGCAGGTCGCGGTAGTTTTCCAGATGGCGGAAGGCCGGCAGGTCGGCATAGCGGTCGAGCACCTCGCTCATCGGCTCCATCTCGCGCGCGGCGGCGCCCACCTTGCTGACCAGAAAGTCGTAGTAGTCACCGCTCTCGCGCTGGGCCTTGTCCAGGTCGCAGACGCGGCCGTGGCCGGGCACGATGTGTTTCGGCTTCAGCGCCTTCAGGGCGGCGAAGGCGCGCTGGCCGTTCTTCACGCTGGACCAGGGCAGCACGCCGAGCAGGCGGTCGACGTAGATGAGGTCGCCGGAAAACACCACCCGCTGCCGCGGCAGCCAGACCCAGGCATCGCCCGGATAGTGGGTGTCGGTATAGCGCAGCACCAGGGTTTCGCCGCCGAGCCTGAGCTGGACGTCGTCGCCATTCAGGCGCTGCGGCGCCGGCAGCGGTTGGGTGCCGGCCAGGCGCTCGCCGAGAAAGCCCTTGAGGCTGTTCATCTGTTGCTCGGCGTATTGCGCCTGGGTCTCGGCGGTGCGCGCCAGCGCGATGATCTGCGCGCCCTGCTCGGCGAACCCGGCGTTGCCCAGCCAGCGGTGGTCCTGGCTGCCGGTGTTGATCACCCAGCGGATCGGCTGCGGCGTCACCGCGCGCACGGCCGCGGCCAGCTTCTGCGCGCCCAGTTGGCTGGCGCCGGAGTCGATCAGGATCACGCCCTGTCGGGTGACGACGAAGCCGTAGTTGGCGTTGAGGCCGTCGTTGTCCGGGCTGCGCTGGCCCAGGGGGCCGACGATGGCCCAGACGTTGTCGACAACCCGCTCGGCCTTGGGGATGTATTCGGCCGCGGCGGCCAGGGGGCTGGCCCAGGTCAGCAGTGCCAGCAGAACGAAGGGGAGTGAACGCACCATGTGGATTTCCTCGCAGGATCAAAGACCCAGGGCCTCGCGCACCGCCGGCACCAGGCGGGCGCGGATGTCGTCGCGCACCCGGATGAAGGATTCCAGCGGTTCGCCGTGCGGGTCGTGGAAGGGCAGGTGAAGGCTGCGCACCGGCTTGGGGAAGACGGGGCAGCTCTCCTTGGCGTTGTCGCAGAC
Source organism: Thiobacillus sp. UBA2597 (assembly GCA_002339725.1). Taxonomy (GTDB): domain Bacteria; phylum Pseudomonadota; class Gammaproteobacteria; order Burkholderiales; family Thiobacillaceae; genus Sulfuritortus. The sequence continues at coordinate 15,667 of DDKN01000070.1, forward strand.
GGTGACCACCAAATCGATGGCCTCGTGCATCACCGCGTCGATGTCCTTGGGGTGCAGCCCCTCGGTCGGCAGGCCGGCGAGTTTGAGCGCCTCGAGGGCGCCGTCCGCCACCTTCGGCTGCGGTCGCGTGCCGGCGGACAAGGCGCGTACACGGCCGGCCAGGTCATGGTTGAGCAGGACCTCGGCCATTTGCGAGCGGCAGGAGTTTCCGGTGCAGAGCACCAGGACGGTGGGCAGGGACATGGCGTTTCCTTTCAAAAAAACGGTTCAACCGCAAAGGGCGCAAAGAACGCCAAGGTAAAAACGGGGCGAAATGCGCTGCCGTCGGTTACCCGCGCATCGAGGTTCGAAGTGTTTTTACTTGGTGTTCTTTGCGGCCTTCGCAGTAAAAAAATCATCAAGTTTTGACTGCGCCGGCCTCGTACCAGGCGCGGCTGCGGTTGACGATCTTCACCACCGAGAGCATGACCGGCACCTCGATCAGCACGCCGACCACGGTGGCCAGCGCCGCGCCGGACTCAAAGCCGAACAGGGAGATGGCGGCGGCCACGGCCAGCTCGAAGAAGTTGGAGGCGCCGATCAGGGCCGAGGGGCCGGCCACGCAGTGGGCGACGCCGAATTTGCGGTTCAAAAGATAGGCCAGGCCCGAGTTGAAATAGACCTGGATCAGGATGGGCACGGCGAGCAGGGCGATCACCAGGGGCTGCGCCAGGATGGCCTCGCCCTGGAAGGCGAACAGCAACACCAGGGTGGCGAGCAGGGCGGCGATGCCGATGGGATGCAGGCGCTTGAGCGTGGTCTGGAACACGGCCTCGCCGCGGGCGAGCAGCCAGCGGCGCCAAACCTGGGCCAGCAGCACCGGGATCACGATGTAGAGCAGCACCGACAGCAGCAGGGTGTCCCAGGGCACGGTGATGGCGGACAACCCCAGCAGCAGGCCTACGATGGGGGCGAAGGCGAAGATCATGATCACGTCGTTGAGCGCGACTTGGCTCAAGGTGAAGTTGGGATCGCCCTTCGTGAGGTGGCTCCAGACGAAGACCATGGCGGTGCAGGGCACGGCGGCCAGGAGGATGAGGCCCGCGATATAGCTGTCGAGCTGCTCGGCCGGCAGATACGGCGCGAACAGATGGCGGATGAAGACCCAGCCGAGCAGGGCCATGGAAAAGGGCTTGACCGCCCAGTTGACGAACAGGGTCACGCCGATGCCGCGCCAATGCTGTTTCACCGCGTGCAGGGCGGCGAAATCGATCTTGAGCAGCATGGGGATGATCATCACCCAGATCAAAAGGCCCACCGGCAGGTTGACCTTGGCCACCTCCAGGGCGCCCAGGGCCTGGAATGGGGCGGGGACGGCCTGACCCAGGGCGATGCCGACGGCGATGGCGAGGAACACCCAGAGCGAGAGCCAGCGCTCGAAGACGCCGAGCTCGGCGCCGGCCGCCTGTTTCGCCGCGACTTCACACTGTGCACTCATGCCGTCTGCTCCTGCGGGGGCTGGCAGGCGGGCAGGCAGGGCGCGCCGCCGCAGCAGTTTTCGGTGAGGCTGGCGATGAGCGCGTTCATCGCCGCGTAGTCGGCCGAGTAGTAGATGAAGCGCCCTTCCTGACGCGCCTGCACCAGTCCGGCATGGGCCAGTTCCTTCAGGTGGAAGGAGAGGGTGGCCGGGGCGAGGTTCAGGGCCTCGGCGATCTTGCCGGCGGCCAGGCCGGGTGCGCCGGCCTGGACCAGCAGGCGAAAGATGGCCAGACGGTTTTCCTGGGCGAGGGCGGCGAGGCGCTGGACGGTCTGTTTGATTTCCATATTTTCATGATCATGGAAATATCAGTCGGCAGTCAAGCAAAAATTCCACCGCCTGGCCTGCCCCCAGCCGTGGGGGGATGACCACAACGCCGCAAGCGGAGGGTTGATGCACGCGCGCCTCCCCCATCAACCCTGCGCCCTCCCCCGCACGCTGGGGAGGGTTGTTTGCATGGGTAGCTGCGAGAGATTGGCGCCCTCCCCCGCACACGAAAGAGGGCTCGGCATGGCCTTGCTGATCGCGCGATGGACTCCCTCCCCCGCACGCGCGGGAGGGCTCAAAGGGCAGCGCGCACAAAAAGCTCGGCCGGACGCCCTCCCCCGCACGCGGGGGAGGGCTGGGGAGGGGGAGCGGTGCTTGGGCGGCCCGGCAAAGCGCGGGCAGCCGGCTTACTTCTTGAACACTTCTTTCAGGAAGGCGCCGGTTTGGGCCCAGGAGTCCTTGTCGGCCTCGGCGTTGTAGGCGACCGGCATATTGAACTTCCGGCCGATCTCGTCGGCATCCGGGTTGGTGAAGCTGTGCCTGGCGCCCGGATAGACGGTGAGCGTGTAGTTCACCTTGGCCTTGTCCATCTCGGCCTTGAAGGCATCGATCTGGGCGCTCGGGATCATCGGGTCGTCGGCGCCGGTGAACACGGCGATCCTGGCCTTGACCTTGCCCGGTTCGGCCGGAGTGGCGGTGCCCAGGCTGCCGTGATAGCTCACCACGCCCTTGAGGTCGGTGCCCAGGCGCGCCATGTTGAGCACCACGGCGCCGCCGAAGCAGTAGCCCAGGGCGGCGATGTTGTCCGGTTCGACGATGCGGCTGCCCTGGAGGTATTTCAGGCCGGCGTTGAAGCGGGCCTTGAGCACATCCATGTTGCTGGTCACCGCCAGCATGAACTGCTTGGCGTCGTCCGGGTGATTGGCGGTCTTGCCATCGCCGTACATGTCGACCGCCAGGGCCAGGTAGCCCATCTCGGCCAGCATGCGCGCGCGTTTGCGGGCGTAGTCGTTGTGGCCCCACCACTCGTGCACCACCAGCACGCCCGGGCGCTTGCCCTTGATCTTGTCGTCGTAGGCGATGTAGCCCTTGAGCGTGGTGCCGTCGGCGCTGTAGGTGATCTCGTGGCCGCGCACTTCGGCGTGGGCGGCGCCGGCGGCGAACAGCAGGACGCTCAGGGCGAGCAAGAATTTGGTCATGGGGCCTCCTCGGTGTGCTTGATGGGGAGGCATAGCATAGCCGGGCGGGCGGACGGCGTCAGCCCCGCCCGCCGCGGGCTCAATAGGTCTTGTAGGGCAGGAACTTGCCGTTGAGCACAATCTCGACCCGGTCGCCCTTGGGGTCGGGCAGGCGCTGGATGTCCATCGAGAAGTCGATGGCGCTCATGATGCCGTCGCCGAATTCCTCGTGGATCAGGGCCTTGATGGTGGTGCCGTAGACCTGGAGCAGTTCGTAGAAGCGATAGAGCAGCGGATCGGTCGGCACGGCGCCGGGCAGCGAGCCTTTGTAGGGCACCACTTGCAACTGGCGTACCGCCTCGTCAGGCAGATCGAGCAATTTGCCGAGGCTGGCGGCCTGCTCGGCGTTGAAGGTCATCTGGCCCAGACAGCCGGCGGTGACCCATTCCTTGCTCAGGCCGATCTGCTGGGCGATGTCGCTCCAGCTCAGGTTCTTCTTGTGCTTGTTGGTGACGATGAGGTCGGTGACTTCCAGGCGGTTCATGGCGCGCTCCATAGATGACGGGGTGGGTGACGCACCCATTGCAGAAACCGTGCCAGATCAGAAGCGGCGCTGTATCGGGCGCGTGGCCGGCGAGCGCGGGATATGCGGGGCGGTTTTGGTGCCATGCGCTCCGGCTTGGGGCGGGGCTAGAGGCGGCCGGGGCAGAACCGGCGCAAGGGGCATTCCCCGCAGCGCGGCCTGGGGCGGCAGGCCGATTTGCCCAGCTGCACGATCAGGGCGTGGTATTCGTTGTAGAGCGCGACCTCGCGCGGCAGGGCAGCCTCGAAGGCGGCCTGGATCCGGTGATAGGTTTCGTCGCCCGCGATCAGGCCCAGGCGGCCGAAGATGCGCCGGGTATAGGCGTCGACCACGAAGCTCGGCAGGTTCAGGGCATAGAGCAGGATGGAATCGGCCGTCTCCTCGCCCACGCCGTGTACCGCCAGCAGCCGGTGGCGCAGCTCGGCCAGCGTGCCTGTGTCGCGCAGGCGTTCCGGCTGGCGCGCGACGCCCTGGGCCTCGAGAAAGGCGCACAGGTGTTTCAGGCGCCTGGCCTTGACGTTGAAGTAGCCGGCCGGTCGGATCAGTTGGGCCAGCTCGGTCTCGCTCCGCTTCAGGATGGCGCCGCAGCTGAGCGCCCGGGCGCGCCTGAGATTGGCGATGGCCTTTTCCACATTGCTCCAGGCCGTGTTCTGGGTGAGCACGGCGCCGACCATGACCTCGAACGGCGTCTCGCCCGGCCACCAGTGTTGCGGGCCGTAGTGGGCGAGCAGGGTGCGGTAGGGCCTAAGCCAGTCGGGGCGGCGGGACATGGGGCGTTCGACGATCGCCGGCCAGTATCCCCGAGCCGGGCGTCTGCCGGCAAGCTTCACGCCGGTCTTGCCGTGGTGTAATTTGAGATATGCAAATCCGAAAAGCCGCCGCCGGAACCCGATCTTGAAGGCACTCGCTCTCGACCTCCTGTTGGCCATGCGCGGCAGCGCGCGCGATCTGTTGCCCATCGTGCTGGTGGTGGCCTTTTTCCAGCTGGTGGTCCTGCAGCAGCCGCTGCCCGATCTGGGCCGGATCCTCTCTGGCAGCCTGATGGTGGTGGTCGGCCTGGCCCTGTTCATCCGCGGCCTGGAGTATGGCCTGTTCCCGATCGGCGAGACCATGGCCTACGGCTTCGCGCGCAAGGGCAACATCTGGTGGCTGCTCGCCTTCGCCTTCGCCCTGGGGTTTTCCACCACGGTGGCCGAGCCGGCCCTGATCGCGATCGCCGAGGAGGCGGCCAAGGTCGCCGCCGGCGGCGGCATGATCGCGGACACCGAGGCCGCCCGGGCGGACTACACCCTGGGCCTGCGCATCACGGTGGCCCTGTCGGTAGGGGCGGCGGTCGCCTTGGGCGTCGTCCGCATCATCAAGGGCTGGCCGATCCAGTATTTCATCATCGGCGGCTATATCGGCGTGATGCTGATGACACCGTTCGCGCCGCGCGAGATCGTCGGCATCGCCTATGACTCGGGCGGGGTGACCACCTCGACCGTGACCGTGCCGCTGGTCACCGCGCTCGGCGTCGGTCTGGCCGCCTCGATCAAGGGGCGCAATCCCATGGTCGACGGCTTCGGCCTGATCGCCTTCGCCTCGCTTACGCCCATGATCTTCGTCATGGGCTACGGAATGCTGATCTGATGGACGGCCTGCTCTCCCTCGCCGCGACCGCCTGGGCCACGCTGCGCGACATCCTGCCCATCGCCGTCATCCTGTTCGGCTTCCAGGTGTTCGTGCTGCGCCGGCCCATTCCCAATCTGCCCCGGGTGATGTTGGGCTTCGTTTATGTGCTGATCGGCCTGGCCTTGTTCCTGGAAGGGCTGGAGGCGGCACTGTTCCCGCTTGGCCGCCTGATGGCCGAGCAGCTCACCGATCCGGCCTTTCTGTATGCCGGCGCCGCGGCCGGCCTGCAGCCCTGCTGGCTGGACTATCTCTGGGTCTATGCCTTCGCCGCCGCCATCGGTTTTGCCGCGCCGATCGCCGAGCCGTCGCTGATCGCGGTGGCGCTCAAGGCGAACCAGGTCTCCGGCGGCACCATTTCGGTCTGGGGCTTGCGCGTCGCGGTGGCGCTGGGCGCCTCGGTCGGCATCGCCCTGGGCACCTTCCGCATCGTGAGCGGCCTGCCGCTGTCCGGCGTCATCATCGCCGGCTATCTCATCGTCATCGTGCAGACGCTGTTCGCGCCGCGCGCCATCATCCCGCTCGCCTATGATTCGGGCGGGGTGACCACCTCGACCGTGACCGTGCCGCTGGTGGCGGCGCTCGGCCTGGGCCTGGCCAGCACCATTCCCGGCCGCAGCCCGATGCTGGACGGCTTCGGCCTGATCTCGATCACCGTGATGTGTCCCATGATCAGCGTCATGGGCTACGCCCAGCTGAGCGAGTGGCGCGCGCGCCGCGCCGCACGAAACCATGCAGCCAGGGCCGGCTCCACCGGCTAAGCTTATCGAGGAAGGAGGGCATCATGCACTTCAAACTGATTATCGTGATGGCGGACGACGTCAAGACCGAGGCCATCCTGGAGGCGGCACGCGAGACCGGCGCCACCGGGGCGACTGTGCTCAACCAGGCACGCGGCGAGGGGCTCAAGCCAAGCAAGACCTTCTTCGGCCTGAGCCTGGAGGCGCAGCGCGACGTGATCCTGCTCCTGGTCGAGGAGCACATGAGCCGACGCATCCTGGAGAAGATCGCCCAGGTGGGCGACTTCGACGAGTCGCCCGGCACCGGCATCGCCTTCCAGATCGACGTCGAGGACGCGGTGGGCGTGCGGTTCCAGATCAGCAAATTGAGCGAAAGCGTGGAGGAAGAGATATGACCGACGCGGAAAGAAAAGTCATCCGGGTGCGCGACGTGATGAAGCCCCAGGTCGACATGGTCGACGGCCTGACCACGGTGGCCGAGGCCCTGCGCAAGATGAAGCACGTGGAGACCAAGTGCCTGATCGTCGACAAGCGCCACGAGGACGACGAATACGGCATCGTGCTGCTGGCCGACATCGCCCGCTATGTGATGGCCAAGGACCGGGCGCCGGAACGGGTGAACGTGTACGAGATCATGTCCAAGCCGGTGATCGCGGTCGACCCCGCCATGGACATCCGCTATTGCGCCCGTCTGTTCGACAAGTTCGGCCTGTCGCGCGCGCCGGTGATCGACCGGGGCAAGATCGTCGGCATCGTCAGCTACACCGACATGGTGCTCAAGGGGCTGTGCGCCGGCATCTGCTAGGGAAGGGCTGATCGCCCGGTCGTGCCCGCGCAGGCGGCTAATCGGTCTTGCCCCGTCCCCCGGCTGCGCCCAAGCCGGTTCAAGGTCGCGCCGCGCCCAGCGATTCCCTGCCGGCCGTGATACCCTGAGAAAAAAGAGAGGGGACGCCGCATGCGCTTGACCTTTTTCGGGGCCGCCCGCGAGGTGACCGGCTCCTGCTACCTGGTGGAGTCGGAAGGCCTGCGCTTTCTGGTCGACTGCGGCATGTTCCAGGGCGGCAAGGCGGCCGAGATCAAGAACCGGCACACGCCGAGCTTCGACCCGGAGCAACTGGATTTCGTCCTGCTCACCCATGCCCACATCGATCACTCCGGCCTGATCCCGCGCCTGGTCAACCTGGGCTTTCGCGGCCCGGTCTATTGCACCGAGGCCACGGCCGACCTGGTGCGGGTGATGTGGCCGGACTCGGCCTTCATCCTGGAAAAAGAGGCGGAGTGGCGCAACTACGACGTGCGCAAGCGGCGTGGCGCACTCAAGCCCGAGGTGGCGCCGCTCTACACCGTGGCCCAGGCCCAGGCCGCGCTCAAACACCTGAAGCGGGTGGACTACGATGCGGCGGTCGAGCCGCATCCGCGCGTGCGCGCCTGCTACCGCGATGCCGGCCACATCCTGGGCGCGGCCATCGTCGAGGTCTGGCTGCAGGAGAAGGACGCCACCCGCAAGCTGGTGTTCTCAGGCGACATCGGCATGCCCGGCCGGCCCCTGATGAACGACCCGGCCGTGATCGCCGGGGCCGATTACCTGTTGATCGAGTCGACCTACGGCAACCGGCTGCACAAGACCTTCGCCGCCACCATCGAGGAATTCGTGTATGCCCTGAACGACACCCTGGTGCGCAAAAAGGGCAATGTCATCATCCCGTCCTTCGCGGTCGGCCGCACCCAGGAGATCCTTTATCTGTTGGCCAGTTTCATCCGCGACGGCCGCATCCCGGCGCACACCGCGATCTTCGTCGATTCGCCCATGGCCGCGGCGGCCACCGAGCTCACCCTGAAGCACATGGCGCAGCTCGATGCCGAGGCGCGCGACCTCATGGCCTGGGCGAGCGGCAAGGACAACACCCCCTATATCCGTTTCACCGAAAGCGTCGAGGACTCGATGGCGCTCAACAAGATCAGCCAGGGCGCGGTGATCATCTCGGCCTCGGGCATGTGCGACGCAGGCCGCATCAAGCATCATCTCAAGTTCAACCTGCCGCGGCCGGAGTGCACGGTGCTCATCTCCGGCTTCCAGGCCCAGGGCACCCTGGGCCGCAAGCTGGTCGACGGCGCCCGCACGGTGAAGATCTTTCAGGAATGGGTGCCGGTGCGGGCCGATCTCTATACACTGGGCGGTCTGTCGGCCCACGCCGACCGCGACGCCCTGCTCGACTGGCTGGCCCGCTTTGGCCAGCCGCCGCAGACCACCTTCGTCGTCCACGGCGAGGAGGCGACGGCGCTCGGCTTCGCCGAGACCGTGCGCCAGCGGCTGGGCTGGGTGACCGAGGTGCCGGTGGGCGGCGCGGTGTACGAGTTGCAGGGCGGCCGCGCGCATTTGAAAGCTTGAAGGGATGCCATGGACCATCAGGTACACTTGCTCGGGCGTGAACTCAAAGTGACCTTGACCGACGCGGCACAGCGCGCCCTGGCGGCGCGCGCCACGCCGCTGCATGTGGAAATGGAGCTGTATTTCAGCTGCCTGATCCGCAAGCGGGTGCATTTCAATGTGCCGCAGCGGGGTGAGGTGGCGTGGATCGGCCAGGACCTCAGCCTCGCCTTCCGTCCGGTGATGAGCCGGGGCGGCTGCTCGATGGCTGACACCGAGCCCGACGACATGCTGGTCGATTTGCCCACTGGCGAGCCCCAGCGCTTCCTGCCGCACTGGCTCAGGCTGGATTACCGGCACGGCCAGTGGCAGGGCGAGTTCGGGTATTGAGGCGGGCATGCGCGTCGCCCTGTTCGTCACCTGCCTCGTCGACCTCATGCGGCCCAGCGTCGGTTTCGCCGCGGTGCGCCTGCTCGAGGGCCTGGGTGCCGAGGTGGTGGTGCCGCCACAGCAGACCTGCTGCGGCCAGCCCGCCTACAACAGCGGCGAC
>DDKN01000017.1 GCA_002339725.1 Thiobacillus sp. UBA2597
AACCTGACCATTTACATGTTTCCCTATCCCATCGCCAGCCTGCACCCGGATGCCGGACGCAAGTCCAAGCAGATCTGGTGCAGCAAGGACCGGGCCAAGGCGTGGCAAGACCTGATGCTGCGCGGCAAACAGCCGGCCAAGGTGGCCGATTGCAAGAACCCGATCGACGAGAACGTGGCCTTGGGCCAGAAGCTCGGCATCAGCGGCACGCCGACCCTGGTGTTCGCCAATGGCCGTCGGGTGCCGGGCTACCTCCAGGCCGACAAGATCGAGGCCCTGCTCAAAGAGGCTGCCAAGACCAATTAGCCGGGGCTCAGCGGCAGGCGCCGCCCGGGCCCAGCTTCATCCAGCGGGTGAGCCAGGCCTGCGCCCGCTGCCGGGCGTGCCGCGCCGCGATCTTTTCTTCCGGGCTCTGGTCGGCGCGGAAATCGAAGGCGCGCCGGGCCATGGGATAGACCTGGTATTCCACCGGCACACCGCGTTCCCACAAGGCATAGAAGGCGCGTCCGCCGTTGATCCGGCGCAGCTCGAAATCGGCCTCGCCGATGAGAAACAGCATGGGCGTGGTCAGCTGCATGACCTCGGGCGCGACGCGGAACAGCTGGTCCGGTTCCGGCGCATTCGGGTTCTGCATGTGGCCGTAATAGCTGACGATGGCGGCGATGTCCTTGGGCCGCTTGGCGGCCAGGCGGATGGCGTAATAAGGGCCGCGCGACTGGCCGACGATGCCGATCGGCATTTTGCATGCTCTGGGGTGCTTCATCAGGAAGTCCATGGCTGCCTCGACATCGAGTTCGGTCTCCGGGTTGTGTTCCGAGGGCCAGCGCTCGATCATGCGCCCGCTCTGCCAGTCCGGCATCACCACCAAGAAGCCCTGCTGCGCCAGTTCTTCGATGTGCCGACGCTCGTTCTCGTCGATGCCGCGCTTGGCATGGATGAACAGCACCGGCGGGAAGGGGCCTTTGCCCTCAGGGATGGCGATGTCCACCGGCACCTCGGCGCCGGGCGCCTTCAGGGTGATCTGCTCGATTTGCACGGCAGCCCGGGCGATGGGGGACAACAGGAGCATGAGCCCGATGAGACAGACGCCGCGTTTCATGAAAAAGCCTCCTGATCCAGGTATTCGGGCATTGTAGCCAAGCCCTGAAGGGCGGGCGCGGTGCATTTATACTGGGCGGCATGTCATTTCCTGCGCCCGGCCTGTTGCGACAAACCCTGCAGACGCCCTTCTGGCGTGCGCTCCTGCTTTCCCTCGCTTTGCATCTGGCCTTGCTGGGCCTGATCCAGGTGGCGCCGGTGCAGGAGCTCGGCACGGAGACAGTGATCGAAGTGCGCTTGCAGGCGCTGGGGCCAGGCCCCTCAAGCCCGGCGCCGCCGGCAGCTCTGACCGAACCCCTGGTACGGCCGACAGCCCCGTCCAAGCCCGAGGCGGCCACCGCGCCGGTGCCGGAGCCGGCCCAAACGGCGGCTCCGCTGGCCGAGACCAGCAGCAGCCAGCCTGCGGCCAAGGCGGAGCCCGAGCGGCCGCCCATGGCCGTGCCCTCGATGCTGGATATGCGCTGGTATGGCGCGCGCGAGGTCGACAGCCATCCCCGGGCGCTGAGCCCGATCGAGCCGGTCTATCCCGAGGCGGCGCGCCGGCGCGGCCAGACGGGGTGGGTCAAGCTGCGGCTCAAGATCGACGAGTTCGGCGTGGTGCAGGCGGCGGAAGTGGTCGAGGCCGCACCGGTCGGCGTGTTCGAGACGGCGAGCGTGCAGGCCTTTGGCCAGGCGCGCTTCGAGCCGGCCCGCCGGCAGGGCCGGCCGGTGCGCTACGAGGGTTATTTCAAAGTGGTGTTCGAACTCGATTGAGTTCTTGGAAGAGGGCGAATCGAGACCCTTGGCCGGGTCTCAGGCGTAGACGTCGACGTTCTGACCCAGGTAATCCGGGTTGGTCGAGGCCGATTGTTTGGCCGGCTGAACCTGCTCGACCTGTTTGGCCACCATTTGCGCCACGCGCTGCTCGGATTCGGCGGCGCTTTGCAGGGCAATCTGGCCGGCCTCGGCGGCATAGCGTGCCTGGCTCGCGGCCAGGGAGGAGATGGCTTCCATCGCGAACTCCTGATGGGAAGGTTTCAAACGGTTTCTTTATAACCCAGATTTGACATTTGTGCCAGTCAAAACAAGGGGATAGTCCCTAGGTAGTAATACCCATATGCGCCCCTTCTGCTTCATCGCCCCGGCCTGTTGGCCGGCGGCTTCGCCGAAGCCCCAGAAAAAGTCGGCCCGGACATTGCCGCGGATGGCGCCACCGGTGTCCTGAGCCAGCATCAGCCGGTTGAGCGGTTCGGGCGAATTGGGTCGGGTGGTGGCGAGCCAGATCGGCGCGCCGAGCGGGATGGCGCGCGGATCGATGGCGACGCTGCGCTCGGCCGTGAGCGGCACCCCGAGCGCACCCAAGGGGCCGGACAGGTGATTCGGCAGTTCCCGGAAGAAGACATAGCTCGGGTTGGTGTTGAGCAGCATGTTGAGTTTTTCCGGGTTTTTGCGCGCCCACTCCTTGATGCCCTGCATCGAGGCCTTGTCCAGGGTCAGTTCACCCTGGTCGACCAGCCATTTGCCGATCGATTTGTAAGGATGGCCATTCTGCTCGGCATAGCCCACCCGCATCATCTCGCCGGTCTCCAGCTGCACCCGGCCGGAGCCCTGGATCTGCAGGAAAAACAGCTCGATCGGGTCGTCCACCCAGACCAGTTCCTTGCCCCGCACCGGGGCATTGCCGGCCTCGATCTCGGCACGTGAGAAATACGGTACGACCCGCTTGCCCTGAAGCCGGCCGCGCAGGCGCAGGTTCTTCAGTTCCGGGTAGAGGCTGGCCAGGTCGACGATCAGCAGGTCGTCCGGCGCGGCGTAGAGCGGGTAGATGTAGTTGCCGCCGAAGCTGCGGCTGCCCCGCAGCAGGGGCTCGTAATAACCGGTGATCAGGCCTTCCTCGCCGCCTTCGGCCTGCAGCACCTGATAAGGGCGGAAATGGGTTTCGAAGAAGCGGCGCACACCTTCGGCATCGGACCGGCTGAGCTGTTCCGCCGCCTGGCAGGTTCTGGCCCAGGCCGGCTGTTTGCCGATGCCCCTGCAAGAGAGGAGCAGGGCTGGCCAGGCCTGGGTGAGGTCATCCTCGGTCCAACCGGGCAGTTGCTTGAACTCCGCGGCCTTGAGCCAGGGCATGGGGGTTGGCTGCGTCGGTGTCGGCGCGGGCGGAGGCGGGGCGGAGGTTTCGGCCGTCGGGGCCGGCGGCGCGGGTGCGGCCGGCGGCGCGGCCGGTACGGGCGTGCTGGCCGTGGCGGCCGCCGGACTGGTCGGTTTGGCCGGCACCTCACGCGGGGAGGGCACGGCGGCGCAACCGGCCAACAGGGCCAGGACGAGCGCGGGAAGGAGCCGGGTCGGGTTCACTGCGGGAATATGGGGCATGCGTGGCAAGCGAAGGCGGGCGAGTATAGCAAGCTACGGTGGCGTCAGTCCGGCTTGCGCAGTTCGATCAGGCGGAACCAGCCGGAGAGCAGGGCCGGCTGGTCACTGATCAATTGTGCCGTCGGATTGGCGGCCAGCAGATCCTCGAACACCACATCGAGGCGGGTGGCGAGCCGGCGCGAGATCGGGTTGAACAGGCGGCGCAGGGGGGCGACCTGGTTAGGCCGGAGGAATTTGTCCAGGATGCGGATCGTGCCGCCCGGGCGCAGCACGCGCAGGGCCTCGGCCAGGCAGGCCGACGGGTCCGGCACGACCGCCAAGATCAGATGCAGCAGCACGTGATCGAATTGGGCCTCGGGAAAAGGCAGCCGTTGGCTGTCGCCCTGGACAAAACGAATGTCCAGGCCGGCCGCGCGTGGCAGTGCGCGCTTGAGCATGGCCGGGGTGAGGTCGAGCCCGGTATAGCGGTGGTGCGCGGGCAGATGGGGCAGATCGAGGCCGGTGCCGATGCCGCTGATCAGGACATCGGCGGCGGGCAGGGCCTGCAGCCGGGCCAGGCTGCGTACCCGCAATGACGCCGACGGGCTGGCGATCAGCGCGTCATAGATCGGCGCGAACAGACGGTAGCTGTGTTTGAGGGACACCGGCTCAATGCAAAACGCGCGGCATGCTCAGCACGAACTCCGGGATCTCGGCCTCGAAGGCCTGGCCGTCTTCGGCCATCATCTGGTAGGAGCCTTTCATGGTGCCCACCGGGGTGGCCAGGGCGGTGCCGCTGGTGTACTCGAAACTGTCGCCCGGCTTGAGGAAGGGTTGTTCACCCACCACCCCGAGGCCGCGTACTTCCTGGGTTTCCTGGTTGGCATCCGTGATCTGCCAAAAACGGGAGATCAGTTGGGCCGCCACTTCGCCGGTGTTGGTGATGGTGATGGTGTAGGCAAACACGTAACGGTTGGCCGACTCGTCCGACTGCTCGGGGATGTAGGTGGCGACGGGGACGATGGTGATCTGATATTTCCTGCTGTCCGACATGGTCTTTCTCTCGGGAACGGCTTCGATTACACGCGATTTGGCCTGGCCTGTCCAGAGCGGGCGGCTAACGGCTAAAATGCCGGTTTCAATTGCCTATTGAGGAAGTCATCATGTCGAAGTTCCGCATCGCCCCCAGCATCCTGTCCGCCAACTTCGCCAAGCTGGGTGAGGAAGTGGACAACGTGCTCGCCTCCGGCGCCGACATCGTCCATTTCGACGTGATGGACAACCACTACGTGCCCAACCTGACCATCGGCCCCCTGGTCTGCGAGGCCCTGCGCAAGCACGGCGTCACCGCGCCGATCGACGTGCACCTGATGGTCAAGCCGGTCGACCGTATCATCCCCGACTTCGCCAAGGCCGGCGCCACCTACATCACCTTCCACCCCGAGGCCTCCGAGCATATCGACCGCACCATCGGCCTGATCCGCGATTCCGGCTGCAAGCCCGGCCTGGTGTTCAACCCGGCCACGCCGCTCGACGTGTTGGAGTACACCCTGGACAAGATCGACATGGTGCTGCTGATGTCGGTCAACCCCGGCTTCGGTGGCCAGAAGTTCATCCCCTATGTGCTGGACAAGGCGCGCAAGGTGCGTCAGATGATCGATGCCAAGGGGCTCGACGTCAGCCTGGAGATCGATGGCGGGGTCGGCCCGGCCAACATCCTGGAAGTGGCCCGGGCCGGGGTCGACACCTTCGTCGCCGGTTCCGCCGTGTTCGGCGCCGCCAAGGACAGCGACCCGCACCGTTACGACAGCGTCATCGCCGCCATGCGCGCCGAGTTGGCCAAGGCTTGACGATTTTAGGTAAGCGCAAAGGCCGCCCAGAAACGCAAAGTCAAAGGCATTTTCTGCGCGAGGCCGCGCGTCCTTTGCGCTGAAAGAGAATTGAATGCATAAAGCAACACCATTACCCATCAAGGCCGTGGTCATCGACCTCGACGGCACCCTGCTGCACACCGCACCCGATCTGGCGCTGGCCGCCCAGCGCATGGCCGCGGATCTTGATCTGCCGCCGATCGACGAGGCGACCGTCAAGACCTACATCGGCAATGGCGTGTCGCGCCTGGTCAAGCGGGTGCTCACCCGGGACATGCAGGCCGAGCCGCCGCCGGAACTGTTCGAGCGGGCTCTGCCGATATTCGAACGGCATTATCTGGAGAACGTCAGTCGCCAGAGCCACCCGTTTCACGGCGTACCCGAAGGCCTGGTCGCGCTGCGTGCCGCCGGCTATCGCATGGGTTGCATCACCAACAAGGCCGAGAAGTTCACTCTGCCGTTGTTGAAAGACACCGGCCTGCACGGCTTCTTCGATCTCATTCTGTCCGGCGACATCCTGCCCAGGAAAAAGCCCGACCCGCTGCCGCTGCTGCATGCCTGCGAGCAGTTCAAGATCAAACCGGCCGAGATGCTGCTGATCGGCGATTCACTCAACGACGTTCAGGCCGCCCGGGCCGCAGGCTGCCACGTCTTCGTCGTGCCCTATGGCTACAACCGGGGCCGTCCGGTCGACGAGCTGGAGGCGGATGCCGTCGTGCCCAGCCTGATCGAGGCGTGCAAACTGATTCGCAAGGCTTAAACATGAACCTCTTGGAGATGACATCCGGTCGGCGATGGCGCTGGCAGCACTGAACTGCCCTGCATCGATCGCAACCCATTTCCCGGAGGATCACCATGACCGAACAAGAATTCAACGACCTCGCCCGCGCGGGCTACAACCGCATTCCGCTGGTCAAGACCCTGCCGGCGGACCTGGATACGCCGCTGGCGATCTACCTCAAGCTGGCGAACCAACCCTATTCCTATCTGCTGGAATCAGTGGTCGGGGGCGAGCGTTTCGGCCGCTACTCCTTCATCGGCCTGCCGGCGCGCACCGTGCTGCGGGTGCATGAACATTTCGTCAGCGTCGAACAGGACGGCAAGCCGATCGAACAATGCGATGCGGCCGACCCACTCGCCTTCGTCGAGGCTTATCTCAAACGGTTCAGGGCTGCCGCGCCCCACGGCCTGCCGCGCTTTCCCGGCGGCCTGTGCGGCTATTTCGGCTACGACACCGTGCGCTATGTCGAGAAGAAACTCGCCCATACCCACAAGCCGGACGCACTCGGCACACCCGACATCCTGCTCCTGCTCTCCGATGAACTGGTGGTGGTCGACAACCTCTCCGGCCGCCTGAGCCTGATCGTTTATGCCGACCCGATGCAGCCCGAGGCCTATGTCACAGCCCAGGCCCGCCTGCACGCGCTGGCGGACCAGTTGCGCAAACCGGTGTCGCCGCCCAGGGACGAGCGGGGCGAGGCAGCCGAGGCGGTCTCGGAGTTTGGTGAGGCCGCGTTCAAGGCAGCCGTGGAAAAGGCCAAGCGCTACATCTTCGAGGGCGACATCATGCAGGTGGTGCTGTCGCAGCGCATGCGCCGGCCGTTTCATGCGCACCCGCTTGCGCTCTATCGCAGCCTGCGCAGTCTCAATCCCTCGCCCTATTTGTTCTATTACGACATGGGCAACTTCCATGTGGTCGGCGCCTCGCCCGAAATTCTGGTGCGGCTGGAAGGCGACACCGTCACCGTGCGGCCCATCGCCGGCACCCGGCCGCGCGGCGTCACGCGCGAGGAGGACCTCAAGTTCGAGCAGGACCTCCTGGCCGACCCGAAGGAGCTGGCCGAGCACGTGCAACTCATGGACCTCGGCCGCAACGACGCCGGCCGCGTGGCGCAGACCGGCAGTGTCAAGGTCACCGAGCGGATGGTGATCGAGCGCTATTCGCATGTGATGCACATCGTGTCCAACGTCGAGGCCAAGCTCAAGCCGGGCCTCAATGCCATGGACGTGCTGCGCGCCACCTTCCCGGCCGGTACCGTGTCCGGCGCGCCCAAGGTGCGCGCGATGGAGATCATCGATGAGCTGGAGCCGACCAAGCGCGGCATCTACGCGGGCGCGGTGGGTTATCTCGGCTTCAATGGCGACATGGATCTGGCCATCGCCATCCGCACCGCGGTGATCAAGGACCAGGTGCTCTATGTGCAGGCGGGGGCGGGCATCGTCGCCGACTCGGTGCCCGACAACGAATGGACCGAGACCTGCAACAAGGCATTGGCGGTGGTGCGGGCGGCGGAGATCGCCCTGGCCGGCATCGATGGGGAGGCCGAATAATGCTGCTGATGATCGACAACTACGATTCCTTCACCTACAACCTGGTGCAGTACTTCGGGGAACTGGGCGAGGAGGTCAGGGTTTTCCGCAACGACGAGATCGACCTTGCCGCCATCGCGGCCTTGAAGCCCGATCACATCGTGATCTCGCCCGGCCCCTGCACGCCGAACGAGGCGGGCGTGTCGGTACCCCTGATCAAGGAATTTGCCGGCAAGGTGCCGATTCTGGGGGTCTGCCTGGGCCACCAGAGCATCGGCCAGGCCTTCGGCGGCAAGATCGTCCATGCCAAGCAACTCATGCACGGCAAGACCTCGCTGATCCACCACAAGGACATCGGGGTGTTCCGCGGCCTGCCCAATCCCTTCCGCGCCACCCGCTACCACTCGCTGGTGATCGAGCGCGAAAGCCTGCCCGATTGCCTGGAGATCACCGCCTGGACCGAGGACGGCGAGATCATGGGCGTGCGCCACAAGACCCTGCCGGTCGAGGGCGTGCAGTTCCACCCGGAATCCATCCTGACCGAGCACGGCCACGACCTCCTGGCGAACTTCCTCAAGGAGCGCGCGCGATGAGCCTGAACTATCCCGCTCTGCTGACCAAGCTGATCGCGCATGAGAACCTCACGCGCGAGGAGATGCACGCGCTGATGCATGCGATCATGACCGGCGGCCTCACGCCGGTCCAGATCGCCGGTGCCATCATGGCCCTACGCATCAAGGGCGAGACGGTGACCGAGCTGGCCGCCGCCGCCGAGGTCATGCGCGAGCTGTCGACCAAGGTGCCGCTCGCCGGCGTCGAGCACCTGGTCGATACCTGCGGCACCGGCGGTGACGGCGCCCACACCTTCAACATCTCCACCGCCGCGGCCTTCGTCGCTGCGGCGGCCGGGGCGCACGTGGCCAAGCACGGCGGCCGTTCGGTCTCGTCCAAGTGCGGCAGCGCCGACGTGCTCGAGGCGCTCGGCATCAAGGTCGATCTGCCGCCCGAGCGCATCGCCCAGGCCGTGCGCGAGATCGGCGTCGGCTTCATGTTCGCGCCCCAGCATCATGCCGCCATGAAGCACGCCGCGCCGGTGCGGCGCGAACTCGGGGTGCGCACACTGTTCAACCTGCTCGGCCCCATGACCAATCCGGCCGGCGCGCCCAACCAGGTGCTCGGCGTGTTCCACCGCGACCTGGTGCCGCTCCTGGCCGCCGTGCTGCGCGAGCTGGGCAGCCGTCATGTCATGGTCGTGCACGCGGCCGATGGCCTGGACGAACTCAGCCTGGGCGGCGTCAGCTTCGTCGCCGAGCTGAAGGATGGCCAGATCACGGAATACGCAGTAGAGCCGGCCGACTTCGGCCTGGTGCATTGCCCGTCCGAGCAGCTGGCGGTGGCCGACATCGAAGAGGCCAAGCAACGCTTCATGCGCGCCTTCGACGATCCGGAATCGCCCGAACACGATATCGTGGCCTTCAATGCCGGCGCCGCGATTTATGTCGCCGGCGTGGCCGGCTCGCTGGCCGAAGGCATCAACAAGGCGCGCGCCGCCCTGGCCTCGGGCGCGGCCAAGAAGAAACTCAAGGAATTGATGGCCTTCGCCGGCTGATGGGGAACTGGCGCCCCCGGCACGAATCGAACGTGCGACCCTCCCCTTAGGAGGGGAAAATAAACAAGCCGGAAAGTCGCTTAGTTGCTGGGTTTGCGTGTGGCGGTTAGAATTGTTGTCACCCATTTGTCACCCGAGGCAAGCAATGGCGACTATCAGAAAGCGCGGCGAATATCAGTGGCAAGCGATCGTGAAGCGGAAGGGGCATCCGCTTGTCTCGAAAACATGGAACACCCGGCGCGAGGCCGAAGCCTGGGCGCGACAGGTTGAGAGCGAGATTGATCGTGGCATCTTCATTTCCCGCGCCGAAGCAGAAAAAACCACGGTCGCGGACCTGATCGAGCGCTATCGGCTGGAAGAATTGCCGAAGAAGCGAGGCAACGGTTTCGGGCCGGCTCTGAAGGCCCTGGAAGCCGGCCTTGGCAAATATTCGGTCGCCGGGCTGTCGAGCAAGATCATCGCAGACTATCGGCAGAAGCGGCTCAAATCCACGTCGAGCCGGGGGGAGGCTTTCTCGCCGGACACCGTGCGCAAAGAGATAAACCTACTCTCCAGAATCATTGACCTTGCGGGGAAAGAGTGGGGGGTTGTGCTTCCAGCCAACCCCTGCAAGATGGTGGCCCGCCCGCCGGCGGGCAAGGCCAGGGACCGGCGGCTTGAAGGCGACGAGCTAAAGCGACTTTTGGAAGCATCCGAGCCGCACATGGCCGCGATTATTGAATTTGCCGTCGAGACGGCCGCACGGCTGGGAGAATTGCTGTCCGTGAAGTGGGCCGACGTTGACCTCAAAAAACGGGTGATGATTGTCCGAGGCATTGATGACCGAGGAACCAAAAACGACGATGCTTTGCGGGCAGTGCCACTATCCAGCCGGGCGGTCGAGATTATGAAGAACCTGAAAGCCTTGCCGCGCTCGATTGATGGTCGCGTGTTCTACTGGTGGAAAGCCTCGGACAGCTTCAATAAGACATGGCGCCGCGCTTGCGCGCGCGCCGGCATCGAGGATCTCCGTTTCCACGACCTGCGGCATGAAGCCACGAGCCGCCTTTTTGAAAAAGGCGTGTTCGATTCGATGGAAGTCGCGAGCATCACTGGGCACAAGACCCTGTCCATGCTGAAGCGGTACACTCACCTGCGGGCCGAGGACCTGGCGAAAAAGCTGGGATAATGAAAAT
>DDKN01000004.1 GCA_002339725.1 Thiobacillus sp. UBA2597
ACTTCGTGGTTGAATCCGCGGCTCAATAGAGCGAAGAGTGTTTTGTATTTCTCGTTCTTTCAATTCTGGGTCGATATCTTGAATGTATTCGATTGCGGAAAAATCATCGCCGCGTTTTCTGTTTTGTGGTGGTTCGAGCGCTTCAATGAGTAGCGCTTCCAGCGTAGCAACAAGAGCCGCGAGAGACGTGTTTAGAGCCGTTTCCCGGAGGCTGCCCTCTTGGGTTACATCAAGCAGGCCAAACCATGAAAACCGATTCCAGCGACTGCCAAGGCGATCAACAGTATGCTCAAAAAGGCGTTTGCCAAGTGGGCGGTCAATTGAGCGCCCGACATATACCACGGTGTGATGGTCGTAAAGAATATATATGCCCTTCTGTTTGCCGAAATCAACCGGCTTGGAAAGGGCTTGTTGTTTTCCATACATTTTCGGATCGTTACGCCACACGACCAGATCACGCTGCCAATACATGCCGAAGGAGTGAATGATTGATTCAGATGATTCCACATCGGACTCGGCAAGAGCTTCTGGTTTCTTTTGTTTGGGGGATACGGTCGGTGTAACTACTGCTGCCAGTGAATTCTTGAGCGCGAATATGCCTTTGCCAACTCGGATGAATGGCGACTTTTCACCATCATGTCTTATTGACGATGCAAGTTGTGCGTTTACTGTTGCCGCGGGGGTTGCGCCGTCAGTCTCGTAGTAGCCACGGCTTAGGATTTGTTCTGATATTTCCGTGTAGTGCAGCGGCGTTGAGGACTCTGCGAGCACTTTCTTGATTGCTTCTTTCCAGGACTTCTCCACAGCTTCCTCCGAAAAATCTAACGCTCCGGTTCACGGGCGGCGGCGCGTTAGCGACGCCGTCCCGTGGAACCGGTGGTTATGTGTAATTAACCCAGACTTGCTTCGTATCTGTCCCATACCCCAGACCAAACAAAAACTATTTTGACGAAAACCGGTTTTACATTCTCACCAGAAACTTGCACGGTAAAACGGAATTTACCTTGTTGCTGAAAGAGATCGATATACCGGAATGGGATCGGTTTAATTTCTGGCTTGAAGTCGGTAGACACGCTTCTTGTTGAGATGACATCGACAAACTGCACAACCCCTCTCGGTAGGTCCAACGGGTCATAGGCCTGAGCGCCCCTACAAGCCCAAGAGAGGGGGATGCTGTCGCCGTATATTGTTGGTTTGAATTCTCCAGAACTATCAGCCTTCTCGATATTGACCAGATATGCTCGACAGTTCTTGGCAATTGATGGTTTGGTGTTTGTGACCTTTATTCTGATGTAGTCAGCATCATGAATGCTCTGTTCTGGCCTTGGGCCCGGTAGTTGTGCTTGTTCAGGAGTGCGTGCCCTGCAACCCGGGTCGTCTCCAAACTCCAGCTTGAGCCTGGGTCGATAGAGCCAATGCCTCAGCGGTTCTGCAAAAACTGCGGCAGCGAACCCGAGAACGGCACCAATTGCTGTATTTAGTACGGCGCTCGATTCGGGAGACATTATTTCGCTTCCATTACACATAACGTCCCGGTTCAGCGGCGGGCCGCGCAGCGGACCGTCCGCTGCAATCGGTTGTTAGCGGGCTCTTCATGCCTCGGTGAAAAGCTCAATTTGCTTTTCCTTCTTCGTGATACTTACTTGCGGCAACAGGTCTTGTATGAATGTCGCAGGTACATTGCTGAGTTCACGCGGCTCTAGCTTATGTAGCCCGCCCCCGTAAACCCGGCCTTCACCAAGAAGCATGTCTGGCGGGAGCTTGTTGAGAGCGATCCAGATCTTTCGGAGAAGGCTAGGGTCGCGATCCAGTTCACTTGCCAGAGCGCACGTTGGGTACAGCGCCAAATACACGTTTGCAACTGTGGCACGCGAATCGTTGAAGATGAAACGGAAGGGCCTGCCGCTCTTGGCGTCGCCACGTCCGAGGTAGGTGCAGACAATGGGGGCCGGAGGGCGGTTCTCCTGTCCGTACCAGGGGGAACGGTGCTTGCAGAGGTAGCGCTCAGGTAGTCCTTTCGCCTTGCCCTCATCAAGGTAGGCAGCCAGGGCGGGGAAACGTCTGCGGATTTCGTCTTCGCTGAGCTTCGTGTCGAGAAGAAAGAGACGGCGCTCAATGTCGGGAGTGCCATCCTTACGCGGCTTCACTTCGTCCTGCTGCAGGTAGCGCGGGCTCGGGAGAACCGGCGTGAAGCACTCCATCGGCAGGCCTCGCGCGGCGATTTCCTCCTCAGTGAGGATGAAGTAGCCGTTGTCGCCGGTCGCAAGGCCGCGCTTTATCTGGAAGAAGTCAGAAAGCGTCGGAATGCAGTTATGGACGCGCACTTCCGAGGCGGGGAAGCGCGTCCATTTCGGCTCATGCGCGAGGGCGCGCGCCGGCACGTGCCGCGTGACGTTGGGCTCGAAGAGCGTGCCGCCGAAGGTGAACTTCACTTCGTGGTTAGGCGGTGGCGTGGCGTTCTTGAACCAAACGACGGCGGAGGAGACGAGCGCATCGACGAATTGGACCTCGTTCGGGTCGAAGCGGTGAATGTGAAGAAGCGTCACCTTGTCGAGGAGGTACCGCTTCACAGCCCGGCCGTAGTTCACGTCCATAAATTCGCTCGGGATCAACCATCCAGCGATTCCGCCGTCCGTCATCCAGGCATGGGACAGGCCAAGAAAATGACAGTAGAGACCGGCAAGGCCGCTGATCTTTATGCCGCTCGCGGCTTGCGTGCGGAACTGGAGGCGGGCCTTGTCGCCGTTCTGCAAGTGGTGATGCCGCACATAGGGCGGATTGCAGACGACCAGATTGAAGGACGGCGAGGGTTCTTCGCGGGTGAAGTCGGCAAGCTTGATCGTAAGGCCGGAATTTGCCCAGAGGGCGGAGGCCGGTTCCCCGTACAGCGGGTCGATCTCGAAACCGAGGGCTTCACCGATTCGCTTCTTGGGAAACACCTTCCGGAGGGCTGAATAGAAAGAGCCGGTGCCGATGGCGGGGTCCAAAAACCGGACCTTCTCTCCCTCTGGGAGAAGGGAAGCGGCATATTGGAGAATGTCTGCGGCGAGCGCGGTCGGCGTGGCGAACTGGCCGAGGCGGTTACGCTCGGCCTGTGTTTTCCGACCGTCGATCTCTGCTTGGAGCGCGAGGCGTTGCTTCTCGATGCTGTCGATAGATTTTGCCATTGTCAGATTCCGAACAGCGCGAGGTCGTCGATGCGGTGTTCCCATACCCAGTCGATGCCCTCGGCGGCCTCATAACCGAGGTATCCGCTGTCGAAGTAGCCACACAGAAAAAGATTGAATTGGACCTTCGCGCCGTAGGTAGACCGTAGCTGCGCCATTTTTGCGGCCTCCTCCTTCCGGCGTTTGTTGGTGTTGGTGAAGTCTCCTGCGGATTTCGCCTCAAAGAAGATCGGGAAGGCCCCGGCCTTAGCATTTTTCGATTGGATCACAGCGTCAACGGGGATGTTGACGCTCTGGACGCCGCCTTCGAGCTTCACGGGAACGTTCATCCGGAAGCTGAAGGTTCCGGGCGGCATGGCGTCGAACTGCGTGCCGTTACCGGCTGGAAGGTGCTTGTAGCCGCGCGCTTCGAGCCACGCCTTGATTGCGGCGAGCTGCCGCTTTTCCTGGGCGTTGCGAATGATGGGGTTTGCGACGGCTCCGCAAAGCCTGTCCGCGATGATGGTTGCGGCGCGGTGGATTTCGGCCTCGGTCG
This sequence comes from Thiobacillus sp. UBA2597, assembly GCA_002339725.1. Classification (GTDB taxonomy): domain Bacteria; phylum Pseudomonadota; class Gammaproteobacteria; order Burkholderiales; family Thiobacillaceae; genus Sulfuritortus. The sequence continues at coordinate 3,703 of DDKN01000004.1, forward strand.
GCGGCTCATTGCGGCCAAGCCAGACAAAGATGTCTGGGTCAGCCATTTTCTCGATAATGGCCGCAATCTTGGCCAGCTCCGCGTCGGCCAAGTTCATGGGCATCCTAGGCGGGAGCCGCTTATCGAGTTCCATGCTCTTCACAAGATTTGTCGGCACGCCTGCGAGTCCGATAAGGCGGTCCACGGCGAGGGGTGGACAGGTCGACATGCGAAGCGTCGACAGGATTTCCGGGTGCTTCCGCATGGTTGCGGGTTGGATGTTCGTGAGGTTGCCCGTGGAGTGGAGAGTGGCTTCAACGTCCTTGGTGGTCTGGATGCGCGTCTCACGGAAGGCCTTTGGCGCGAACTTCATGAACCAGTCGTTGTACATGTCGACTGATTCCGCGATGTCGGCTTTCCATCTGTCCGGCTTGTCTCGATTTACTGCCATATGCTGTGTGATCTCCGGTTGCCCGCTAACGTTAATTAGACGCCTGAATAGGTGCATAAGCCGGCCGCAATGTGCGCATAACCTTGGCTGGCTTGTTCATATCTGATTGATTTTCTGTCGTTCATGAGATTTCTCCCTTTGTTATGGGGCGCCCCGTTGCGGCTTATGCACAGCCCCTGGTCCCTGCCGGTTCGCTCACCGGTTCTGTTCTGCCTCTAGCCTAACCAAAGCCCCACCTCACCGCAACGCCTCAGCCGGCCACCGCATCGTAGGCGGCTTTGGTCGCCGCGACGAGGATGATGCCCGCGAACACGCGCTGCAGCGCCTGCGAGGAGAGTTTCCGCTCGGCCAGGCTCGCGCCGATGAAGCCGCCGACGAGGGCGGCGGCGGCCAGGGGCAGCATGAGCAGGGGTTCGATGGCGCCTTTGAGGCCGTGGGCGGCGAGGGCAATGGCGGAGAGGATGAGGATGAGGGTGGAGTTCATCGCCGCCACCTGCTTGGGGCCGGCCCAGCCGAGGAAGAGGAGGATGGGGCCGAGAAAGACGCCGCCGCCGATGCCGAGAAAGCCGGAGGCGAGGCCGACGACGAGGCCGGCCGGGATGCCGATCAGGTAGCGCCGGCGCCGCTCGGGCAGGTCCTCGCGCTCCTCGGCCCGGGGTGCCCGGATCAGCATGGCGATGGCGGCCAGCGTGAGGGCGAGGGCGAGCAGGGCGAAGAAGAGGCGCTTGTCGGCCGTGATCAGGCCGCCTAAGAAGGCGGCCGGCATGGCGGGCAGCAGGAAGGGCAGGAACAGGGGCCAGCGGATGCGGCCGGCCAGGCCGAAGCGCAGCGCGGCGGCGCCGGTGACCACCAGGTTGAGCATCAATGCCGTCGGGATCATGGCGGCGGCAGGCAGGCCGGCCAGGGTCATGATGGCGAGGTAGCCGGTGCCGCCGCCCAGGCCGACCGAGGCATAGGCCCCGGCCACCAGGAGCACCAGGGGGACGAGCAGCCAGAGCAGGTCGAGGGGCAGGGCGTCGGTCATGGTTTAGGGATGGGTTTAACGCAACGCGGTCACAGCAAATCCCCCTCCCGGCCTCCCCCATGAATGGGGGAGGAGAGCTGGCATCCGGCGGGAGACAACCGGCTGCGGCCCTTCCCGCCTCCCCCATGAATGGGGGAGGAGAACGCCCTCCCTGCTTGTGGGGAGCCCCCGCTGCGCGAGGATAAAGGTTGGGGTGGGGATGCAGTTGACAGGCGCATCGATCTTTTCCGTTGGCATGGCCTCAAGCATCGAACTCAACGCGAAAGCTGTAGCCGTGTTTTTCGAAGCCGAGCTGCTCGTAGAAGGCGTGGGCGCGCTGGCGGCTCAGGTTGGAGGAGAGGGCGGCCTTGTAGCAGCCCTTGGCGCGGCAGGTGGCGAGGGCGTGGCGCATCATGGCCTGGCCGATGCCCTGGCCGTGGCAGGCGGGGTCGACGCCGACGTCCTCGATCACGCCGGCGGGCGCGCCGAGGTGGCAGATGGTGTCCATGATCAAGAGGGCATAGGTGCCGACGATGCGGCCGTCTCGCTCGGCCACGTACAGCGTGTAGTCGGGGTAGCTTTGCATGCGGGCGAACTGGCGCTCGGCCGCGTCCAGCGGCAGCATGGCGCCGTTGTCGAGCTCGGGCTGGGCATAGAGCCGCAGCACCTCGGGCAGATCGGCCACGGTGGCGGGACGGATGACGAGGGCGTCGCTCATGGCGGGGCGGTTATCATTCGGCTTCAGCCCGACTTTATGCCCTGCCTTTCGCGATGTCCACCGACGCCAAGCTGCCGCCCGCCATCTTTCTCATGGGCCCCACCGCCTGTGGCAAGACCGACCTGGCGGTGCAGCTCGCCGAGCATCTGCCCTGCGAGATCATCAGCGTCGATTCGGCCCTGGTCTATCGTGGCATGGACATCGGCACCGCCAAGCCGGATGCGGCGACGCTGGCGCGGGCGCCGCATCATCTGATCGACCTGATCGAGCCGACCCAGAGCTATTCCGCCGAGCAGTTCCGGCAGGACGCCCTGCGCCTGATGGCCGAGATCACGGGGCGCGGCCGGATTCCGCTTTTGGTCGGCGGCACCATGCTCTATTTCAAGGCGTTAAAGGAAGGCCTGGACGCCCTGCCCGAGGCCGACCCCGAGCTGCGCGCCGAGATCGAGGCGCGCGCGGCCGAGCTGGGCTGGCCGGCGCTGCATGCCGAACTGGCCCGGCTGGACCCGGAGACCGCGGCGCGCCTGAAGCCCACCGATGCCCAGCGCATCCAGCGCGCGCTGGAGGTGTGTTATCTCAGTGGTGAGCCGATGAGCGCGCTGTTGCGCCGCAAGCGCAGTGAAAACCGCCCTCACCCCGGCCCTCCCCCGGAGGGGGAGGGGGCAAAGATTCCCTATCGCCTGATCGAGATCGCCTTGATCCCGTCCGACCGCGCCGCCCTGCATGCGCGGATCAACCAGCGGTTCAAGGCGATGATCGAGGCCGGCCTCGTCGATGAGCTGCGCGGCTTGCGCGAGCGCTACGCATTGAACCCCGGCCTGCCCGCGATGCGCTGCGTCGGCTATCGTCAGGCCTGGCAGTTCCTCGAAGGCGAGCTCGACGCCGCCGGCCTGTACGCGACCGGCGCCGCCGCCACCCGGCAGCTGGCCAAGCGCCAGCTCACCTGGCTGCGCGGCTGGCAGGGGGCCGAAATTTTCGATTGTTTGCGGCCGGATCTGGCCGCGGCGGTGCTGGCCTATCTCGACCGGCGCCTGGCCGGGTAAGAGCTGATGTCGTTCCCGCGCAGGCGGGAACCCAGAACGATCAATCAACTAGATGCCCGCCTGAGCGGGCATGACGGCTCAATCAGACCTTCCCGAGCGATCGATTACTCTTTGATTCGCGTCACCTGCGCCCCGAGCCCGCCCCGGGCCAGGGTGACCTCGATCCCGCTCCCCACTTTCAAGTCCTTGCTGTCGCGCACGATGCGGCCTTGGGCATCGCGCACGATGCTGTAGCCGCGTTCGAGCACGGCCTGGGGGTTGAGGTGGGCCAGGTGGCTGGCCAGGGTGTCGAGCCGGGCGGCGAGCCGGGCCAGGTGCTGGCCCTGCGCCCGCCGCTGGCGCTGCGCCAGATAGTGCAGGCGCTGCCGCAGGGCGGCCAGATCGGGCCGCAGGCTGCGCAACCGGGATGCCAGCTGCTCGCTGCGCCGGTGACTCTGTTGCAGGCGACCGCTCAGGGCGTGCTGCAGGCGCCGGGCGAGGTGGTCGATGTGGCGCCGCTGCTGGTCCAGGCGCGCGGCGGGGTGGATCAGCCGCCGGGTCAGGCCGTCGATGCGCTGGGCCAGGTTGTCCAGCCGGCGGCGCTGGCCGAACTGCAGGCGGCGGGTGAGGTGGTCGATCTGCTGGGCCAGCTCCGCCCGGTCCGGCGTGGCCAGCTGGGCGGCGCCGGTCGGGGTGGGGGCGCGCAGGTCGGCGACGAAGTCGGCGATGGTGAAGTCGGTCTCGTGGCCGACGCCGGACACGGTGGGAATGGGGCAGGCGGCAATCGCCCGGGCCACGATCTCTTCGTTGAAGGCCCAGAGGTCTTCGATGCTGCCGCCGCCACGCACGATGAGCAGCACGTCGCACTCGGCCCGCGCGCCGGCGGTGCGGATGGCGCCGGCGATCTGCTCGGCCGCGCCGCTGCCCTGCACCAAGGTCGGGTAGATCACCACCGGCGCGGCCGGCCAGCGCCGGCGCAGGGTGGTGAGCACGTCGCGCAGGGCGGCGGCCTTGCTTGATGTGACGATGCCGATGCGCTGCGGCAGGCGCGGCAGGGCCTTCTTGCGCGCCGGGTCGAACAGGCCTTCTTGCTCCAGTTTTTCCTTCAGGCGGTTGAAGGCCTCGAACAGGGCGCCCAGGCCGGCCCGGCGCAGGGTCTCGACCGAGAGCTGGAACTCGCCGCGTGCTTCATACAGCGTGGCGACGGCGCGCACCTCGATGTGGTCGCCCTCGCGCGGCTGCCAGTCGAGGAACTGGTTGCGGTTCTTGAACATGGCGCAGCGCACGCTGGCCTGGGCGTCTTTCAATGTGAAATACCAGTGGCCGGAGGGGGCGCGGGTGAAGTTGGACACCTCGCCGGCCACCCAGCAGAGCGGGATCTGGCCTTCGATGGCCCGGCGCGCCAGGCGATTCAACTGGCTGACGGTGAGGACATCCGATGCGGCTTGGTTCATGGCGCGATTATCGCCGCAAAGCGGCGGGCTGTCTGGCACCGGGGCAAAACCTCACGGATCCACGCGGGTTCGCGGCCCGGTTTGCGGAGGGATTAATCCACATTTTGAAAAAGTTCCCGTGGGGGGCGTGCTAAGTGCTTGCCGCTCTTAGGGAATTTTATAAGTCATTGTTTTTTATAGGGTGCGGCGGCGGTTAAAAAATAGCCGTCGCGTCTGAAACGGTTTTGTCACGGCCACTTAGGCGCGCTGTACCGGGCTTATGCACAAAGTTATCCACAGGTTTTGTGGAAGATCGCGTCCGGATGCCGGTCAGGGCCCAGGCGCAGGGCCCTGTCGGCCGCGGCCCGGCCTGTCTGGGCCCGACCGGCGGCCTGCGAGGTTTTTTTATTAAGACGATGGGTTTATAGTTAGCCCTTTTTCCACGGCGGCTTGCGAGCCGCCGTATGTTTTTCATTCCGATAGCGGTTGTGGGAAGCGATGAGCGATTTCCTGATGCAAACCTACGCCCGGCAGCCCGTGGCCTTTGTCCGCGGCGAAGGGGTCTGGCTCTACGACGAAAACGGTGACAAGTATCTGGACGCCCTGGCCGGCGTGGCCGTCAACGGCCTGGGCCACGGCCACCCCAAGCTGGCGGCCGCCCTGTGCGAGCAGGCCGGCCGGCTGATCCACACCTCGAACCTCTACCGCATCCTGGAGCAGGAGCGCCTGGCCGAGCGCCTGTGCCAGCTGTCCGGCCTTGAGCGCGCCTTCTTCTGCAACTCCGGCGCCGAGGCCAACGAGGCCGCGATCAAGATCGCCCGCCTGTATGGCCACAACAAGGGCATCGACAACCCGGCCATCGTGGTCATGGAGAAGAGCTTCCACGGCCGCACCATGGCCACCCTGTCGGCCACCGGCAACCGCAAGGTGCAGGCCGGCTTCGAGCCGCTGGTCACCGGCTTCGTCCGGGTGCCGTTCGGCGATGCCGAGGCGGTGGCCAAGCTGGCCGAGCACCACAACAACATCGTCGCCGTCCTGGTCGAACCGTTCCAGGGCGAAGGCGGGGTCAATGTCCCCCAAGCCGATTACCTGACCCGTCTGCGCGCGATCTGCGACCAAAACGAATGGCTGCTGATGCTGGACGAGGTGCAGACCGGCATCGGCCGCACCGGCACCTGGTTCGCCTTCCAGCACAGCCAGATGCTGCCGGACGTGATGACCCTGGCCAAGGGCCTGGGCTCGGGCGTGCCGGTGGGGGCCTGCCTGGCGCGCGGCGCGGCGGCCGAAACCTTCGTGCCGGGCAAGCATGGTTCCACCTTCGGCGGCAATCCGCTGGCCTGCGTCGCGGCATTGACCACATTGCAGGTGATGGCGGAGGAACGGCTGCTGGAAAACGCCGCCGACGTCGGCGCCTTCATCCGGGCCGACCTGGCCCAGCGCCTGAAGGATGTGGCCGGGGTGCGCGAGATCCGCGGCCAGGGCCTGATGATTGGCATCGAACTCGACCGGCCCTGCGGCGACCTGGTGGCCCAGGCGCTGGCGCAGAAGCTGCTGATCAACGTCACCTCCGACACGGTGGTGCGGCTGCTGCCGCCGCTGATCCTGTCGCGGCAGGAGGCGGGCCAGTTGACCGAGAAACTCGCTGGTCTGATTCGGGCGTTCCTCGCCTGAGGAGGGTTGTCATGACTCAGGTGGTGAAACACTTCCTGCAGTTCAAGGATTTGTCGCGCGAAGAACTCGCGCATCTGTTCACCCGCACCGGGGTGATCAAGCAGCGCTTCAAGCGCTACCAGCCCTATCACCCGCTGGCCGACCGCACCCTGGCGATGATCTTCGAGAAGAACTCGACCCGCACCCGGCTGTCGTTCGAGGCCGGCATGCACCAGCTGGGCGGCGCCGCCATCTACCTCAACACGCGCGACACCCAGCTCGGCCGGGGCGAGCCGGTGGAGGACGCGGCCGAGGTGATCTCGCGCATGGTCGACATCGTGATGATCCGCACCTTCGAGCAGGAGATCATCGAGCGCTTCGCCGCCCACTCCCGGGTGCCGGTGATCAACGGCCTGACCAATGAATACCATCCCTGCCAGATCCTGGCCGACATCTACACCTTCATCGAGCACCGGGGCGACATCCGGGGCAAGACCGTGGCCTGGATCGGCGACTCGAACAACATGTGCAACACCTGGCTGCAGGCGGCCGAGGTGCTGGACTTCAACGTCCATGTCTCCACCCCGCCCGGTTATGAGGTGGAGCCCGAGCGCGCTGGCCTGTTCGGCACCGACCATTTCGAGGCCTTCGCCGACCCGATGGAGGCCTGCCGCGGCGCCGACCTGGTGACCACCGACGTCTGGACCAGCATGGGCTTCGAGGCCGAGAACGCCGAGCGGATGCAGGCCTTCGCCGACTGGCAGGTCGATGCCGAGATGATGAAGGTGGCCAAGAAGGATGCGCTGTTCATGCACTGCCTGCCCGCCCATCGCGGCGAGGAGGTAGCGGCCGAGGTGATCGACGGCCCCCAAAGCGTGGTCTGGGACGAAGCCGAAAACAGGCTCCACACCCAGAAAGCCCTGTTGGAATACCTGTTGCTCGGGCGCATCGAGAAATAGGAAGGAGTGAGTTGTGGAGCCTGTTTCAGTGAAGGCTCTTGTGCCCTTTAGGGTGAACCTGCGCAGCAGTAAAGCGCGGAGCGCGCGGCCGGAACTAAAATCGGCTGCACACACCACCTGGCCGCCGGCGCGGAATGACGAATAGGGAAGCAACCGAATGAACATCGCCTACTTCAAAGACACCGATTCCCTCTACATCGAGCTCTCGCCCGAGGACCCGACCCACGCCTGGGAGGCGCACGAGGGCGTGGTGCTCAACATGAGCGCGGACAACCGCGTGGTCGGCATCGAGATCGAGAAGGCCAGCCTCAAGGCCAACCTGAACATGCTGCGCATCGGCAATTTCCCCGGCGAAGTCCACACCGTTGAGGGTTCCGCCCACTGATGAGGAGAACCATCATGACCCGACTGCTGATCCTGCTTGCCACGCTGCTGCCCACCCTGGTTTTTGCCGCCGAGGCCAAACTGCCGGAGGATGGGCGCGTCCTGGTCAAGATGCCCCCCCTGCAGCAGACCCTGATGCGGCAGGACATGGTCGAGCACCTCTCCGCCCTGCACGCCGTGCTCGGGCTCATGGCCGAGGGCAAACTCGACCAGGCGGCCGAGCTGGCCGAGAAGGCGCTGGGGGTCAGCTCGATGGGCAAGCACGCCGCCGCCACCGGCGGCCAGGGCCCGGGCCGTTACATGCCCGAGGCCATGCGCGGCATCGGTGTTGGCATGCACCAGGCGGCGAGCGAGTTCGCCCGGGTGGCGAAGCAGGGCGACCGGGCCGCGGCCTACCGCGCCCTCGAGCCGGTGACCGCGGCCTGCGCCGCCTGCCATAACGGTTTTCGCATCCGCTGAGCGGCGGCTGCATTTATTTTTTTCGGTAGCGAGTGCATATGTCTGACGTGAAGAAAGTAGTGCTGGCCTATTCCGGCGGCCTGGATACCTCGGTCATCCTCAAGTGGCTGCAGGACGAGTACCAATGCGAGGTGGTGACCTTCACCGCCGACATCGGCCAGGGCGAGGAGCTGGAGCCGGCCCGGGAGAAGGCCAGGAAGTTCGGCGTCAAGGAGATCTTCATCGACGACCTGCGCGAGGAGTTCGTGCGCGACTTCGTCTTCCCCATGTTCCGCGCCAACACCATTTACGAGGGCGAATACCTGCTCGGCACCTCCATCGCCCGGCCGCTGATCGCCAAGCGCCTGATCGAGATCGCGCAAATCACCGGCGCCGACGCCATCGCCCACGGCGCCACCGGCAAGGGCAACGACCAGGTGCGTTTCGAGTTGGGCGCCTATGCCCTCAACCCGGACATCAAGATCATCGCCCCCTGGCGCGAGTGGGATCTGCTCTCGCGCGAGAAGCTCTTGGCCTATGCCGAGCAGCACGGCATCCCGGTCGAGATGAAGCACAAGGCGGGCGGCTCGCCCTATTCCATGGACGCCAACCTGCTGCACATCTCTTATGAGGGGCGTCACCTGGAGGACCCGGCGGCCGAGCCGGAAGAGGACATGTGGCGCTGGACGGTGTCGCCCGAAAAGGCGCCGGATGCGCCGGAATACATCGAGCTGGAATATGAGCGGGGCGACCCGGTCGCCCTCAACGGCAAGCGCCTGTCGCCCGCGAGCCTGCTGGCCGAGCTCAACCGTCTGGGCGGCAAGCACGGCGTCGGCCGGCTCGACCTGGTGGAGAACCGCTACGTCGGCATGAAATCGCGCGGCTGCTACGAGACCCCGGGCGGCACCATCATGCTGCGCGCGCACCGCGCCATCGAGTCGGTCACCCTCGACCGCGAGGTCGCCCACCTGAAGGACGACCTGATGCCGCGCTACGCCAGCCTGATCTACAACGGCTACTGGTGGGCACCCGAGCGCGTGGCCCTGCAGACCCTGATCGACCATACCCAGCAGCACGTCAACGGCTGGGTGCGGGTCAAGCTGTACAAGGGCAATGTCACCGTGGTCGGGCGCGACTCCAAGACCGACTCGCTGTTCGACCCGACCATCGCCACCTTCGAGGACGATCGCGGCGCCTACAACCAGGCCGACGCCGGCGGTTTCATCAAACTCAACGCCCTGCGCATGCGCATTGCCGCCAAGCGCAAGCATCGCTGAATCGTACGAACCGCAAAGGCGCAAAGGACACAGAGAAGGTTCGGGCCTCAAGGATCAATGCTTCGGACGATGCGCTCGTGGTAGTTGATAGATATTTAGTGGTTTAACTTTGCGCGCTTTGCGCCTTTGCGGTTAATAAAGGAAATACGAGATGTCCCAATTCGACAACGTCTCCGTGGTGAAGCAGGCCAACGTCTATTTCGACGGCAAGTGCGTCTCGCACAGCCTGCTGTTCCCCGACGGCAGCAAAAAATCGGTCGGCGTGATCTTCCCCTCCACCCTGACCTTCAACACCGGTGCACCCGAGATCATGGAGATCAACCGTGGCCGCTGCCGCGTGCGCCTCAAGGGCGAGGCCGACTGGAAGGAATATGGCGCGGGCCAGAGCTTCGCCGTGCCGGGCAATTCCAGCTTCGACATCGAGACGCTGGAACTGCTCGATTACGTCTGCCATTTCGGGAATTAAGGGCGTCGGATGACCACCATCGCGGTCGTCAGGAAGAACGGCGTCATCGCCATCGCCGCCGACACTTTGACCAAGTGGGGCAGCGGCAAGGAGTCGGCTGACTACATCGTCAACCACGGCAAGTTCGTCCGGGTCGGTGAGAGCCTGATCGCGGTGTCGGGCAACGCCACCTTCAAGCACGTGCTCGACGACTACTTCGCCTCGGACGAGCGCCAGGCCACGCCCTTGCGCACGGTGCAGGAGATCTTCTCGGCCTGGCAGCAGATGCACAAGGCGCTGAAGGAGGAGTATTTCGTGCGGCCGGAGGAGAGTCAGGACGACGCCCTGGAGTCCTCGCGCATGGACGTGCTGATCGCCAACCCCTATGGCATCTTCGGCGTCTCCGGCATGCGCACGGTGCAGGAGTTTTCCAAGTTCTATGCCTATGGCAGCGGCACCGATTACGCCCTGGGCGCGCTCTACGCCAGCTATGGACGGCCCGAGCTCGGGGCCGAGGCCCTGGCCCGGCTGGCGATCGAGACCGCGGCCGAGTTCGACGACGGCACCGGGGCGCCGATCGAGTGCCATCTCTTCATTCCGGTGAAATAAGGAGTGCCCATGCCTTCCTTCGATGTCGTATCCGAGGTCGACAAGCAGGAATTGCGCAATGCGGTCGACCAGGCCAACAAGGAGATCGCCAACCGCTTTGATTTCAAGGGCTCGGATGCCCGGATCGAGCAGGCCGACTATGTGCTGACGCTGTTCGCCGACGACGAGTTCAAGCTGGACCAGGTGCAGGAGGTCTTGAACGGCAAGCTGGTCAAACGTGGCATCGACATCCGCGCGCTCGACATCGCCGACAGGATCGAGAAGGTCTCCGGCAACAAGGTCAAGCGCCAGGTCACGGTGAAGAACGGCATCGAGACCGAACTGGCCAAGAAGATCGTCAAGCTGATCAAGGACAGCAAGCTCAAGGTCACCGCCAGCATCCAGGGCGAGAGCGTGCGCGTCTCCGGTGCCAAGAAGGACACCCTGCAGGAGACCATCGCCCTGCTGAGAAAGTCGATCAGCGAGGCCCCGCTCCAGTTCCAGAACTTCCGCGATTAATCTTTTTTAGGCGGGCCGGGCGGCCAGACTGCCGCCCTGTCCGCCGCCATGCGCGAAGGGCCGGCCCAGGCCCGATTCCATCAGACGCGATATCTCCGGACGTGTTGCAGACGCGGCCGGCATCAATATTTTTTGTGCGGCCAGACTATTAGCATTTGCTAATATGAAATCAAGACAAAATCATCCGAATTGGTGGCCGCCCGCTTTATGGCGTCCCGGTCCGCAAACTGACGAAGTGAGATATGGCAAGCCAAATGACCACAAGTGCCCGCTCCGTTCTCTATGTCCGTCTGCCCTGCTGGAAGATCTATCCGGGCGGGGTGATCTATGTCGCCGACTATGTCCACAAGCACCGGCCCGAGGTCGAGCAGCAGCTGCTCGACCTGGCCCTGGTGCCGAAAGGCCAGCGCAAACAGGTATTGCGCGATCGCATCGCGGCCCTGCGCCCGGACGTGGTCGCCTTCTCCTGGCGCAACATGCAGTCCTTCGGCCCGCACCCGGAGGACGACGCCCTCGACGTGGTGATGAACTTCGACCACGCGAGAAACCCCTTGCGCCGGCTCAAGGCCGCCAAGGACGCGATTCGCATCATCTATGACTATGCCAAGAGCCGGTTCGACAACTTCGGTTACATGAAGCTGGCCCGGCGGCTGCTGCCCGAGGCGCAGATCGTGGTCGGCGGCACGGCGGTGTCGATCTTCGGCAAGTACGTGGCCGAGCGCTGCCCGGCCGGCAGCACGGTGGTGGTGGGCGAGGGCGAGGACACCATGCTCTCCCTGGTCGAGGGCGCGGCCGAGCCGCTGGGCGAGTATTACCGCAAGGATGCCCAAGGCCGGGTCAGCCATCACCCGCGCGCCGGGAACTTCGATCTGGCCAGCCGCACCGCGGTGGACTTCGACTACATCGAATCCATCTTCCCGGAAATTCACAGCTACCGGGACGATTACATCGGGGTCAACACCAAGCGCGGCTGCCCGTTCCAGTGCCACTTTTGCATCTACAACAAGATCGAGGGCGCGCACCAGCGCTATCGCGACCCGGTCGAGATCGTCGACGAGATCGAGGCGCTGCAGCGCAAGTTCGGCGTGCGCAAGATCTGGTTCACCGACGCCCAGTTCTGCTCGACCCGGCGCAGCGTCAGGCACGTCGAGCAGGTGCTGGACGAGATACTGGCGCGCGGCCTGAAGATCCAGTGGTCGGGCTATCTGCGGCTCAACTTTCTCACGCCCGGGATCGCCCGCAAGATGCTGGCCTCCGGGCTGTCCAGTATTGACCTGTCGTTCACCGGCTCGCAGGAGGTGATCGACGCCCTCACCCTGGGCTATTCGCTCGATCAGCAGATGGATGCCTTCCGCATGTTCCGCGACAGCGGCTTTACCAATCAGAAGGTCAAGCTCTACATGCCGCTCAACGCGCCGGGCGAGACGGTGCAGACCCTGCGCATGACCCTGGAGCGCATCCGCGAGCTGTATGCGATGTTCGGGCGCGACAACGTACTGCCCTTCATCTTCTTCATCGGGGTGCAACCGGGCACACCGGTCGAGCGGCTGTTGATCAAGCAGGGCTATCTCAAGGCCGATTACGACCCGCTCACCCTCAACCCCTTCATCATCAAGAAGCTGCTCTACAACCCGAAGCCGCTGGGCCGCCTGATTGGCCGGGCCTACCTCGAGGCGATGGCGTCGCTCGACAAGACCAGCGACTACATCGGCCGCGCGACCATGGACATTTTGGAACGGGAGCTGGCCAAGCCGGAATGGCGGGCCCAGCTCAAGCCGGCGGCCAGGCGCCAGGTCGTCAGCCTGGCGCCGCGCCTGCGTGTGGAATCCGCCGCGCGGCGTTAGGGCGCCTGTTCGATCCTGGGCGCCAGCGCGGCGGCCTGACGCCGGCGCTTGTGCCACCAGCGCCAGATGCTGCCGCCCGGTACGTCCAGGCCGGTGAGGCGATAGGTCAGAAGGTTGCGGTCGCGCAGCACCTTGATCAGGCGGGAACGCGTACCGGGGCGGGCGCAGAACAAAATGCGGTCGTCCGGTTGCAGCAGCTCGGCATCGTCCGGCAACAACAATTCCTGTCCCGCCCGGCTCAGCAGAAGGGGCACACAGGGCAAGCGGGTCTCCTGCTCCGGCGATTCCCGCAGCAGCTCGCCCAGGTTGATCGGCCAATCCTCATTCAGCAATTGCCAGATGCCCGCCTGGCGCGGTGACAGACGGACATCCCAGATCTCCGGCACGGTGTCGCTCACCAGGCCGATGATGCGGCTGATCAGTTCATAGGCCCAGGCGTCCCCCTGATTGCGCGCCAAGGTGAGAAAGCGGCTGTGCAGCGGCGTGGTGAGCAGGGAGAAGAATTCCTGGGCCACGATGTGCGAGGGCTGCATGGTGATGTGGGCATTGAACTCCTGAAACAGGGCCTGATTCGAGTGGCGGTTCTGACGCACCACGATGAACAGGGCGGGGTTGATCTGGCGCGCCGTCATTGCGATCGACAGGTTGTTGATGTCGTGGTCGGTGCCGCAGACGATGCCGACCGCCTGATCGATGCCCGCCTGCTTGAGCGTGGCCGCCTCGGTGCCGCTGCCGCGGATGCAGTTGGGGCAGCCGGTCTTCTCCGGCTCGGCCTCGACGATGGTGAACTGGACGCCCTCCCAGGCCAGGTTGCGCACCACCGCCTTGCCGAAGCGGCCATAGCCGCAGACCAGCCATTTGCCGACCGGGGCCTTGAGCGGCTGCACCAGGGGCGTGCCGGGCACGCCGGTGAGCCATTCGTAGAGCAGATACTGGCCAGGCGCATTCAGGGCCATGGCCAGGTGCTCGCCGAACACCTCGAAGGGATTGATGATCTCATCGGTGCCGAAAGAGGCCATGTTCGCGGCGATCTCCAGGGTGTCGGCCCGGCACAGCACCGGCAGGCTGGGGCGCAACAGCTTGACGCTCATGGCCACGGCCAGGTTGGCCTGGTCGTCGTTGGTCAGCGCGATGACCGCGGCGCAATGGGGATTGAACAGGCCGGCGTCGATCAGGGCCTCGGTCTGACGGGCATCGGCCACCAGGGCCGGCGTGTCCAGGTGATAGTGGCCCAGTTCCAGATTGGCGATGCGGGCCGGGTCGATATCCATCACCACGGCCTGCTGGTTGCGGGCATCGAGCGCCTTGAGCAGCAGGCTGCCGGTCTCACCGCAGCCGCAGATCAGGTAGAACGGCTGGCGCAGGCGGCCGACCTGGCGCCGAAAGCGGGCGGCCCGGATCTCCCGGCGCAGGGCCGGATCCTGCACCAGGGTGAGGATGTTGCCGATGCCGTAGACCCAGGCGATCACCGTCAGGTAGATGGACAGGGTGGCCCAGGCGCGCTGGGCGTCGCTGAAGGCCTGGGGCAGTTCGCCGAAGCCGATGGTGGTGGCGGTGTAGCTGATGAAGTAAAAGGCATGAAAAAAGCTCATGCCCGGGGTGGGCCGGCCCTCGGCATCCACGCCGGGCATCAGGGTCATGCCGAACACGGCAATGGCATAGCTCAGGATCAGCACCAAAAGCGGCGCCCGCATGCGCCGCAACATGATGAAGACGACGCTGTTCGCGGACGCGCTGGATGCCGGCTGCCGGGGGGGCACGCTGTCGCGGCCCGACCGCTCGGCTTCCTCCCGGGTATTGATCCGTTTCAATCGCCGCAACATGAGGGAGAGCAGGTTGTTCACCCGACGCGCCCCTCAGCGGTGGTAGAGCACGGTTTCGATGATGAGCATGATGACCGAGAGCACGTTGGCGACCAGGGCGCCGGCCGAGAGCGAGACGATGCTGGCCATGATCTCCGGGGTGATGCCGTTGCCGCTCATGTGCACGGCATAGGCCCAGACGCTGGCGGCGGCGATCAGCTGCAGCACGGCGACCAGGCTGGTGGCCAGGTGGATGGCGCCGATCTGGGTGCGTTCGCCGAACTTGAGCACGGTGGCGATCAGGTTGACCACGATCACGGCGAACAATTCATGGATGTGATGGTGCGCGGGGTTGTCGATCTCGCCGATGACGAAACCGAAATTGAGGGTCATGGCCAGGATGATGAAGAAACCGAAGATGACCTTTTCCAGATTCATGCGGGTGCGCTCCTTGGCGTTGATTGTTGTTGCCGAATGATAGCGTCATTGCGCCTCGGCCAGGGGGCCGGTCAGCGGCACGAAGGCCACGGCCAGGACATGGCGGGTGTGCAGCGTGCCGTCGGCCGCCTTTTCGATCACCTGGAGTTCCTGGCTCCAGCCGGCCCGGCCGACCGGGATCACCAGGCGGGCACCCGGCTTGAGTTGCTCGATCAGGGGCGGCGGGATGTGGGGGGCGGCGGCGGTCACGATGATGCCGTCGTAGGGAGCATGCTCAGGCCAGCCCTGGTAACCATCGCCCTGGCGCACCTCGACGTTGCGATAGCCCAGTTCGGCCAGGCGGGCCGCAGCCGCCTGGGCCAGGGGCGGGATGATTTCCACCGTATAGACCTGCTTGACCAGTTCCGCCAGCACCGCGGCCTGATAGCCCGAACCGGTGCCGATCTCCAAAATGGTGTCGCCGGCCTCGGGCTCCAAGAGATCGCTCATCAAGGCCACGATATAGGGCTGCGAGATGGTCTGGCCGTGGCCGATCGGCACCGGCCCATTGCGGAAGGCGAGGTGGGCGACATCCGGCGGCAGGAAGCGCTCGCGCGGCACGCGCGCCATGGCCGCCATCACCCGCGGGTTGAGCGCCGGTTTGCCGATCCAGCGCTGGGTCAGCCCGACCTCCATGTCGATGTCGTCGAGCATTGCCTTGAGGCCGTCGCTTGTCATGCCTGCCTCCTGCCGGGTGTTGTATGGGGCAAATGTGGTTGAACCTACTTATAACTATAGGTAGATACTTACCTTGACCGGGTTTGGCGTTTAGACGGAACATTAATTCGATAAGGATCACCCCAAAAAAACACCATGCCAGTGGCATGCGGCGACGAGGAGAGACCATGCCAGCCACATTCCTGCACAACCTGTTCGCCAACCAGAAGATCAAGACCCAGCTGATCGTCCTGTTGGCGGTGATCTTCGGCTTTTTCGTGGTTTCGGCCGGCGTCTCCTATCGGGCGCTGAACCAGGCCAAGGCCAACTTCACCCAGTTCATCAGCCAGGACCAGAAGGTCATGCTGGCGCTGACCGAGCTGCTCGCCAACGGCCTGCAGATGGGCCAGGCCCTGCGCAACATCGTGCTCGACCCGGCCAACCCCAAGGCCTACGAGAACTTCGACAAGGCCAGCAAGGAGATGGACAAGCTGCTGACGGAGACGCGCGAGCTGGCGGCCGAAGATGCCGAGCTCAGCACGGCCCTGGCCAAGATCGCCGAGCTTCGGCAGAAGCAGGCTGCGGCACAGCAACTGGTCAAGGACAAGGTCGCGGCCCAGGCGATCGAAGAGGCCAAGACCGTGCTCAACAAGGAGGAAACCCCGGTCTGGCGCGAGATTCGTCAAATACTGCTGGATCAGGTCAAGCTCAAGAAAGAGGCGATGGTGGCCAAGGAAGTGGCCGTGCAGGGCGAAGTGGCCCGGGCCCAGACCCTCAGCCTGATCCTGGCCGTGATCGCCATCGTGCTCGGCCTGGTGCTGGGCATGGCGGTGGTCGGCAACATCATCTCCCGGCTCAACATGCTGACCGAATCGATCGAAGGGCTGGCCCAGGGCGAGGGCGATTTGACCGCCCGTCTGCAGGTGAGTGGCAACAACGAGCTGTGCCGCATCTCGGCCGCCTTCAACCAGTTTGTCGAAAATCTCCAGGGCATGGTCAATGCCATCAAGGCCAACGCCAACCAGTTGCACAGCATGTCCAGCAGTCTGGCCGATGTTTCGGTCAAGATCGGCAACGCCACTTCCGAGCAAACCTCGGCGGTGACCTCGACCGCGGCCGCGGTCGAGCAGATGAGCGCGACCATCGCCTCGATCGCTGACGGCGCCGATCACATTAAGCAGGTCTCCAGCGAGAGCGCCGACTATTCCACCCAGGGCCTGCAGAAGATGGGCGAGCTGACCTCGGTGATGAACGGCGTGCAGCAGGCGGTGCAGGGCATGGCCGGCTCGGTGCACCAGTTCCTGGAGAGCACCCAGAGCATCATCGGCGCCACCCAGCACGTGAAGGACATCGCCGATCAGATCAACCTCTTGGCGCTCAATGCCGCCATCGAGGCGGCGCGGGCCGGCGAGCAGGGCCGCGGCTTCGCCGTGGTCGCCGACGAAGTGCGCAAACTGGCCGAGAAGACCGCGCTCTACGCCAACGAGATCAGCTCGGTCACCTCGGAGATGAGCGCGCGCTCGAGCCAAGTGGAATCGGCCATCCAGCAGGGCATGAGCGCCCTGGAGGAGAGCGGTCGTTCCAGCCAGCAGGTGTCCGAGGTGGTGTCGCAGGCCCAGCAGGCGGTGCTCAGAGCCGCCCACGGCATTGGCGAGATCAGCGGCTCGGTCAAGGAACAGTCCCTGGCCAGCAGCCAGATCGCCAACAACATCGAGCGCCTGTCGCACCTGGCGGAAAACACCGAGGAGGCGATCGCCCAGTCCAATGCCACGGTGCAGGAACTGCGTCAGGTGGCCGATACCTTGTACCAGACGGTGTCGCGCTTCAAGAGCTGAGGCGATTCAGCGCAAACCGGCGGCCGGCATGTCCGGCCGTTTTCTTTTCCGCCGGTTATTCCAGCTTCTCGAAGCGCAGGAAATAGTTCTCCGTTAGCAGCGGCAGGTCATCGACCAGGCGGAAGCCGGCCATCTCGACTTCCTGGATCACCGTGGCCTTGCCGGCGCGGACGTGGCCCATCACCCAGTCGGACGACAGGCCGGGAATCTTCTG
>DDKN01000090.1 GCA_002339725.1 Thiobacillus sp. UBA2597
GTAACTGCATGACCTCCTCCACGCATGCCGCCAGGGGTTTGTTCCCTGTGGCCACTACCAACTCGGGGAATTCCGGGGCTTCATAAGGTGAAGATATGCCGGTGAAGTTCTCGATCTCGCCAGCCCGGGCTCTTTTGTAAAGCCCTTTCATGTCGCGTTGCTCGCATATATCAATGCTGGCATTGCAGTAGATTTCCAGAAAATCGCCATGCGGAAAAAGCCCTCTTACGCTGCGTCGGTCTTTCTGGAGTGGGGAGATGAAGGCGGTCAGCACAATCAGGCCGGCCTCCACAAAGAGCTTTGCCGTTTCGCCTATACGGCGTATGTTTTCAGTGCGGTCTTCCAGGCTGAAACCAAGGTCTGAGCACAGACCATGGCGTACGTTATCGCCATCCAAGACGAAAGTCTGGCAGCCGAGCTGATATAAGCGGTCTTCGACCGCATGAGCCAGGGTGGACTTGCCGGAGCCGGACAGGCCGGTGAACCATAGCACGGCACCTTTGTGCTTGTTGCGGGCCTCGCGGTGTTGGCGGGTGACGGTGGCGTGGTGCCAGACAATGTTGTTCATGCGCAATGGGTGATCTGCTGGTGACAAAAAGGGACTGGCCACCTCGATTCGGGTGCAAATTCGGGCGGCCCATCGCATGACTTCGTGGTGGGCGGCGAACTCGTTGAAGAGATTTGGTCTGGACGTGGCAACGCAGCTTCCCTTCTATTCGTCTGTCGAGTGAAGGTCATACAGCTTGTTATGAGTTCATTGTATACCCGGACTTGCCAACGGGGTTTTACATCCGCTGCTCCCGCGCCAGTTTCGCCTGCAGCTCCTGCCATAGGCGCACTGCGCTGGCGCCGCCCTTGCGGCTTTGGCCGCTGGCCATCCAGAGGTCGTCGTCGTTGAAGCTGTACACCGGCTCCAGGTCGGTGCGCTCGGAGCCGCGCTTGATCGGGTTGATCAGGTTGTCGAGGATCAGGGGGTCGGCGTCGGGCGTGGGATAGTAGGCCAGTACCATGTGCGAGACGCCCAGGTTGAGGGCGCGCACATAGGTGATGCGCATGCGCTCGATCGGCAGGCCGAGTTCCTTCAGGGTGAGGTATTTGGCGATGGAGTAGTCCTCGCAGTCGCCGCCGTTCGAGCCCAGGGTTTCCACCGGGGTGGCCCAGTAGTCGGGCACGCCCCAGTGCACCTGGTCTTCGTAATAGGGCACGCGGTTGAAGAAGTTGTTCACCGCCGTCAGCACCGGCAGCTCGGCCTGGCCGTCCTGGCTGCGCAGGGCCTTGAGCCGCAAATTGCCGCCTTCGCGCGCCTGAATCTGCCGGGTCAGGATCTGCCAGGCATACAGCCTTGCCGGCGCCTCGGCCCCGAAGCGCTGATTCACGTGCTCGATCAGGCCTTTGGAAAAATCGACCAGACCGGCCGCGCTGCGCAGGGCAAGCAGGCCACCGCTCAAAAGCAGGCAGAAGATCAGGAAACGGCGCAATGGCATCCGGCAGGTCTGCCCCGGCTGGCCGCGGGGCGCGTGTTGGTATCAAAGGATGCTAATGGGAATCGGCGGGTTTTGCCATAAAGGCGGGATTGGGGGCCCTGAAAGCCGGTTGCGAACGTCTTCACTGCCTCATTCCGGGGCCGCTTCGAACAGTACCCGGAAGATTGAATTGATGAACGGCATTGCCGTGCAGCATCAATCGCCGCGGTATTGTGCCTCGCGGCAATGGCTTGGCTAGCTATCCTGCATCCAGGCTGGAATGTCGCGCTGCCCATGCAGGATGCGCCAAACATCGATGTGGTTGTCGCGCTCGCCGTAAAAGACCAGATAGGGATAGCGCTTCAGCGGCCAGCAGCGCAGGTTGGGCAGGTTTAGTTCGTGTGCGTAGCGCGGTGAGCCTGTGGCTGGGTGGCGGCCGATATGGCGATAGGCTTGCTGCAAGGCTTCGATAAAACCGAGAGCAGCCTGTGCTGCATTCCCGCTTAAGTGGTGATCAATGGCCTCATTGACGTCACGATTGGCCAACGCGCGAGGGACGACGGGTTTGGCCTTCACCCCGGCTGTCGATCTACCCGCGAGCGTAGCGTGTCGAAGTAGGTCGCGTCGGCCGCGCCGGCCGCTGCTGATTCCACGCCCGCCAGCAACAGGCCGCGCAAATGCTGGCGCTCCTGTTCCTTGCGGATCAGCTCACGCACGTATTCGCTGCTGGTCCCGTAGCCGCGCTCGGTGACCTGCTTATCGACGAAGGCCTTGAGGCTGTCGGGCAGGGAAATGTTCATCGTGCTCATGGGGCAAGGTTAGGCGTCTTGGCAAAATTTGGCAAGATCGGTATGGTCTTGCCGCGGTCCCGGGCCGCGCTGCGCGGGGCCTGGACTTCAGAAGATCGCTGAGCGGGTCAATGCGAGCCGCCGTGCGGCGGCATGGCAGGGGTTCATGAATGCAGCATGGATCGCCACGGCGCTGCGCGCTTTATGCGCTTCAGGGTGCTCGCGATGACGGCTTGGGCTTGTGGGTGTGCGGCGGCGGTTGCCCGCGCAATGATGCGCGCCGGCCGTCAGGCCCCGAGCAGGCGGCGCGCCAGGAGCGACTGCAAGTCCCGTCGGCCATCGGCGATCACGTAAATGTAGGCCTTCCGGCCGATGACCCGGTAGATCACCCGATAGGGCTTGAAAGCGGTCTGGCGGTAGTCGCGGATGCCCAGCGCGATCAGTTCCTTGGGGTAGGCCCCACGCTCAGGAAAAGTTGACAGGCTCTCAACGACTTCCAGCAGGCGATCCAGCACATGGTCGGCATTGGCCTGGCAGTCAAATTCCGCAATGTGGTCGTAGATCGACTCCAGATCCTGCTCGGCACCCTGCGTGAGCAGAATCTCGAATTTGCGGGTTGCCATTACTTGCCGACCTGCTTTGCCCGCAACCTCGCGACGACTTCACCCACGGGTTTCACTTTGCCTGCTTCGATCTCGACGTTGCCAAGGGCGAGGATTTTCAGCAGCGCCAAAGTTTCCTGCGTTTCCTCGTAGGAGGCCACGTCCTGGATGACCGCCTTGGCTTCCCCATTCTGGGTGATGATGAGCGGTCTGCGCCCTTCTGTCAGTTGGGCCAGAACCTCGGCGGCGTTTGCCTTGAGGTAGCTGATCGGTTTGACTTGAGCGGAGTAGCGCATGGGAAATTCCCAGGAAGGTTCGATCGGCCCAAATATAGTCTTTTTAACGACTGGTCACAATGAGCGCATTTTGGCTGTGGCGCCAGGGGTTCTTACGGTCTGTTACGCCTGGGGAGAACGAAAAAGCTGCCATGCCGGGTGGAGCGAAGCAAAGACCCGCAATCCAGGGGCTGCGGTTTTTTTCGGGGTGCGTAGCAATCGAGGGAGGTTGTGCGGAGGAGGTTGCCCGCTGTCGCGTTGCCTCCGCGACAGCTCGGCCTTGCGCTGCGCGCCAGGCCCGCCCTGCCGGCGTCCTGCGCGAAGTCCGCTGGACTTCGCTGGTGTGCCTGTCTCGGCTTGAGCCGATCCAGCCATCCCTCGGCGCAAGCGCCTCGCGACCACCGGCATGCTCGTGGCATGCCGGCGTCCTGCGCGAAGTCCACTGGACTTCGCTGGTCGAACTCAGGGCGTTCTCCCAGCCCCCGACACCGCAAATTATTAAGGGCACCGACGGTGCCCGGTCTTATCCAAGGCAGGTATAACTTAAGCGGGGCAGAGCGGAGGAGGTTGCTCGCTGTCGCGTTGCCTCCGCGACAGCTCGGCCTTGCGCTGCGCGCCAGGCCCGCCCTGCCGGCGTCCTGCGCGAAGTCCGTTGGACTTCGCTGGGCGAACTCAGGGCGTTCTCCCAGCCCCCGACACCACAAATTATTAAGGGCACCGACGGTGCCCTTAATAATTTGGTGG
>DDKN01000030.1 GCA_002339725.1 Thiobacillus sp. UBA2597
CCCTCCCCCATTTATGGGGGAGGTCGGGAGGGGGAACTACACGACCCTAAATCCCTCTTACCCAACCCATCATCCCCGAGCGCCGAATTCAGTATGATTCAGGCCGGATTCCAGCTTGACGCCGGATGACCCCATCCAGCTTTTTGAGCGCACCCTTTTCACGACAACACCCATGAGCAAGGCCTTCGTCCGCGACGACGCCAACGAACCGGAAGACGACGACGTCATGCCGGCGTTGCCGCCCGGCGGCAAAAACTATGTCACGCCGGCCGGCTATGCCCGGCTGCAGGCGGAACTCAACCATCTGGTGCGGGTGGAGCGGCCGCAGGTGGTCAATGTCGTTGCCTGGGCGGCCGGCAATGGCGACCGTTCGGAGAACGGCGACTACATCTACGGCAAGAAGCGGCTGCGCGAGATCGACCGCCGCATCCGCTTTCTCACCAAGCGCATCGAGCAGGCCGTGGTGGTGGACCCCTTGCAGCAGGAGCACACCGATCAGGTGTTCTTCGGCGCCACGGTCACCGTGCTCGATGGCGCCAGCGAATTGACCTACAGCATCGTCGGCATCGACGAGGCCGACCCGTCTCGCGGCCGCATCTCCTGGCTGTCGCCCCTGGCGCGCGCCCTGCTCAAGGCGCGCGAGGGCGA
Organism: Thiobacillus sp. UBA2597; assembly: GCA_002339725.1. Taxonomy (GTDB): domain Bacteria; phylum Pseudomonadota; class Gammaproteobacteria; order Burkholderiales; family Thiobacillaceae; genus Sulfuritortus. Next base: position 649 of record DDKN01000030.1, read on the forward strand.
CAGCGTGCGGGTGCCGACGCCGGGCGGGGTGCGGGAGCTGGAGATTCTTGCGGTGGAATATCGCGCCCTGGACTGAGGGCGCGTGTTTTCAGAACTTCACGCCGACGTGCAGGGCGACCACGCCGGCGGTGAGATTGAAGTAATCGACCTGGCCGAAGCCGGCCTCTTGCAGCATCTGCCTGAGCGTTTCCTGATCCGGGTGCATGCGGATGGACTCGGCCAGGTATTTGTAGCTGGCGGCATCCTTGGCCACCCACTGGCCCAGGCGCGGCAGGAGGCCGAAGGAATAGGCGTCGTAGGCCGGGGCCAGGGGCTTCCAGACCTTGGAGAATTCCAGCACCAAAAGCTTGCCGCCCGGCTTGAGCACCCGGCACATCTCCTTGAGCGCCACCTCCTTGTGGGTCATGTTGCGCAGACCGAAGGCGACCGTGACGCGATCGAAATAACCCTCGGGGAAGGGCAGGTGCTCGGCGTCGCACTGGGCGACCGGCAGGGCTAGGCCCTCATCGAGCAGACGGTCGCGCCCCACCCCGAGCATGGAGCCGTTGATGTCGGTGAGCCAGACCTCGCCGGCGGGGCCGGCATCCTGGGCCAGCAGGCGCGCGATGTCGCCAGTGCCGCCGGCGATGTCGAGGATGCGCATGCCCGGCCGCACCCCGGCCTGCAGGGCGGCGAAGCGCTTCCAGATGCGGTGCAGGCCGAGCGACATGAGGTCGTTCATCACGTCGTAGCGCTGGGCCACGGAATGGAAGACCTCGGCCACCTTGCGCGCCTTGTCGCGCTCGGCCACCGACTGGAAACCGAAGTGGGTCTGTTTCTCGCTCATGCCGTCACGCTCAGCTGGGCCGGTAGCCCTCGGGGGCGCCCACGCCTTCGCCGAAGAAGTATTTCTCGGCCTGCTCGGCCAGGTATTTGCGATGCTGGGCATCGGCCAGGTTGAGCCGGTTCTCGTTGATGATCATGGTCTGCAGGCGGATCCAGCCTTGCCAGGCCTCTTTCGACACGTTGTCGAAGATGCGCTTGCCCAGTTCGCCCGGGTAGGGCGGAAAATCCAGACCTTCGGCCTCGCGGCCCAGTTTGACGCAGTTGACCATGCGCGCCATGGGGTGCTCCTTCAACGGTTTCTCGGGGATGGGCGGATAGTAGCGGATGCGCGCGGGCGCGTCACCCGCCCAGTTGCTTCTGTACCCGCTTGAGAAACACGGTCATTTCCTTGGCCGCCTGGACGTCGCCCCTGGCCTCGGCCACAGCGATGCCCTGGCGGTAGGCCTCGGCTGCCTGGGCGAACTGCCCGAGTTCCATGCGGGCGCGCCCGAGCAGCTTCCAGGCCGCGGAGTACTTGGGGTCGAAGGCGAGGGCGGCCTCGAACTGGGCGCAGGCTTCGGCATGGCGTGCGGCCTTGAGGTATTCGTTGCCCAGGGAATAGCGCAGCAGGGCGTTGTCGCGCCCCGCCGCCAGCATCTTCTCGAAATTTTCCAGTGCGCTCATAAGGGTTATTTGCGCCAGAAGGCTGGTGTCAAGACCACCAGCAGGGTGAACAGTTCCAGCCGGCCGAGCAGCATGGAGAAGGTGCACACCCAGGTCTGGAAGTCGGTCAGCACGGCATAGGTGGTGGCCGGGCCGACCTGGCCCAGGCCGGGCCCCGTGTTGTTGAGGGTGGCGACGATGGCTGAAAAGGCGGTGAAGACATCGAGACCGCTGGCGATCAGGGTGAAGGACAGCACCACGATGGCGGCGATGTAGATGAACAGGAAGGCCAGCACGGCGTAAGTGATCTTGTTCGGTACCGGCACGCCGCCCAGGCGGGTGATCAGATTGGCATTGGGATGCAGCAGCCGCACCAGTTCGCGGTAGACCTGCTTGTAGAGGATGATGGCGCGCATCATCTTGATGCCGCCGCCGGTGGAGCCGGCGCTGGTGGCGAAACTGCAGAGGAAGAGCATCCACAGGCCGGCGAAATAGGGCCAGGCGTTGAAGTCTGCATTGGCCAGGCCCATGGTGGTGGCCATGGATATGGTGTTGAAGCTGGCGTAGCGCAGGGCGGTCAGGAAATCGACGTAGACGTCCTGGAGCCAGAGGAACAGGGCCAGGCCCAGGCAGCTGCCGAGCACGATCAGGAAGAACCAGCGCAGCTCCGGATCGACCCGGTAAGGCTGCAGGCTGCGGCTGCGGAAGGCGAGGAAGTGGGTGGCGAAGTTCAGGCCGGCGATCAGGGCGAAGACCATCGCGATGCCTTCCAGCAGGGGCGAATCGAAATGGCCGAAGCTGGCGTCGTGCGAGGAAAAACCGCCCAGGCCCATGACCGAAAAGGCGTGGACCACGGCGTCGATCCAACCCATGCCGCCCAGCCAGAAGGCGATGAAACACAGCCCGGTGAAAAAGAGATAGACCACCCACAGGCCCTTAGCGGTCTCCTCCATGCGCGGGGTGAGCTTGGTGTCCTTCATCGGGCCCGGGGTCTCGGCCTTGTACATCTGGCGCCCGCCGACGCCGAGCAGGGGCAGCACGGCGACCGCCAGCACGATGACGCCCAGGCCGCCGAGCAAATGCAGCTGCGCCCGCCAGATGTTGATCGAGGCGGGCAGTTGGTCCAGGCCCGAGAGCACGGTCGCGCCCGTGGTGGTCAGGCCGGACATGGTCTCGAAATAGGCATCGGTGAAGCTCAACTCCGGCAGGTGGATCAGCAGGGGCAGGGCGGCGAACACCGGCAGCACGGTCCAGATCAGCACCACCAGGAGAAAACCGTCGCGCGAACGTAGCTCCCGCGTGTTGTGACGGGACAGGAGCCAGAGAAAGAGCCCGCTGCCCAGGGTGATCGGCACGGCTTGGTCGAAGGCGGCGCGGGCGGCGTCGTCCAGCGCTTCGGAAATGACCAGAGGGAACAGCATGGTCAAGCCGAAGATGGCGATGACCATGCCCAAGACCTTGAGGATGGGCAGCAGGCGATCCTGCATCAGAAGAAGCCCATGCCGACCTGGAACAGCTTCTCCACCTTGGGGATCAGGCGCTTGTTGGGCACGAACAGGATGACGTGATCCTCGGCCTCGATCACCGTGTCGTGGTGGGCGATGATCACCTCCTCGCCGCGCAGCAGGGCGCCGATGCTCACGCCCTCCGGCAGGTCGATCTCCTCGATCCGGCGGCCGACCAGCTTGGATGCGTTGCGATCGCCGTGGACCACCGCCTCCATGGCCTCGACCGCGCCGCGGCGCAGGCTGTGCACCGCCACCATGTCGCCGCGCCGGATGTGGGTGAGCAGGGGGCTGATGGTGGCCTGGGCCGGCGACAGGGCGATGTCGATCTCGCCGCCCTGCAAAAGATCGACATAGGTCGAGCGGTTGATCAGGGCGACCACCTTGCGCGCGCCCATGCGCTTGGCCAACAGGCAGGACATGATGTTGTCCTCGTCGTCGTTGGTCAGGGCGCAGAACACGTCCATGTCGTCGATGTTCTCCTGCAGCAGCAGCTCCTCGTCGGTGGCGTTGCCGGTGAACACCAGGGTGTGCTTGAGCTGCGCCGCCAGGTGCTCGGCGTTCTTCTTGTTGCGGTCGATCAGCTTGACCTGGTAATCGTCCTCCAGCGCCGCGGCGAGCCGGCTGCCGATGTTGCCGCCGCCGGCGATCATCACCCGGCGCACGCTCTTGTCGGCGCGGCGCATCTCCTTCATCACGGCGCGGATGTTCTCGGTGGCGGCGATGAAGAAGACCTCGTCACCGTCCTCGATCACGGTGCGGCCCTCGGGCACGAACATGCGGTCGCGCCGGAAGATGGCGGCCACCCGGGCATCGAGCTTGGGCAGATGTTTGCGGATGTCGCGCAACTCGTGGCCGACCAGGGGGCCGCCGAAGTGGGCGCGCATGGCGACCAGGCGGATGCGGCCGTCGGCGAAGTCAACCACCTGCAAGGCCTCGGGATAGTCGATCAGCCGGCGCAGATAGTTGGTCACCTCCTGCTCGGGGCTGATGACGAAGTCGACCGCCATGTTCTCCGGCGCGAAGATCTCCGGCTGCTTCATGTAATCGAGCGCGCGGATGCGGGCGATCTTGGTCGGGATGCGGAACAGGGTGGCGCCCAGCTTGCAGGCCAGCATGTTGATCTCGTCGTTCTGGGTCACCGCCACCAGCATGTCGGCGTCTTCAGCGCCGGCCTGGCGCAGGATGGAGGGATGGGCGGCCTGGCCGCAGACCGTGCGCAGGTCGTAGCGGTCCTGCAGCCAGGCCAGCTTGGCCTCGTCGACATCGACCACGGTGATGTCGTTGGCCTCCGAGACCAGGCCGGCGGCCAAATTGGAGCCGACCTGGCCGGCGCCGAGAATGATGATCTTCATGATCCGCCTGCGCGAAGGATGCAGGCAAGCGTGCCCGCGATCGCCGAGACCCCAGGCGCCGGCATGGCTGGCGCTAGGCCTCCTTTTTGGCCGGCAATTGTATGCCCAGTTGCTTGAGCTTGCGATAGAGGTGGGTGCGTTCGAGCCCGCTCTTTTCCGCCACCCGGGTCATGTTGCCGTGGCAGGCGTGGAGCAGCGCCTCGAGATAGCGGCGCTCGAAGATCTCGCGCGCATCCTTGAGCGGCAGCTCCAGGTTGAGGTCGGCCACGGCCTTGTCGTCGGCCTGGCTGTCGCCCATCTGGGCCGCCACCTCGTCGACGTCGATCTCCTCGTTGAGGGCGGTGGTGGCAAGGCTACGCACCCGGGCGCGCAGCTCGTCGATGTTGCCGGGCCAGTTGAACTGATTGAGCGCGGCCAGGGCCGCCTCGCTGAACCGGCGCGGCGGCAGGCCCTGTTCCTGGATCACCTTCGCCAGCTCGGCCTGGGCCAGCGCCGGGATGTCCTCCTTGTGCTCGCGCAGCGGCGGCACCCGCACCGCGGCCTGGGTCAGGGCGTTGTAGAGGTCCTTGGAATAGGCCCCTTCGAGCGCGCGCTGGGCCAGATTCTGCGCCGAGGCGCAGACGACCCGGACATTGAATTCGCGCCGCCGCGAGAGCAAAAGCAGCAGACCCTTCTGCTGCATGGGGGTGAGATCGGCCACTTCGCGCAAAAACAGCAGGCCGCCCTTGGCCTGGTTGAGCCAGTCGAGCGGGCGCTCGGCGAGCGTGCTCATGCTGTCCGGGGCGAGCCAGGGCGTGCCCGGCACGTGCAGAAAGCGGGCGCAGGCCTCGGCACCGGCCCCCGATTCTGCCGTGACCAGCAGGGGCGAATCGACGTTGGCGACCTGCTTGAGCCGTTGCGCCAGGTTCTGGATGGCCGGGCTGCTGCCGAGGGCGTCCAGGTTGAAGCTCGGGCTCGGCGCCGGCCCGCGGGCCTTGAGCGCGCGCGCGACGGTGTCGATCAGGTGGTTGTAGGGGACGGGCTTTTCCAGATAATCGAAGGCGCCCAGGCGGGTGGCCTCCACCGCGGTGTGGATGGTGCCGTGGCCGGACATCATGACCACCGGCATGGTGAGCAGGCCGTCGGCGGACCATTCCTTGAGCAGGGTGATGCCGTCGACATCCGGCATCCAGATGTCCAGCAGCACCAGTGACGGCTCCTTGGCCAACCGCTCCTGGCGCGCTGCCTGGCCGTTCTCCGCCAGGCGCACTTCGTAGCCCTCGTCTTCGAGGATCTCACGCATCAGCTCGCGGATGCCGGCCTCGTCGTCGACTACCAGGATTTCACTCATCGGCAGCTTCACCTTCCATAATCGGTAGTGTAATCGTTATGCACGCCCCTTGGGGCTGCGCATTGCGCACGTCGATGACACCGCCGTGCTCATCGACGATCTTCTTCACGATGGTCAGGCCCAGGCCGGTGCCTTTGGGCTTGGTCGTGGCATACGGCTCGAACAGTCGGCTGAGCAGGTGCTCGGGAAAGCCGGGGCCGTTGTCGCCGATGCGCAATTCGACGCCATTCTTGCCGAGGCCGGTGGCCACGCGCAACTGGGGTTCGGCCGCCTCGGCCAGCGCCTCCTTGGCATTCTTCACCAGATTGTGCAGCACCTGGCGCAGCAGCACGGGGTCGCCGGCGACCGGCGGCAGTTGCTCGGCCAGCATCAGCTGCATCGGCACCTGGCCCTCGTACAGCACCAAAACCTCGCGCACCAGGGCATTGAGATCGACCGCCTCGATGCGCGCCGCCGGCAGCTTGGCGTATTGGGCGAAGGCGTCGACCAGGCCCTTCATCGCCGCCACCTGACTGACGATGGTCTCGGTCGAGCGCGCCAG
>DDKN01000068.1 GCA_002339725.1 Thiobacillus sp. UBA2597
CGGCCGCGCGCCATCGTCAACTTCGCCGCCGAATCGCATGTCGACCGTTCCATCCACGGTCCGGAGGACTTCATTCAGACCAATGTGGTCGGCACCTTCCATCTCCTGGAAGAGACGCGCGGTTATTGGGGGCGCCTTTCCGAGGCGGAGCAGGCGGCCTTCCGTTTCCTGCACATTTCGACCGATGAAGTCTACGGCTCGCTCGGCCCGAACGATCCGGCCTTCACCGAGACCACGCCCTATGCGCCGAACAGCCCCTATTCGGCCTCCAAGGCGGCCTCCGACCATCTGGTGCGGGCCTATCACCACACCTACGGTGTGCCGACCCTGACCACCAACTGCTCGAACAACTATGGGCCTTATCAGTTTCCCGAAAAGCTGATCCCGCTCATGATCCTCAACGCCACCCGGGGCAAGCCCTTGCCGATCTACGGCGACGGCCTGAACGTGCGCGACTGGCTCTATGTCGGCGACCACTGCACGGCGATCCGCGCGGTCCTGGCCCGCGGTCGGGTGGGGGAGACCTACAACATCGGCGGCTGGAACGAGAAGCCGAATATCGAGATCGTGCAGACGGTCTGCGCCTTGCTCGACGAGCTGCGGCCTGACCCGGCCGGCCCGCACGCGCGGCTCATCACCTACGTCAAGGACCGGCCCGGCCACGACCGGCGTTACGCCATCGACGCGCGCAAGATCGAGCGCGAGCTGGGCTGGCGTCCCCAGGAAACCTTCGACAGCGGCATCCGCAAGACCGTGTGCTGGTACCTCGACAACATGGCCTGGGTCGAGCACATCGCCAGCGGCGAGTATCGACACTGGCTGGAGCGGAACTATCAGGCGAGGGGGGCGGCATGAGGAAAGGCATCATCCTGGCCGGCGGCTCCGGCACCCGGCTCTACCCGGTGACCCACGCGGTGTGCAAGCAGCTGCTGCCGGTCTACGACAAGCCGATGATCTACTATCCGCTGTCGACCCTGATGCTGGCCGGCGTTCGCGACATCCTGATCATCTCCACGCCGGACGACACCCCGCGTTTCGAGCGCATGCTGGGCGACGGCAGCCAGTGGGGCCTCAACCTCTATTACACGGTGCAGGCCGCGCCCGAGGGCCTGGCCCAGGCCTTCATCCTGGGCGAGGGCTTTCTCGACGGCAGCCCGAGCGCCCTGGTGCTGGGTGACAACATCTTCTACGGCCACGACCTGGCCCAGGACCTGCAGCAGGCCATGGCCAAGCGGCAGGGCGCGACGGTGTTCGCCTATCCGGTGCAGGACCCCGAGCGCTACGGCGTGGTCGAGTTCGACGGCCAGGGCCGCGCGGTCAGCATCGAGGAGAAGCCGGCCCGGCCCAAGTCGCGCTATGCCGTGACCGGACTCTATTTCTACGACGAGCGCGTGGTCGACATCGCCAAGAATCTGAAGCCTTCGCCACGCGGCGAGCTGGAGATCACCGACGTCAACCGCCAGTACCTGGAGTGGGGCGAGCTCGAGGTCTCGGTCATGGGGCGCGGCCATGCCTGGCTCGACACCGGCACGCATGAATCGCTGCTGGAGGCGGCGCAATTCATCCAGACCATCGAGCGGCGCCAGGGCCTGAAGATCGCCTGTCCGGAGGAGATCGCCTATCGCCAGGGCTACATCACGGCCGAACAGGTCGAACGCCTGGCCGAACCCTTGAAGAAGAATGCCTATGGCCAGTACCTGCTGGCCATGCTCAAGGAACGGGTGTTCTAGTGCAGGTCATTGCCACCGATCTGGCCGAGGTGCTGCTGCTCGAACCCAAGGTGTTCGGCGACGCGCGTGGCTTCTTCCTGGAGAGCTACAACAAGCGGGTGCTGGCCGAAATCGGCATCCAGGGCGAATTCGTCCAGGACAACCACTCCCGTTCGACCAGGGGCGTGCTGCGCGGCCTGCACTATCAATTGCAGCAGGCCCAGGGCAAGCTGGTGCGGGTGGTGGCCGGCCGCGTGTTCGACGTGGCGGTGGACCTGCGCCGAAGCTCGCCCACATTCGGCCGCTGGACCGGCTTCGAGCTGTCGGCCGAGAACAAGCGCATAGCGTGGATTCCACCCGGCTTCGGCCACGGCTTCCTGGTCCTGTCCGACTCGGCCGATTTCCTCTACAAGACCACCGATTACTACGCGCCGGAACACGAGCGCTGCGTGCGCTGGAACGACCCGGCCATCGGCATCCAGTGGCCCTTGGACGGCGAGCCGCTGCTCTCGGCCAAGGACCGGGAAGGCAAGCTCTTGCGCGACGCCGAGGTCTACCCGTGAGCCTGCGCATCCTGCTGACCGGCGGCACCGGCCAGGTCGGCTGGGAATTGCAGCGCAGCCTGGCCTGCCTGGGCGAGGTGAGGGCCCCTGGCCGTCAGGACCTGGATCTGGCCGATAGCGATTCGATCCGGCAAACCGTGCGCGACTGGCGGCCGGACGTCATCGTCAACCCGGCGGCCCACACCGCGGTGGACAGGGCCGAGGCGGAACCCGAGCTGGCCGCGGCGATCAACGCCACCGCCCCCGGCGTTCTGGCCGAAGAGGCGGCCAAGCTGGGCGCGTTGCTGGTGCATTACTCGACCGATTACGTGTTCGACGGCAGCAAGGCCGCGCCCTATGTCGAGGACGACGCGGCCAACCCGCAGAACGTCTATGGCCGCACGAAATTAGCCGGCGAGGCGGCGGTGCGGGCCAACAACCCCAAGCACCTCATCCTGCGCACCAGTTGGGTCTATGGCCGGCGCGGCGGCAACTTCCTGCTCACCATGCTGCGCCTGATGCGCGAGCGGCCGGAGCTCAAGATCGTCGCCGACCAGATCGGCGCGCCGACCTGGAGCCGGCTCATCGCCGAGGCGACCGGGCAGATGCTGGCGCAGTGCCTGGGTCCCAACCGGCGGCCGGAGTTCGCGCCCTGGGGCACCTACCATCTCACCTGCGCCGGCGAGACCTCCTGGCACGGCTTCGCCCAGGCCATCGCCGAACTGGCCCGGATCGAACCGGCACCTAAGCTCATGCCCATTCCGAGCCGCGACTACCCGACCCCGGCCCGGCGGCCGGCCAATTCGCGCCTGTCCAATGCCAAGCTGGCGGCGACCTTCGGCCTCGTCCTGCCCGACTGGCATCAGGCCCTGGCGCTCTGCCTGGGGGAGTGAGGTGGCCAAGCGCGTCTCCGGCCCGCCACGCCGCCCGCGCAACCCGGTGGCCAAGGCGGTGCGCACGCCGGCCTTTCGCATGCGGGTGGTGCCGGACAAGCGCAGGAAGTGGCCCAAGCACAAGCCGCAGGATGCGCTGAATCCGGAAAGCGATGAGGCTGAACCCGCCGAAAATGAGCGTGACACCGACGCGCAGGAATGATCGTTAACTGCCTGTTTGAAATAAAGAAAATAAAAACATTTCAAGTGTTTTCCAGGCCGGCCCGTCACGCTGATTGCGGGTAAAATCCCGGCTGATCCTCCGCGGCAATCACAAGACACGCACGCATGACCCAGCCCCAGTTCGTCCACCTGCGCCTGCACAGCGAGTACTCCATCCAGGACGGCCTGTTGCGCATCGACCAGGCGGTGCAACAGGCGAAGGCGGATGCCATGCCGGCCCTGGCGCTGACCGATCTGGCCAACGTGTTCGGCCTGGTCAAGTTCTATACCGCAGCGCGCAAGGCGGGGGTGAAGCCGGTCTGCGGATGTGATGTCTGGGTGGCCGGGCCCGAGCAGATCGACAAGCCGAACCGGCTGCTCTTGCTGGTGCAGCAGCGCGAGGGCTATCGCCGGCTGTGCGAACTGCTGACCCGGGCCTATCGCGACAACCTGCATCGCGGCCGTGCCATCATCGATCCGCGCTGGTTCCGCGATCTCGGCACCGAGGGGATGATCGCCCTGTCCGGCGCCCATCTGGGCGATGTCGGCCAGGCCCTGCTCAACGACGCCCATGGCCAGGCGCGCCAGCTGGCCAAGCATTGGGCGGCGCTGTTTCCCGAGCGCTATTACCTGGAGGTCCAGCGCGACGGACGGGCCGAGGCCGAGCCGCACCTGGTGCGGGCGGTGGAGCTGGCGGCCGAGCTGGGCCTGCCCGTCGTGGCGACCCATCCGGTCCAGTTCCTCAGGCGCGAGGACTACAAGGCGCACGAGGCGCGGGTGTGCATCGCCGAGGGGGCGATTCTGGCGGACCGGCGGCGCACGCGCCATTTCACCGAAGAGGACTATTTCAAGAGCCAGGCCGAGATGGCTGAGCGGTTCGCCGATCTGCCCGAGGCCCTGGCCAACAGCGTCGAGATCGCGCGCCGCTGCAACCTGACCCTGGAGCTGGGCAAGAGCAAGCTGCCGCTGTTCCCGACGCCAGCAGGGATGACGCTGGACGATTACCTGCGGCAACGTTCGCAGGAAGGCCTGGCCCAGCGCCTGGAACTGCTTTATCCCGACCCGGCCAGGCGGGCCGAAGTCCTGCCCCGCTATCAGGAACGCCTGGAGTTCGAGCTGGGCACCATCATCCAGATGGGCTTCCCCGGCTACTTCCTGATCGTGGCCGACTTCATCAACTGGGCCAAGCACAACGGCGTGCCGGTGGGGCCGGGCCGGGGTTCCGGCGCCGGCTCGCTGGTCGCCTACTG
>DDKN01000128.1 GCA_002339725.1 Thiobacillus sp. UBA2597
CGGCCGAAGCCCGCCGCCGCCCCGGTGGCGGCCTTTGCCCAGGCGCCCGCCGCTGAGGTGGCCGAGGCCGCCGCCCAGTCCTGCGGCTGCGGCTGCAATGGCGCACCGGGCGGCTGTGGCGCCGGTCAAGCCAGTCAGGCAGCCGATGCCGGCCTGCGCGCCGCCGCAGAGGTGAGCCCGGCGCCGGTTGCGGCCATCAGCAAGCTGGCCGAACAGCCCAGCGGCCGCGCCTTGGCGCGTGCCCGACGTGCCGCCCTGGCCCAGGACGGCAAGGCCGGGCTCAAGCGTGTGGCGCAGGCAACCAAGATCGCCGCCGCCCTGCCGGGTCAGGACTGGCAGGCCGCCATCGCCAAGGGCGCGACCGGTCGCCAGGTGGCCATGCAGCGCCGGCTCGTGCAGTCCTTGACCGGCAATGCCGGCAAGGCTGGCGCCAGCCGGCCTTCCGGCCGGATGCGCGCGCGCATGGAGACGCCGGCCCCGGCCAAGGTCGAGGAAGGCCACACGCTGTCCGGCCGCACCGTCACCGGCACCATGGTGGAACGCAGCAAGAAGGTCACCGGCAATGAGCCGGGCTCCTGCCGCGCCATCACCGGCACGGAATACATCGGTGCCGAACAGTTCGATACCCTGTGCGGCACCCGGCCGGCTCCTGCGCCCGGCAAGGTGAGCGTCAGCAGCACCCTGCGCGAGCACCGGGTGACCGGCACCGAGGTCGGCCGTTCGGCCAAGGTCACGGGCGATGAACCCGGTACCTGCCGTAATGTGACCGGCACCGAATATCTGTCGGCGGAGCAGTATCAGGCCTTCTGTGGCAGCAAGCCCGCCCCCGCGCCGGCCAAGATCGGCGTGAGCCAGACCGAGAAGGGCAAGGCCGTCACCGGCACCCAGGTCGGGGTTTCCCCCAAAGTCACCGGCGATGAACCCGGCGCGGACCGGGTGATCACCGGCACCAGCTACACCCAGCCGGCCGCCGACACGGCGCCGGACAAGGTGACCGTGACCCACACCGCCTTCGGCAAGCCGGTTACCGGTACTGCCGTTGGCCACACCGCCAAGATCACCGGCGACGAGCCCGGGGCCTGCCGCGGCATCACCGGTACCCAGTATCTGGCGGCCGAGCAGTATCAGGAAATCTGCAAGACCGCCGCGCCGGTGCCGCCGCACAAGGTAAGCGTGATGTCCTCGCGCGGCGAACTGCCGGTGTCCGGCACCGAGGTCGGACGTTCGGCCAAGGTCACCGGCGACGAGCCCGGGGCCTGCCGCGCCATCACCGGCACCCAGTATTACAACCCGGGCGATTTCGGCGATCTGTGCAAGGTCACCGGCCCGCGCAAGGTCGGTGCGATGCAGACCCTGGCCGGACGCACGGTCACGGGGACGGAGGTCGCGCGCGGCCCAAAAATGACCGGTGACGAGAAAGGTGAGTGCATTCCCGTCACCGGCACCGACTATGTCGGCGGCGAGCAGCTGGAAGCTGTCTGCGCCATGAGCACTCGGGTTGCGCCTGTTGCCAAGGTGGCCGTCGATCAGACCTGGCGTGGCCTGCCGGTGACTGGCAGCTATGTCGGCCAGTCGGCCAAGGTCACTGGTGCCGAATCGGGCGGTTGCGCCCCGATCAGCGGCACGCCCTACATCGGTCGCAGCCAGTACAGCGGCTATTGCGATGCCAGCGCCCAGGAGGCGCAGGCCGCGCGGATCCGCTCCAGTGCCAGCATCCCGGCCGCTGCCGTGACGGGGGACCGGCCTGGCGCGGGGGGATCGGTCGTGACCGGCGATGAGCGGGGCGCCTGCGAGCCCGTCAGCGGCACGCCCTACCTCGGTGCGGACAACGCGCCGACGCAATGCCTGGCCAGTGGCCGCTTTGTGTCGCGTGCGCGCACCTTCGAAGAACCGGCCCGGCCGCCGGCGCCGATGGACTTCAGCATCACCTCGCCGGCGCGTCAGGCTTTTGCCCGGCGCTTTGACGAGATCACCGGCACTGCCTACAGCAGTGAGCGCATCACTGGCCCGGTCAACAAGGCGAGTGGCTTGATTACCGGCACACCGGAATTCCGCCACCGCGATGCCCAGGGCCTGCGCGTCAGCGAGGAAGAGGCGATTGCCGCTGCCCGTCGCCTGACCGGCGAGGGCAGCCAGAGCGGGCGGCCGATCACCGGCGATGCCTGGCATGCGCAAAGCCGGGTGACCGGGACCGAAGGGGCTTCCAGCCTGGCGCGTAACATCTCGCTGCGCGGCCAGCCGCGCGGCGCAGGTGCCGATGCCAGGCAGTTCCGGGAAATCGAGCGCCCCGGGGTGCCGGAGAGCCGGATCACCGGGTCTTCGGGCAACACCGGCCGCGGCGCGCTCGTGACCCTTTCCGGTGGCGCGCGCGGCTGAGGGGGCTTCGGTGAATACGCGCAAACGACTCGCCGCCATGCGCAGCGCCGGGGCTCTGGCCCCGGCCGCTGAGCTGCCAGCCAACCCGGCTTGTGTCATCGGGCCGGGTCAGCGCTGCGAGCATGCCCTGGTCGACCCGGAGCTTAACCGCCTGCTCTATGCCTATGAGCAGCGGGTGCGCGGTCGTTTCCGGGCGATCAGCGAGACCCTGAAGGTGCTGTCCGGCTTCCAGCACGAGCTGGATTTCGTGGCACGCGCCCAGCGCCTCAGCCTCGACCGGCTGGGCTATGAGCTGCCCGAGTCCCTGCTGGAGAATGCGTGGGTCGCCGGCCTGGACATGCGTGCCCTGCACGCCTGGTGCATCTTCCGCAGCTTCAAGGAATGCATCATTCAGGCCGAGGCCGACCAGGCGCCCTGGCGCCAGCGCATGACCCTGGATGCCGAATTCATCCGCTCGTGCGGCTACCACACGGTCGATATCAGCCCCTGTGCGGACGGGCGCCTGCAGGGGCTGCTGCCGTTCGTGTTCCGGCTGGCGCCGAACGACGCGGTCTATGTCAAGGCCTACGCCGGCGCCCTGTTCGATGTCGAATCCGACGTGGCGGACTGGACCCAGCGCGAGCTGCAACGCCTGACCGGTGGCATTCCGGAGGCCGCCACGGCCAATTACCTCAAGGTGGCGGTCTATCATTTCAGCACCTCCAACCCGGGTCACCAGGGCTGTGCCGCGCACGGCAGCAACGACAGTCTGGCCGTGGAGCAGGCCCTGGGCCGGCTCAACGAGTTGCGCGCAGCGATCGAGAACACCTATGGCCGGGGGGCGGCCCCGGAGGTTTTGCTGGTCGGGGTCGACACCGATATCGACGCGATCCGGGTGCACCTGCCGGATGCCAATGGCGACGTCAATCCCTACCGCTATGTCGATACCGGTACGCTCTATCGGGACACGCTGGGTCTGGACGCGGCGAGCGCGCGCAGCCGCATCGAGCAGACGGTGGCCGAGGCCGAGCGGGCCGACGGCTGGGCCCAGGGCGATGGCGAGATGCTGCCCGGCATGCGCCGGCTGGTCCTGCGCCTGCTCGAGGCCAACCTGTCGCAGATCGAGTACGTGATCCAGCATCATGCCGGGCGCTATGCGGTGATCGGACATAACGAGCGCTTCATCTGCGCCGGTGAGGCCATGAGCGAGCTGCAGCTGCGCAACAAGTTTTATTTCGCCCACCTCGACACCGTCGAGGAGGGAGCGGCCGACATGGACGTCGGCATCAAGATTTTTACCGGACTCAATATCAAACAGGGCCTGGCGATTCCGGTGCTGGTGCATTTCCATTACTCCTCGCGGGTGCCGGGTGCGCGGGAACGGGCGGTGGCGCGCTGCAAGCGGGTAAAAGCCGCAATCGCGGCGCGCTATCCGCAGTTGCATGAAAAGGGCCTGTTGCATTGTCAGATGGCGGTGAGCGATTTGCATGGCAGCGAGCGGTGTGCCTTTGTCGAGGACGCCGCCGAGGATGCCGGGCACTGATGGAAGTATGGGCTGAGGTTGCACGATGAAGATCATGAGAGTGGAGAAAACGCTGGTCTCGACCAACCGCATCGACGGATTCGGCCATCGTCCCCTGCTGGTCGTGCAGGAGAAGGTGGGTGGCACCCGCAGCGTGGCGGTTGATGCCGTCGGCTGTATTCCGGGTGACTGGGTGATTTGCGTCGGCTCGTCGGCCGCGCGCGATGCGGCGGGCAGCAAGGACTTCCCCTCCGACTTGACCATTGTCGGCATCATCGACCACTGGGAAGGCGAAGGCGCCTGATGGAAATCATGCGCGTCGTGGATGAACTGGTCTGTACCCGCCGGGTGCCGGGTCTGCAGGCGGCGTCCCTGCGTATCCTGGCGAGTCAGCAAGGAGTTCTGTCGGTGGCCACCGACCCGGTCGGCGTGCCGCCCGGAAAATGGGTCTATACCACCAGCGGCAGCGCTGCCCGCCTGGCGATGAAGGATGCTCGGATCACGACCGATCTGACCATCTGCGGCATCATCGATAACTGGGACGAGTGAGCATGGCACGCTGGTTGGGGCATGGTTTGCTTGGCGGTAGACGCGATCTTTGGCAATGTGCGTGGTCGTGATCGTTTTTTGAACGTTGTTCCTTGAAGGAGTAGTGAAATGGCTGAAGGTATGGGTATTGCGCTGGGTATGATCGAAACCCGTGGTCTGGTTCCCGCGATTGAGGCGGCCGACGCCATGACCAAGGCGGCCGAAGTGCGTCTGATCGGTCGTCAGTTTGTCGGCGGCGGCTACGTCACCGTGATGGTGCG
>DDKN01000137.1:0-4845 GCA_002339725.1 Thiobacillus sp. UBA2597
CTGTGCTCGAAGTTGTAGGCCGACTGCTCGACCTCGTTCTGGTGGAAGACGTCGCCGTACTTGACGCCGGGCGCGTAGGCCAGGTCGAACACGTTCTCCACGCCCTGCAGGTACATGGCCAGGCGCTCCAGGCCGTAGGTGATCTCGCCGGTGATGGGCTTGCAGTCGATGCCGCCGACCTGCTGGAAATAGGTGAACTGGGTGATCTCCATGCCGTTCATCCAGACCTCCCAGCCCAGGCCCCAGGCACCGAGGGTCGGGTTTTCCCAGTCGTCCTCGACGAAGCGCACGTCGTTCTGCTTAAGGTCGAAGCCCAGGGCCGAAAGCGACCCCAGGTACAGCTCCAGGATGTTCTCCGGTGCGGGTTTCAACACCACCTGGAACTGATAGTAATGCTGCAGGCGGTTGGGGTTCTCGCCATAGCGGCCATCCTTGGGCCGGCGCGAAGGCTGGACATAGGCCGCGCGCCAGGGCTCGGGGCCGATGGCGCGCAGGAAGGTGGCGGTATGGCTGGTGCCGGCGCCGACCTCGAGGTCGTAGGGTTGCAGCACGACGCAGCCCTGCTCACCCCAGAATTTTTGCAGGGTGAGGATGATGTCTTGGAAATAAGGCATGAAACTCGGCCGAAGGGTTGGCAAACGGGCCGATTTTACAGGATTCCCACCTCAAAACCGGGGTTGTCTGTCCTGCTCAGCGGCGGGGAATGAGCAGCCTGGCCACAAGTCCCCCACCCTCGCGCCCGGCCAGCTCGATGCGCCAGCCATAGGCGTCGGCCAGTTGTCGGGCGATGGCCAGGCCCAGGCCGCTGCCGCCGCCTTGCTGGCTGCGCGATGGCTCCAGCCGATAGAAGGGCCGGAACACCGCCGCGCGCTCCGCCTCGGGGATACCGGGGCCCCGGTCGAGCACCTCGATCACGGCCTCAGGCCCGTCACAATGCAGTTGCAAGGTCACCGGCTGGTCAATGCCATAGCGCAAGGCGTTTTCCAGGAGATTGCCCACAATGCGGCGCAGGGCGAGTTCGCCCACCGGCACCCGGCAGGGCGCACCCGGCTGCCATTGCACCCGCTCCGGTGCGCTCGCCGCCTGGGCCAATTCGGCCAACACGCCGTTCAGATCCACCACCTGCGCCGTCTCGACCTGCAAGGCACGGGCGAAGCCGAGCATGGCGTCGATCAGACGGTTGATCTCGGCCAGATCGCCTTCCATGCGCGCAATCAGTTTGGGGTCGGCACCGCCCGCCTCAGCCAGCATGGTCAGCGCCAGGCGCAGGCGGGTGAGTGGGGTGCGCAAATCATGCGAGATGCCGGCCAGCAGGGTGGTGCGGTTCTCCAGCAGGGCCTGGACCTCGGTCGCCATCCGGTTGAAGGCGCGCGTCAGCTGCTGCCATTCGACCGCACCGGTTTCCGGCAACAGGGCCGGCAGCCGGCCCTGCCCCACCTCGGCGGCCGATTCGGCCAGGCGCTTGAGCCGCAACGCCGTGCGCCGGACCATGAGCAGGGCGACCAGGGCGGTGAGCAGGGCGCCGCCGACCAGGATGCCGGCGGCGATCAGGGGCGCCCGCATGCGGTAATGCTGCTTGAGAAAACCGATGCGCAGCAGGTTGCCGGCCAGGCGCAACTCCACCCAGGACCAGGCCGGATCCGGCCCCTGCTTGATCTGGATGGCCTGGCCGGTGCGGCGTTGCAGACTGGATGCCAGCCGGTCGCCGAAAAAACTGGCCGGCGCCAGCTCGGTCAAGGGCGCGCTCACCGCCCCCAGCTCCAGGTCATGGCGCAGGGCCAGTTCCAGCTCGTAGTCGTCGCGGGTCTGGGGCGGCAGCTCGACCCAGGTCTGGGCCGCCAGCTCGATGCGCGCCGCCAGCTCCTCGGCCGAACGCTGGGCCAGGGGCTCGACCACGCTGAACCAGAACAGCGCCAACGCCATCAGCTGCAAGGCGGCGAAGGCGGCGAACAACGCCGCCGCGGTGCGGCCGAACAGGGTGCGCGGGATCAAGCCTTGCCCTTCGGCGCAAACAGATAGCCCTGGCCCCACACCGTGCGGATGTAGGCCGGATTGGCGGGGTCGTCCTCGATCTTCTTGCGCAGCCGGGTCACCCGCACGTCGATCGAGCGGTCGAACGGGTCGCGCTCGAAGCCCTTGAGCCAATCCATGATCTGATCGCGCGACAAGGCGCGGTTGGGGTGTTCGACGAAGATCTTGAGCAGGCTGAATTCGGCCTGGGTCAGCGCGATCTCCTGGCCATCCCGAGTCAGCCGCTGGGCCGCCAGGTCGAGCCGGAACGGGCCGAAGCCGGCCTGCTCGGGCGGCGCCTTGTCGGCCTGTGCTTCGCCCCGGCGCAGCACGGCACGGATGCGGGCCAGGAGCTCGCGCGGGTTGAACGGCTTGGGCAGGTAGTCGTCCGCCCCCACCTCGAGGCCGACGATGCGGTCGACATCCTCGCCCCGGGCCGACAGCATGATCACCGGCAGACCGTGCGCAGCCTTGAGCTGGCGGGTGAGCGCGAGGCCATCCTCGCCCGGCAGCATCAGGTCCATCACCACCAGGGCCGGCAGCTGCTCCTGCAGGTGCCGGGCCATCTCCCTGCCGTCGCCGGCGGTCGCCACCGCATAGCCCTGCTGGCCCAGATAATCCGCCAGCAGCTCGCGGATGCCGGCGTCGTCGTCGACGATGAGGATGGGAGCGGAGTTATCCATGCAAACACCTGTTCCGATTCGGCAATGATATGCCATCGCATGGTATGCCCGTTCGCGTCGCGCCTGTGGCGGCGTCACAACTTGTTACAAATCGGCCGGGGCTGGAAACCCCTGCGGACACGACATGGGCCTAAGCTGCGAAGCGTAAATGAGGAACAGCGCAATGAAACAGATAGCCCTTCTTGGATTGTTGTTCGTCACCGGCCTTGCCGCCGGCCCGGTCCTGGCCGACCGACAGCCGGACGCCAGCGCCGACCAGGCCCGGCTCTGGCTCGCGCAGATGAGCCCCGAGCAGCGCGAACGCCTGCGCGAGCGCTGGGAGCACACCTCGCCCGAGGAGCGGGCGGCCATCCGCCGTGAGCTGCGCGAGCGCATCCGCGACATCCCGCCCGAGGAACGCGAACAGCTCCGCCGCCGCCTGCTCGAAGCGACGCCGCCCCCATCCCGAGCCGAACCTGAGCCGCGTGCCGAACGCTGGCAGACCATGCCGCGCGAGAGCAACGGCTTCGGACAGGGTTACGAACGGCGACAGGAACGCCTGGAGCGGCAGCCCCCCGACCGTCCGACGCGCGGCCGCCACCGTTAACCCCCATCGCTTTGGAGAATGCCATGTCACGCGAACGCAAAACCCTGACCATCGCCACCAGCCTGATCGTCACCGGCCTGATCGCGGCCGGCCTGGCTGCGGCGAGCCCGGCCCAGGCCGACCAGCGCTACTATGATTTCGCCAAGGTCGTGGCCAGCAAGCCGGTCTACGAACGGATCAACAGCCCGCGCACGGAATGCCGGTCGGAACGGGTCGGCTACGAAACCGGCCGCGAGCGCTCCTACGCCGGGGCCGTCATCGGTGGTATCGCCGGCGGCATCCTGGGCAACCAGGTCGGCGCCGGCAGCGGCAGGGCCGTGGCCACTGCGGTCGGCGCCGCGACCGGCGCCATCGTCGGCGACAACATCGACAACGGCGGCCAGGCCCGCGCCAGCCGCCCGGTCTATGAAGAGCGCTGCCGCAGCGTGGACAACTGGGAACGCCGCCTGATCGGCTACGACGTCACCTATCGCTACCAGGGCCGGGAATACACCAGCTTCCTGCAGCGCGATCCGGGTGACCGGCTGCGCGTCAGCGTCCGGGTCGAACCGCAGGACGACTGACCCCGCGGCAGGCCTCGCGCCCCTGGCAGGCCGGGGGCGAGGCTGTTACAGTCCGCCTAAAAGAGATGACGGTTTTGGGCGTGCTGAAAAAATTCGCATTGGCTGGTCTGCTGGCCGCGCTGACGTGGCCGGCGCTGGCCGCGCCGGAAAAGGATTTCGTCGCGGCGCGCGAGGCCTATGCCAAGGGGCGCATGGACCGCTTCGCCGCCATCGCCAACAAATTCCCCAAGGATCACCTGCTCGCGCCTTATCTGCGTTACTGGCAGCTCAAGAGCAACAACCCTTCGATCGAGGCCATGCAGGCCTTCATCAATCAGCATCCCGACACCCCGCTGGCCGATCGCATGCGCCAGGACCTTTTGCACAAGCTGGGCGAGGCGGGCGACTGGCGCAGCGTATTGCAACAAACCGGCCTGCTGGTGAAAGGCAATGCCGAAACCCAGTGTCTGGGCCTGCGCGCCCGCCTGGCCCTGGGCGACTTGAGCGCCGAGCGGGAAGGCGCGGCCTTCTATCGCACCGCGCGCGACCTGCCCAGTGCCTGCGACCCGCTGTTCACCCGGCTGTTCGCCAGCGGCGCCCTGACGGAAGAGGACCGCTACAGCCGCATGCGGCATGCGCTCGAGGCCAACAACCTGCGCCTGGTGCGGGAACTCGACGCACAGCTGCCGCCTGGCCAGCGCATGCAGGCCGATGCCCCGAACCGGGCACAGAAAACACCGGAAGCGCTGATCAAGGCCGATGCCGAACGGCGCGCCCAGCGCGAGGTCGCCCTCTATGCCGTGGGCCGCCTCGCCCGCAACGACCCTGGCCGCGCCGCCCAGCTGTGGGAGGCCGAACAGGCGGGCTTCCCCGAGAGCGAACGCAGCTATGGCTGGGGAGTCGTCGCCATGGCCGCCGCCCGCCAGCACGATCCGCGCGCCCTCGACTGGTATGCCCGGGCCGGCGAGCGTCTGAGCGAGGAACAGCGGGCCTGGAAGATCCGCGCCGCCCTGCGCGCCGGGCG
>DDKN01000137.1:5267-5755 GCA_002339725.1 Thiobacillus sp. UBA2597
GCGCTCAAGGCGCTCAACTCCACCGCCACGGCCAACGCCCTGTTCGCAAGGCTGTCGAGCGAATTCCATTACTACGGCCTGCTGGCGTCCGAGGAACTGCCCGCCCGCCTGGAGGCCCGGCCGAACGACCATGTGCTGACCCCGGACGAACTGGCCGAGGCGGAGGCGCGTCCCGGCCTCAGACGCGCCCTGCTCCTGCGCAAGCTCGATCTCAACATCGACGCCGCCGCCGAATGGGACTGGGCCCTGCGCGGTTTGAGCGACACCCAGCTTCTGGCCGCGGCCGAGCTGGCCAGGCGCGAAAAGTGGTACGACCGCGCCATCCTCACCGCCGAGAAGACGCGCGACACCCACAGCTTCGACCTGCGCTACATGACGCCCTACCGCGACCTGGCCGAGGCCTATGCCCAGCGCAATGCGCTCGACCCGGCCTGGGTCTACGGCCTGATGCGCCAGGAATCGCGCTTCATGGACTATGCCCGCTCCGG
>DDKN01000137.1:6172-6607 GCA_002339725.1 Thiobacillus sp. UBA2597
AACAAGCACAAGGCGCCGGTCGAGGTAAAGGAGCCGGAGACCAACATCAAATACGGCACCTATTACCTCAAGCGCATCTATACCTCGCTCAACGAATCGCCCGTGCTGGCCTCGGCCGCCTATAACGCCGGACCCGGCCGGGCCCGGCGCTGGCAGGCGGAGAAACCGCTGGAAGGCGCGATCTACGTCGACACCATCCCCTTCCTGGAAACGCGCGACTATGTGCGCAAGGTGATGGCCAACGCCGTGTTCTACAGCCAGCGCTTCGGCAACGCCAACAACAGCCTGAAGGCCCGGCTGGGCACCATCCCGCCGCGCTCGAACGCACCGATCACCAACGAGACGGCACCGGAGCCGGATTGATTCCGGCGAGCTTTCTCTGAGAGCACCATGTGGGTTCACGTCAGGCCGCTGGCCGGGGCCGCCCGGCAGCGG
>DDKN01000098.1 GCA_002339725.1 Thiobacillus sp. UBA2597
ACCCCTCCCCCACTTGTGGGGGAGGCTGGGAGGGGGACGCCCTTTCCCGCCTCTCCGCCCGCCTCGACTTCCCGGCCGAGCCACTGGCCGAACTCACAGCCGCCATCCGGCCCGAACCCTCGGTGGTGCTGCGCGAGGGCGGCGTCATCAATGACGGCTATTCGGCCGAGCTGGACGAGCTGCGCGCCATCCAGGCCAACTGCGGCGACTTCCTCATGCAGATGGAGGCGCGCGAGCGCGAGCGCACCGGCATCGCCAACCTGCGCGTGGAATACAACAAGGTCTCCGGCTTCTACATCGAGGTCAGCCGCGCCCAGGCCGACAAGGTGCCGATTGACTATCACCGGCGGCAGACCCTGAAGAACGTCGAGCGCTACATCACGCCCGAACTCAAGGCCTTCGAGGACAAGGCCCTGTCCGCCGGCGAGCGCGCGCTGATGCTGGAAAAGCAGCTGTTCGACGGCCTGCTCGAGAGACTCCTGCCGCACATCGGCGCCATCCAGGCCGCGGCCGCGGCCGTGGCCGAGCTCGACCTGCTCGCCGCCCAGGCCCAGATCGCCGACGAGCGGCGCTATGTCGAGCCGGTCTTCACCGAGGCCTGGGGCATCGACATCCGCGGCGGTCGCCATCCGGTGGTGGAGACGCGCACCGACCGCTTCATCGCCAACGACCTCACGCTCGCGCCCACCCGGCGCATGCTCATCGTCACCGGCCCCAACATGGGCGGCAAGTCCACCTACATGCGGCAGACCGCGCTGATCGTGCTCATGGCCTGCTGCGGCCTCTTCGTGCCGGCCGACAGCGCGAGCATCGGCCCGGTCGATCAGATCTTCACCCGCATCGGCAGCTCGGACGACCTGGCCGGCGGCCGCTCCACCTTCATGGTGGAAATGACCGAGACCGCGCAGATCCTGCACGGCGCCACCGAGCACAGCCTGGTGCTGCTCGACGAGATCGGCCGCGGCACCTCCACCTTCGACGGCATGGCCCTGGCCTGGGCCTGCGCCCGGCAATTGGCCGAGAAGACCCGGGCCTACACCCTGTTCGCCACCCACTACTTCGAGCTGACCCAACTCGCGCAGGACTACAAGACCATCGCCAATGTCCATCTGGACGCAGTTGAATCGGGCGGCGGCCTGGTCTTCCTGCACAGCGTCGAGGAAGGCCCGGCCTCGCAAAGCTACGGCATCCAGGTGGCCAAGCTCGCCGGCGTGCCCGGCGCAGTCATCGCCGCCGCCAAGCGCAAGCTCACCCAGCTGGAAAACCAGCAGATCGTCGAGCACGGCCAGGGCGACCTGTTCGCCAGCGCGGCGCCGGCCGAACCCGAGCCGCACCCCGCCCTGGAACGCCTCGCCGCCCTCAACCCGGATGAACTCAGCCCCAAGGCCGCGCTCGAAGCCCTGTACGAACTGAAGAAACTGATCTGATGCAGACTTTGCACCTCGACGCCACCGAGCTTGGCCTCGACTTCGACGCCAGCCTCAAGCTCGCCAACGCCATCGCCGAGCACCTGTTGGGCAGCGCCATGCTGCTGTCCTTTTTTGATCGCGAACGCAACCTGGAATCGCCCGCCGGCGTCTCCGAATGCCACGTCGGCTGCGAAACACCGGGCTGGGTGGACTACGCGGCGAACCGCGGCGGCACGCTGATGGTGAATTTCGGCCGGGGCCGCTTCGTCTTCTGCTACAGGCCGCTCGATTAATGGGAAGCAAGCCCGCCCTATACCCCTCTCCCTCCGGGAGAGGGGTAGGGGTGAGGGAGTGGGCGCCCCCACCTTCGGCATCCCTCCGGGAAATGGCAATACATATCAATCCCGCCCTTGCCAAGCCGTCATCGCGAGCAGCCTAAATGGCATAAAGTGCGCAGGGCCGCGACTGTGCGGCTGAGGCTTAAGCTGGCCGCTTGCCAGATGAAGCGGAGCGGCGTTTAATCCCTCAAGGACAAGACACCCGGCGCAATAGCAGCGCCCAAGGCTGCGTCGATGGCGGTCGCTTACCCCGCGCAGGGAAGATCGACCACAGGGAGATTCGCTGGTGCATGACTTTCCGATGCGATACCAAAGCATTGCATTTACATGGGCCGCCCGCGGACAACAGGCAGGCCCCCTCAACTCGTCGAACGCCAGCCATGTTTCCGCCTGACTCCTTCGCATGCAACTTCGTGGCGGGCTTTCTCCCCGTCTTTTCCCAAGGCCGTGATTGTTCGTGGGATTTCGTCATCTCCCTGGCGGCCGGCAGTCTTGGCTCGTGGATATACAGCCGCAAGAAGGCAACCCGCCTGGAGGCGTTTTTCGCCGGCATCGGCGCCTACTATGTTTGCTTAACCCTTCTGACACTCGCGGCCGAACTCATGCGGCCCACGCAGCACTTCGATTTTGGCTGGCTCCTCTTCGCCTATCTCTTTCTGCTGCCCAGGGCGGCGCTGTCGTCGGCGATGGGCCTGGTCATTCGACAGGCTTCGCTTATCGCCATATCCCTTGCCCAGAGAAGCCGCAGAAATGGTTAATCGCAGGCATCACGAATCGAGAAAGCCGTTTGCCTCGATTCGTATTGAATGATCGCCGTGGCTCGCCCCATCGTTTCGCCCAACGCCTCATCGACCGCCCCTACGCCGCTCATCCTGTTCGGCGCCTTCGATCGCCACAACTTCGGCGACCTGCTGTTCGCCCACCTCTGGGCCGAACCATTCAAAGACCGCGAACTCATCCTCGCCGGCCTGGCCGAGCGTGACCTCACGCCTTACGGCGGCCACCGGGTGCAGGCCGTCAGCCAACTGGCGCGCGACTTAGGTGAGCAGGCGGTCGACATCCTGCATGTCGGCGGCGAGCTGCTCACCTGCTCGCTCTACGAAGCGGCGATCATGACCCTGCCGCCGGAGGCGGCCCCGGCCGCCATCGCGCGCCACGACCCGGACCCGGCCGGCCGAAGCCTTTGGGCGCAACAGCGGCTGGGCCTGCGGCAGGAGATCGGCTACCTGGTGCCGCGCGGCCTGTTCCCCAACACCCGCCGCCTCGCCTTTCACGCGGTGGGCGGCATAAATCTGAACCAACTGCCGGACTCGATGCGCAGCGAAGTCATTGCGCGGCTGCAAGCCGCCGACCACCTGAGCGTGCGCGACCATCTGACGCAAACCACATTGGCGCAGGCCGGCATCCACGCCCCGCTCAGCCCGGACGCCGCGCATCGGGTGGCCGAACTGTTCGGCGAGCGCATCGCGCAGCACGGCTGGCAGGGCGAGCCCGGGCAGATGCGCACGCGTTTCCCGCAAGGCTATCTCGCCGTGCAGTTCAGCGCCGACTTCGGCGACGACCCCACCCTGCACGCCCTCGCCGCGCAACTGGATGCCTGCGGCGAGCAGACCGGCCTCGGCATCGCCCTGTTCCGCGCCGGCGCCGCGCCCTGGCACGACGACCTTGCCGTCTATCGTCGCCTCGCCGGCTACATGCGCTGGCCGCAGTGCCACCTCTTCGAGTCGCTGAACATCTGGGACATCTGCGCCCTGCTCGGCCAGGCCCGCGCCTATTGCGGCAGCAGCCTGCACGGCCGCATCGTCGCCCAGGCCTTCGGTGTGGCCGGGGTCAGCCTGGTGCCGGACACGCAGGCGCCGAACAAGGTGCAGGCCTATTGGGCCACCTGGCTGCCGGCGGCTGAGCGCAATGTCTGCCCGGTCGGCCAGGCATTGACAGGGATCGGGCAGGCCCTGATCCTATCGGCCGAGTCCTTGCAGCAACAGGCCGGCCAGCTTGCCGGCCAGGCCCGCGCCGGCATGGACGCCACGCTGCATGCCTTAGGAAGCGCCGATTAATCGTCATGCCCGCGAAGGCGTGCAGCCAGAACCTTGATTCGACTGGGTTCCCGCTTACGCGGGAACGACGAAACCGAATGAATCCGCGTTTCCCTTAATGATGGATGTTGAACCGAGCCGCCTGACCATGACCCCGGAAGACCTGCAAAAACTCGCCGAGCAACTCGACCGCCTGCCCGGCGGCAGCCAGGCGGCCATCCCCGATTTCTTCGCCACGTTAATTGGGGACGGCCTGGCGCCCATCACCTCGGACTGGGATGTCGAAAACTGGCCATGCAAGGAAGGTGGCGTTCTCGCCCTGCGCCTGGACCCGGCCTATCACGCCGCCCGCCTGTTCCATGTGCGTAATGATGCCGACGAAATCCAGATCGCCGCCCTGCCCATCCAGCTCATGGATGTCGCCCGCGCATACGGCGCCTCGCCCATCGTGCTGGCCCTGCTCGCCATCGCCGCCGGCCATGTGGACGACGGCCGCGAGCTGAAGGTGGGCCTGCCCAGGATCGACGGCGCGGCCAAGGATTTGATGCTGATGACCGTCTGCCGCCTCTGCGGTTGAGGATTTTCAGCGCCGCATGCCAGCCCAGGCAGAGCGGCGTTAAATAGAACACACAAAACAAGATCGCCCGGCAGGCTCGAGCTCACCGAGGCGCGATGACGGAACACACCGCCCAGCCCATGAACGGGTTGACTGGAACAGAGAGGGGTCATCGAATGTACAACTCTTCACGGCAACGCCAAGTCATTGAAATATCTGGCATATTCGGTGACCCAAATGCCGGGATTGCACACCATTTGGTGTACACATTACGTTGGGCATCGAAACCACGGGAACGGGAGCTAGACTCGTGCGAATGAATAAGCAAGAAGCCTGGAAGAACTTTAATCTCGGAGAAGAACTGAGCATCTCTGGAACGTTCATCTATAACGGTCTACGCCGGTTTTACGAAATGCAGGCGCTCGATCATACCGATGAAATTT
>DDKN01000035.1:0-1568 GCA_002339725.1 Thiobacillus sp. UBA2597
CTAAAAAATTCTTTGCGATCTTTGCGCCCTTTGCGGTGAGAAATGAATGAATAAGGAGAAGACGATGGAAGGACGTGTAGCCCTGGTCACCGGCGCCTCGCGCGGCATCGGTCAGGCGATTTTGTTGGAACTGGGCCGGCGCGGCGCCACGGTGATCGGCACCGCCACCAGCGACAAGGGCGCCGCGGCGATCAGCGAGGCGATCCAGGCCGCCGGCCTCAAGGGCGAGGGCCGGGTGCTCAACGTCACCGATCCGGCCCAGGTCGAGGGGTTGATCGAGGACATCCTCAAGGCGCACGGCAGCATCGATGTGCTGGTCAACAACGCCGGCATCACGCGCGACAATCTGCTGATGCGCATGAAGGACGAGGAATGGGACGAGATCATCGCCACCAACCTGACCTCGGTCTTCCGCCTGTCGCGGGCCGTGCTGCGGCCGATGATGAAGGCGCGCCACGGCCGCATCATCAGCATCGCCTCGGTGGTGGGGGTGATGGGCAATGCCGGCCAGACCAACTACGGTGCGGCCAAGGCCGGCATGATCGGTTTTTCCAAGTCGTTGGCGCGCGAGGTGGGCAGCCGCAACATCACGGTCAACTGCGTCGCTCCTGGTTTCATCGACACCGACATGACCCGGGCCCTGCCGGAAGCGCAGCGCCAGGCCCTGCTTGGGCACATCCCGCTCGGCCGTCTGGGCAGCGCCGAGGACATCGCCCATGCCGTGGCCTTTCTGGCCTCGGATCAGGCGGGCTATGTGACCGGCACCACCCTGCATGTCAATGGTGGCATGTACATGGATTGAGGGGGCGGGATTCTGCTAAAATCCCACCGCTTTTTTGCGCCCGGACATGCCGTTGGCCGGTCCCGACCGATCGAAGGCAGCCGGGCACTGTTTTCACCCTGAGGGAGTAATCCGCAATGAGCGATATCGAGCAGCGCGTCAAGAAAATCGTCGCCGAGCAACTGGGCGTGAACGAGGCCGATGTGAAACTGGAATCGTCCTTCGTCAACGACCTGGGCGCCGATTCCCTGGACACCGTCGAGCTGGTCATGGCCCTGGAAGAGGAATTCGAGTGCGAAATCCCCGACGAGGAGGCCGAGAAGATCACCACCGTCCAGCAGGCCGTCGATTACATCAACGCGCACAAGTAATTCGCATCCATCACCAAGGGTATCCCGTTGTCCAAGCGCAGAATCGTCGTCACTGGCCTTGGCATCGTCTCGCCGGTGGGTAACACCGTCGAGGCGGCCTGGCAGAACCTGATGGCCGGCCAGTCCGGCATCGGCCGCATCACCCGCTTCGATCCCACCCCCTTCGCCTCCCAGGTGGCGGGCGAGGTCAAGGATTTCGACGTGACGCAATACATCACCGCCAAGGATGCCCGCCGCATGGATGTCTTCATCCACTACGGCCTGGCGGCGGCGATCGATGCGCTCAAGGACTCGGGTCTCGAGGTGACCGACGCCAACCGGGAACGGATCGGCGTCAACATCGGTTCCGGCATCGGCGGTCTGCCGATGATCGAGGAAACCCACAAGATCTACATGGAGGAGGGGCCGCGCAAGAT
>DDKN01000035.1:1968-2787 GCA_002339725.1 Thiobacillus sp. UBA2597
ATGGCCTGCAGGGCCCCAACGTCGCCATGGTCACCGCCTGCACCACCGGCACCCATGCCATCGGCGAGGCGGCGCGCATGATCGAATACGGCGAGGCCGATGTCATGGTCGCCGGCGGCGCCGAATCGGCGATCTGCCCGCTCTCGGTCGGCGGTTTCGCCGCGGCCCGCGCCCTGTCCACCCGCAACGATGACCCGGCCGGTGCCAGTCGCCCGTGGGACAAGGACCGTGACGGCTTCGTGTTGGGCGAAGGGGCCGGTGTCCTGGTGCTGGAGGAGTACGAGCACGCCAAGGCCCGCGGCGCCCGCATCTACTGCGAACTGGCCGGCTACGGCAAGAGCGCCGATGCCCATCACATGACCGCCCCGACCGAGGACGGCTCCGGTGCCGCGCGCTGCATGAACAATGCTTTGAAGAATGCCGGTCTCAATCCGGATCAGGTCGACTACATCAATGCCCACGGCACCTCCACCCCCTTGGGCGACCTGGCCGAGACCAAGGCGGTCAAGCTCTCGCTCGGCAGCCATGCGGGCAAGGTCATGGTCAGCTCGACCAAGTCGATGACCGGCCATCTGCTCGGTGCCGCCGGCGGTGTCGAGGCGGTATTCTCCGCCCTGGCCGTCGCCCGTCAGGCCGTGCCGCCGACCATCAATCTGTTTGAGCCCAGCCCCGAGTGCGATCTCGATTACGTGCCCAACACGGCGCGTCAGGCCAAGATCGACGTGGCGCTGTCCAACTCCTTCGGCTTCGGCGGCACCAACGGCACCCTCATCTTCAGGAAGGTCTGAGACGACCGCCTAGGGCTTTATGCCAGTCCTC
>DDKN01000049.1:0-42780 GCA_002339725.1 Thiobacillus sp. UBA2597
CAGACCGGTATCCGCAGGCTGGCCAGCCAGTCCATGATCGCGCTGTGGGTCGGCGGCAGGCGCGCCCCCTCGACCTTGCCCACCCCATAGGCGAAAAAGGTCAAGCGGCGCTGGGCGGTGATGCGCGAATCCAGTTGCCGCAGGCTGCCGGCCGCGGCATTGCGCGGATTGGCGAATTCCTTTTCGCCCCGGCGGCGCGCCTCGGCATTGAGCCGCTCGAAGTCGCGCTTGAGCATGAGCACCTCACCCCGCACCTCCAGCCAGGGCGGCGCAGCTTCGAGCTTGAGGGGGATGGCGTGAAGGGTGCGCAGATTGGGGCTGACATCCTCGCCGGTATAGCCATCACCGCGCGTCGCCCCCTGCACGAAATGGCCATTCTGATAATGCAGGGTGATGGCCAGGCCATCGAACTTGGGCTCGGCCGCGTATTCCAGTTCGCCGTCGTGACCCAGGCCCTCGCGCGCGCGTCGGTCGAAGCCGATCACGTCCGCCTCGCTGAAGGCGTTGTTGAGCGAGAGCATCGGCACTTGGTGCCTGACCTCGGCGAAGGCCTTGAGCGGGGCGGCGCCCACCCGTTGGGTGGGTGAATCCGGCGTCACCAGTTCGGGATGTGCCGCCTCCAGGGCCTGGAGTTCGCGCATCAGCCGGTCGAATTCGGCGTCGGGGATTTCCGGGGCGTCGAGAACGTAATACTGATAGTTGTGATGTTCGATCAGCCGGCGCAATTCGGCGATGCGCCGCTCCGCCCCACTGCTCACGTTCGATGCCTCATACGAAGAGCCGGCCGGCGCGTTCGCCGCCGGCCGGGATGCCGCGCGCCTCCATCCTGGCGTAGGACTCAGCCAGGCGCTGGCGGATCTTCTGCAGGCTGTCCTGGCCGACCAGCTTGCCGTTGTCGTCGACCAGCCGGCCCCCGAGCGATTTGGTCAAGCGCTGGGCCAGCTCGGCCATGCGGTCGAACACCCTCAAGCCGTCGGCCACGTTGGGCACATCGAACAAGAGGGTGATGCCGTGGGTGCTGGCGCCGACCTGTTCGGGCTGGAACGGCGCATCCGACTGGTTGGCCAGGCTGTAGAGGGTGCGGCCGGCCGCATCCTTCAGGGCGTAGCTGCCGTCGGGCTGCAGGCCGAGGCCGGCCTCGGTCGCGCAGCGATGCACCTCGGACACCAGAAAGGGCCGGGCGTCGGGCGCGACGATGTTGAGGCCGATCAGGACATCGACGTCGATGCAGAACAGATCGAGGTCACGGGCCACCTCCAACGCGGCGCTCTTGTCCGGACAGGACACCGCCCCACCCTGCTCGGCCGCGAAGTTGTACAAGGCCCGGCAGAAGGCGTCGATCTGGGCCGGGGTCACGGCACCCGAACGATCGACCAGTTGCAGACCGAATTCCAGGGCGGCGTAGCTCGTGCGGCTCGGCCCGGCGATCGGCCCCCATGCCCCGTCCGCCTGCTGGGCCATGGCGCGTACCGGTTTGCCGATCTGACGCACCTGATCCATCAGTCCGGCCAGGGGGACCAAGACCGGCTGGCTGAAACGCAAACGGGCGATGTATTCGGTGTCGGGATCGAGCGGGCTTTCCTGCTCGAAAGGCAGCGCAGCCGCGCCGGGTTCAGGCCAAGGCGCGCCGGCGGGTTCAGCCGGCTCGAACGGGCGCTCGATGCCCCCAGCCGGGACGGCTTGCGGCCCGGGCTCGACCGGCTCTGCCGGCGCATCGAGGGTCAGACTCGGCTCCTGGCGCGGGCGCTCGGCGTCGGCTGGCAAGACCGGCTCGAATGCGGGCTCGCGCGCCGGCGCGAACGAGCGATCGACCTGCTGGCGGTATTTGCGCTCCTGCAACCAGTTGTAGAGCACCACGCCGAGCACCAGCGCGACGCCGAAACCGATCAGCACGAGCTGAAAGGTGGTCATGGCTGCGTTGCCCCAGGCGGGGCGGCAGCGCCTGCTGCATCGCTTTGATTCGTCTTCACCGAGGTCTCCCCACCAGGCGGTTCCACCACCTGGAAAAATACCTCATTGCGCTTGATCATGCCCAGTTCGAACCGGGCCCGCTCCTCGATGGCGTCGAAGCCCTGTTTCAAATCGTTCACTTCGGCCGCCAGTTTGGCGTTGCGCACGGCCAGGGCCTCGTTCGCGGTCTTCTGCTGCTCGACCTGACGCTCCAGCTCCCACACCTTGAGCCAGCTGCCCTTGCCCAGCCACAAAGGGTACTGCAGCAACAGGATGAGCAGGGCGAGCAGGAGCCCCAGGCCGCGCATGCTGTCACTTCAATTGGTAAAAGGCCTCCCGCCCGGCATAGGCAGCGCGCTCGCCCAGCTCTTCCTCGATGCGCAGCAGCTGGTTGTATTTGGCCATGCGGTCGGAACGGGAGAGCGAGCCGGTCTTGATCTGCAGGGCGTTGCTGCCCACGGCCAGATCGGCGATGAAGGCATCCTCGGTCTCGCCCGAGCGGTGCGAGATCACCGAGGTCCAGCCGGCACGCTTGGCCATCTCGATCGCCTCGAAGGTCTCGGACAGGGTGCCGATCTGGTTGACCTTGATCAGGATGGAATTGGCCACGCCCTTCTGGATGCCCTCTTTCAGGATCCTGGTGTTGGTCACGAAGATGTCGTCGCCGACCAACTGGATGCGCTGGCCCAGCTTGGCGTTCAGGGTCGCCCAGCCGTCCCAGTCCTGTTCGGCCATGCCGTCCTCGATGCTGATCACCGGGTACTTGTCGACCCAGGCGGTCAGGTAATCGGCGAACTCGGCCGAGCTCAGGGCCAGGCCCTCGGATGCCAGGTGGTACTTGCCGTCCTTGTAGAACTCGGAGCTGGCGCAGTCGATGCCGATCAGCACGTCGCTGCCGGCCTGGTAGCCGGCGGCGCAGATCGCCTCGACGATGGCCTTGAGCGCCTCCTCGTTCGACTTGAAGTTGGGCGCAAAGCCGCCTTCGTCGCCGACGGTGGTGTTGTGACCGGCCTTGTTCAGGATCTTGCGCAGGGCATGAAACACCTCGGCGCCGCAGCGCAGGGCCTCGCGGAAGCTGGGCAGGCCGGCCGGGATGATCATGAACTCCTGCATGTCGATGCTGTTGTCGGCATGGGCGCCGCCGTTGATGATGTTCATCATCGGCGTGGGCAGGCTCATAGGGCCGGCGCCCCCCAGGTAGCGGTAGAGCGGCAGGCCGGCCGCTTCGGCGGCGGCGCGGGCGCAGGCCAGGGACACCGCCAGGGTGGCGTTGGCGCCCAGGCGCGACTTGTTCTCGGTGCCGTCCAGTTCCAGCAGGGTCTGGTCGATGAAGCTCTGCTCCTCGACATCCAGGCCGATCAGGGCCTCGGCGATCTCGGTGTTGACGTTCTCGACCGCATTCAACACGCCCTTGCCGCCGTAGCGCTTGGCGTCGTTGTCGCGCAGCTCGATCGCCTCGCGGCTGCCGGTGGAAGCGCCGGACGGCACGGCCGCGCGGCCCATGACGCCGGATTCCAGCAGGACGTCGGCTTCGACGGTGGGGTTGCCGCGGGAATCCAGTATCTCGCGGGCGATCACATCGACAATGGCACTCATTTCTTTTCCGTTTCCTTATTTCTCAATTTTCACGGCCAGGGACGCAAAGCTCCGCAAAGAATTTTTTCTGAATTCACTTTGCGATTCTTGGCGTCCTTGGCGCTTAACTCTGCATCAATTTGTTCTCGTCGAAGCCGCGCTGTTTGACCAGGGCATCGATCTCCTTCAGCGTGGTCAGCAGCTCGCGCATCATGGGCAGGGGCCAGGCATTGGGGCCGTCGGACAAGGCCTTGGCCGGGTCCGGGTGGGTCTCGGCGAACAGGCCGGCGACGCCGACCGCCACCGCCGCCCGGGCCAGCACCGGCACGAACTCGCGCTGGCCGCCGGAGCAGGTGCCCTGGCCACCCGGCTGCTGCACCGAATGGGTGGCGTCGAACACCACCGGGCAGCCGGTCTCGCGCATGATGGCCAGGCTGCGCATGTCGGAGACCAGGGTGTTGTAGCCGAAGGAGACGCCGCGCTCGCAGACCAGGATGGTGTCGGCGCCGCCGTTGGCGGCGCGGGCCTTGTCGACCACGTTCTTCATGTCCCAGGGCGCGAGGAACTGGCCCTTCTTGATGTTGACCGGCTTGCCGGTCGCTGCCACGGCCTGGATGAAATCGGTCTGCCGGCAGAGGAAGGCCGGGGTCTGCAGCACGTCGACCACCTCGGCCACGGCGCTGATCTCGGCCTCGGTGTGGACATCGGTCAGCACCGGCACGCCGATCTCTTTCTTCACCTCGGCCAGGATGCTGAGCCCCCCTTCCATGCCCAAGCCGCGGAAGGAGGCACCGGAAGAACGGTTGGCCTTGTCGTAGGACGATTTGTAGATGAAGGGAATGTCCAGTTCGGCGCACAGTTCCTTGAGCTGCCCGGCGGTGTCGAAGGCCAGTTGCCTGGACTCGATGACGCAGGGGCCGGCGATCAGGAAAAGCGGCCGCTCGAGGCCAACTTCAAAACCACACAGCTTCATGCTTGCTCGCTTTCGATTTTGCCTTGGGCCAGGGCGCCCAGCCGGCGCTGACGCTGGGTCAGGGCGGCCTCGACGAAGGCCTTGAACAAGGGGTGGCCTTCGCGCGGATTGGAGGTGAACTCGGGGTGGAACTGGCAGCCGATGAACCAGGGATGGTCCGGCAGCTCGATCATCTCGCACAGGTCGGTGCCGGGCGCCCGACCGGACACGCGCAGGCCCTTGGCTTCGAGCTGGGCCAGCAGGGTGTTGTTGACCTCGTAGCGATGGCGGTGGCGCTCGATGACCTCGGGCTGGGCGTAGATCTGGCGCGCGAGCGAGCCCTCGGCCAGCTTGCAGACCTGGCCGCCCAGGCGCATGGTACCCCCCAGATCGGAATTCTGATCGCGCCGTTCGACCTGGCCGGCGCGGTCGAGCCACTCGGTGATCAGGCCGATCACGGGATAGGGCGTTTCCGGCTCGAATTCGGTGGAATGGGCGCCGGTCATGCCGGCCACATTGCGCGCGAACTCGACCACCGCCAGTTGCATGCCCAGGCAGATGCCCAGATAAGGCACCTTGTTTTCGCGGGCATAGCGGA
Organism: Thiobacillus sp. UBA2597; assembly: GCA_002339725.1. Lineage (GTDB taxonomy): Bacteria > Pseudomonadota > Gammaproteobacteria > Burkholderiales > Thiobacillaceae > Sulfuritortus. Next base: position 5,076 of record DDKN01000049.1, read on the forward strand.
TCGCGGCGATCTTGCCTTCGACCCCGCGCTTGCCGAAACCGCCGGGCACCAGAATGGCATCCATGCCTTCCAGGGCCTTGGTGCCCTCTTTCTCCAGTTGCTCGGAATCGATGTAATGGATCTTCACCCGGCTGCGGGTGTGGATGCCGGCGTGGACCAGGGCCTCGGTCAGCGACTTGTAGGATTCGGTCAGATCGACGTACTTGCCGACGAAGGCGATGTCCACCTGATATTGGGGATGCTCCAGGGCCTCGACCAGCCGCTTCCAGACCGAGAGGTCGGCCGCGCGGGCGAGGATGCCGAGCTTGTGGCAGACGATCTCGTCCAGCATCTGGTCGTGCAGCATGCCTGGAATCTTGTAGATGCTGTCGGCGTCCAGGGCCTCGATCACCGCCTCGGGCTGGACGTTGGTGAACAGGGCGATCTTGCGCCGCTCCTCGGCCGGAATCGAGCGGTCGGCCCGGCACAGCAGGATGTCCGGCTGGATGCCGATCTCGCGCAGGTCCTTGACCGAGTGCTGGGTTGGCTTGGTCTTCAGCTCGCCGGCGGTGGGGATGTAGGGCAGCAGGGTCAGATGGATGAAGCAGGTCTTGTCCCGGCCTTCTTCGATGCTCATCTGGCGGATGGCTTCAAGGAAGGGCAGCGATTCGATGTCGCCCACGGTGCCGCCGATCTCGACGATGGCCACTTCGGCATCGCCCGCGCCCTGGCGGATGTGCAGCTTGATCTCGTCGGTGATGTGCGGGATGACCTGCACGGTCTTGCCCAGGTATTCGCCCCGGCGCTCCTTCTTGATCACCGACTCGTAGATCTGGCCGGTGGTGAAGTTGTTGCGCTTGGACATCTTGGCCGTGGTGAAGCGCTCATAGTGGCCAAGATCGAGGTCGGTCTCCGCCCCATCCTCGGTCACGAACACCTCGCCGTGCTGGAACGGGCTCATGGTGCCCGGGTCGACGTTGATGTAGGGATCGAGCTTGAGGAGGGTGACCCGAAGGCCGCGGGATTCGAGAATCGCGGCGAGCGAGGCGGCGGCAATCCCTTTGCCCAGGGATGAAACCACGCCACCAGTGACGAAAACGTATCGGGTCATGGCATAGGCGGTGGAGGTGATGCGAGATTCTACTAAAAAAGCCCGCCCTTGGCGAAGCCGGGTCGGCTTTTCGGCGCCGGCCCAGGCCTGGCAGGCCGACATGGCGGGGCGCGAAAACCCGCCCTGGCGCGCATCGGCGCCCAGGGTTGCCCCCTAACTGAAGATCAGCTTGAGCCCGATCAGGATGGTGGTGACCTCGAAGGCCCGCTTGATCCAGCGGTTGCCTTTCTTGATCGCCCAGTGGCTGCCGAGATAACCGCCCAGGATGGAACCGGCCAACAGGGCCGGCATCCAGCCCCAGGCCACGGTGCCCAGCACACCGAGCACCACGGCCCCCGTGCCATTCCAGACAAAGCCGCAAAGAATCAGGGTGTAAGCCACGGCGCGCTTGTAGTCGAGACCGAAGTGGCGGATCAGCCAAAGGGTGAGGAACAGGCCGGTACCCGAGGTGATCGAGCCGTTGAGAAAACCGACCACGAACAGGCCCACCATGCCCAGCGCCAGACCGGCCCCCGCTTGGTTACGCGGGGCGTAGTCCAGCCCCAGGCGCGGCTTGAACACGGAATACAGCCCCAACCCCGCCGTCAGCAGGCCGAGCAGAAAGGTGGCGACCTGCGGCGGCACCTGGAGGATGGTGGAGGCACCCAGGACCACGCCGGGCAAGCCCGCACCCAGGATGATCAGGGAAAAGCGCCGCTCCAGATGGCTTTCCCGCCAATGCCGGCCGATCGCGCCGATGCCGAGAAAGACGCTGGCCACCTTGTGCGTGGCCAGGGCCACCCCGAACGGCAGCCCCAGGAAGATCAGCATGGGCAGCTGAATCAGGCCCGCCCCGCCGCCGGACAGGGCGGAAAACCAGTTGGCGATCAGGGAGACGAAGAAGAGGACGAACTGGTCGGTCAGCGGCACGACAGCCGGGTCAACGCCCCGTTACGCCGTAGTTCACGGCATAGGTGAAATAGGCCAGGTTCAGGCCGGCCTCGCCCACCACCCGGATCAGGGCCTGGATGCGCTCGGCCTCGGCGAAGAACTCGATGCACTCGGGCAGGGTGCCGGCCAGTTCGAAAAAGGTGTCCTCATGCAGGCCATGGCGCCCGAAACCGGCGTGGGCGCGATAGGCCGTGCCGCCGTTGATGCCCTGCGCCCTGGCCTGATCGAACAGCCAGTCGTGGATCGGCCGGCCCTGGTGGCGCATGACCTCATGGGTGAAGAAACGTACGCACAACCCTTCCATGCTCAACCTTTCAGGAAACGAAACGTCCAAACCCCCAGGCCGGTCATGGCCAGGGAGCCGATCAGGTGGGCGCCGATCGCCAGCAGGCCCATGGCGTACTGGGCCCGGCTCAGCAGGGTGAAGACCTCGGCCGAGAAGGTGGAGAAGGTGGTCAGCCCGCCGAGAAAACCGGTGATGACGAAGAGCCGGGCCTCGGGCGACAGGCCGGGGTGCTGGGCGAAATAAGCGACGGCCAGGCCGATCAGATAGCCGCCGATCAGATTGGCCGCCAGGGTGCCCAAAGGCAGGCTGGGCGCGAGCGGGTTGAGCCAAAGCCCGAGGCCCCAGCGCAGCCAGGCGCCGATGGCGGCACCCAGGCCCACGGCGGCGAACGACAAGACCATGTCCTCTGCCGCTCCCGCCGCTTACTGCAGGGCCTCGCGCGCGATCTCGTGCAACATCTTTTCGATGTCGGCCAGGGCCTTCTTGCTCGCCTTGTTGGCACCCGGCGCCAGCGGCTTGCGATAGGCCACGTTGACCACGTCCGGCTTGTCCGGGGTGACATAGATGTTGATGATGAAGGGACAGAACACCATGTTGCGCGGGTCGGCCTCCATCATCGCGCGCGACAGATCGGCCTTGCAGAACTGGATCTGATCGCCGCGCAGATAGACCTGGCGGGTCAAGCCGATATCGCGCCCGGTGCGTTCCAGCATGTCGGCGATATAGCTCTGGTGATCGATCTTCATGCCGCGGTTCTCGATCGCCATCACGGCGTTTTCCCGCACCTCGTCGAACTTGGCCTTCTTGCTCAGGACGACGGCGAAATCACCCGCGGCGAATGCGGCCTGGCTCAGCAGCAAAAGGCCGAACAGGCCGGCCCGCAACGCTATCAGTCGCTTCATGATCGTCTCCTTCCATGACGGGCGCGGCTTCAGCGCGCCAAGGCCAGCATGGCCTCCACTTCACTCGAAACCGCTTGCGCGGCCTTGGTTTCCATCTGCCGGTAGCAGCGCAGGACCGCCTCGCCGCGTTCCGACAGGCGCGCCCCGCCACCGCGCACGCCACCCGCCGCGGTGTCGATCAGGGGCTGGGGGAATACCTTGTTCAGGGCATCCGCCATCAGCCAGGCGCGCCGGTAGGAGATGTGCAGGGCCCGGGCCGCGCCGGCGATCGAGCCGGCCTCGCGGATCGCCTCCAGCAGGCGAATCTTGCCCGGCCCCAGATTGAGCGGGGCGCAGAACAGGATGCGGATTTGGCAGGCAGCAGCGGGCACGGCAACGCTCGAATGGCACTGCCGTTATTCTAGCCGCAAACCGGCGCCGCCTGCCGAACGCCAGCCGCGCAGCCGGCCGGCGGGAGGGTTTACTTCACCCGTTTCTTGCCGAAGGTGTTGTCGACCAGGGGCTTCACCGTGGCCTGCGGCGTATGGCACTGGGTGCAGTTGTAGCGTCCCATGTGCATGGTGTTGCTCTTGACGTCGACATAGTGGCTGGCCGGCAAGGGCGTGGGCTGACCCTTCACCTTCTTCTTGCCGACCAGGTCGGGCTGCTGGTGGCAGCCCACGCACATGTTGCTCTCGCGCGTGATCGGCACGAAGTCCTTGATGTCGTGCGGCACCTGGGGCGGCGCACCAAGATAGGCGCGCGGCAGGATGCCGCCCGAGAAGGGATCGGCCTGCCGATACTCGAAGGTCTGCGGATCGGGCACCTCGTAGACGCTGGTCTTGGACAGGCCCAACTGCTCGTCCGGGATAGGCTGATCCGCTGCCTGGCCCCACTGGGCCGCCAGGACCAAGGCCAGGGCCGTACCAACTGTAGCGATCTTTTTCATCACATCCTCCTATGCACGCCGGATTGCACTCACACCTGGCCGCCCGCCCTTGCCTCGTGGTGCTTGCGGATCAGGGGTCTTAAATCGAAATTCAGGCTGTCTTCGGGACACAGGGCGGTACAGCGCCCGCAGTTGCTGCATTCGCCCGAGGCGACCAGCCCGACTTCCTCCAATTTCTTGAGGTTGAGCACCTGGGGTTCGGGGCAGACCCGGGCGCACTCGCCACAATGGGTGCAGCTCGCCTTGTCGAAACGCACCCGGATCAGCGCAGTCCTGCCGACCACGCCATAGAAGGCGCCGAGCGGGCACAGATGGCCGCACCAGCCGTTCTTCAAAATCAGGAGGTCGAACAGGAAGATGGCCGACAGGGCGAGAAAACCCAGGCCGAAGCCGAAGATGATCTCGCGGTGCATCATGCCGATCGGGCTCACCCACTCGAAGGCCGCCACCCCGGTGATGGCCGACAGGACCAGGGCGGCCGCCAGCACGAGGTAACGCAGGTTGCGGCTGAGGGCGAACAGCGCCGGGATGGGCAGGCGCTGGCGCAGCCAGCCGGCCAAATCGGTCACCAGATTGACCGGGCAGACCCAGGCGCAATACACCCGGCCCCCGACCAGCAGGTAAAAACCCAGGACGATGGCCGCGCCAAGGATCACCTCCGGCTGCAACAAATGGCCGGTCAGGAAGATCTGCAACACCGCGAAGGGGTCGGCCATGGGGAACCAGCCCATGAACTCGGACGCACTCAGGTTGCCGGTCAGCACCGGCACGTCCTTGGCCGCCTGCCAGCCCCAATGGGCGGTGCCGAAGAACAGCAGCAGGATGCCGAACTGGGACAGCCGGCGCAGAACGATATAACGCCAGGACCAGAAGCGGGCAGGCCACGCGCGCCGGCGTAGTTTCTCGATCGAGGCCAGGGCGTCGGCCCGGCTGTACTGAGGCATGCCGCTCATAGCCCGCCCTCATTCAGGTAATCCATGCCGGGCGCCTGCTTGGGCACCTCGGCCGGCGCCGGGGGCGCGCTTGGGGCCGCGGGCTTGAACTCCTGGGTGATCTCGGTCTCGAAGGTCCAGCCCAGACGGTAGTGTTCGCCGATTTTGCCCTGCACCATCTGATGCGGCAGGATGCGGATGGCCGGCTCGCTGGTGGGACAGGCCTTCTCGCAGATGCCGCAGCCGGTGCAGTAGTCGGAGTTGACGATGGGGAAGAACATGGCGTGCTTGGAGATCCCGCGCGGGTGCGTCTCCAGCACGATGGCCTTGCCCTTGAGCGGGCATTCCCGGTGGCAGATCTCGCAGCGCAGCCCCTTCCAGGACAGGCAATGCTCCAGATCGATCACCGCCAGGCCCATGCGCGAGTCGTTGATGTTTTTCAGCTTGGGCGACAGGGCCCCGGTCGGACAGGCCTTCAGGCAGGGAATGTCCGGGCACAGATAGCAGGGGATCTCGCGCGGCTTGAAGAAGGGCGTGCCGATCGGGATGTCGCCCCCTGCCCCGGCCAGCTTGAGGGTGTCGTAGGGGCAGGCGTTCACGCACTGGCCGCATTTGATGCAAAGCGCATTGAAGTCGTGCTCGGCCAGGGCGCCCGGCGGCCGCAGGGCGTAGGGGTGCGCCCGCACCTCCTGCTTGACCATATAGGCCCAGAGCGTGCCGGCGGTCGCAGCCAGGGCGGAACCCTGGGCCAGCTTGACCAGGAAATCACGGCGCTTCACGGATTTGTCTGACATGTTTCAGCCGCTGGTGGTCAGCGATCAGCGGTCAGCCCGGGGCGATCCCGCGCGGGGATGTCTCGCCCAGGCTGACTGCCGTTCGCTGACGGTTGCCTGCGCCTCACGCCTTGTAAACCTTGACCGCACACTTCTTGTAGTCGGTCTCCTTCGAGATCGGGCAGGTCGAATCCAGGGTGACCTTGTTGATCAGCACACCCTCGTCGAACCAGGGCACGTAGACCAGACCGCGCGGCACCCGGTTGCGCCCGCCCGTCTCGATCCGCACCTTGACCTTGCCCCGGCGCGATTCCACCCAGACCAGGTCGTTGCGCTTGAGACCGCGCGCCTCGGCATCCTTGGGATGCATCCAGCACACCGCCGCCGGCACCGCACGGTGCAGTTCGGGCACGCGCCGGGTCATGGTGCCGGAATGCCAGTGCTCCAGCACCCGACCGGTGCACAGCCACAGATCCCAGTTGGCGTCGGGTTTTTCCACCGGGCTGGCATAGGGCCGGAAGTAGATCTTGGCCTTGCCCGAGATATCGACCTTTTTGCTGCCGTCGCCCGGGGCGTCCAGATTGCCCATGACCAGGGTCTTGCCGTTGTTGCCGTAAAACTCGAAGCCCGCCCCCTTCTTGACGTAGGGGTCGTATTGCTCGTTGTTGCGCCAGGGGGTTTCCACCCACTTGCCGTCCTTCTCGACCACCGGCCAGCGCAGGCCGCGCACCTTGTCGTGGTGATAGACGTCGAACGGCGCCAGGTCGTGCGCCTTGCCGCTGCCGAACTTGCGGTATTCCTCGAACAGGGCCTTCTCGGGGAACCAGCCGTCCTTGAGCAGATCGGCCGTGATGTTGGGATGGCCCTTGGCCACCGGGTCGGGCCATTTCACTTTCTTGTTCTCCGGCGTGGCGAACAACACCTCGTACAGAGTGCTGTCGGGCGAGTAACCCATCTTCACCGCCTCATCCAGCACGGAAGGCAGCTTGTTGTCGGGGAAGCCCTCGGCCTTGAGGCCGGGCATGGGCTGCTCGCCCCAAACCTCCTTGATCTTGAAGCGCTTGGACAGCTCCAGCATCATCCACAGATCGGGCCGGGCCTGACCGGGCGGCATCACCTGCTGGCGCCAGACCTGGGTGCGGCGCTCGGCATTGCCATAGGCGCCCCACTTCTCGTTGATCATGGCGGCCGGCAGGATCAGGTCGGCCACCTTGGCCGAGACGCCGGGATAGGCGTCGGACACCACGATGAAGTTGTTCATCTCGCGCGCCGCCTTGATCCAATGGTTGGCATTGGCGGTGTTCTGCCAGGGGTTGTTCACCTGGGTCCAGGAGAACAGGATCTGGCCGTCCTCCAGGTCGCGCATGATCTTGACGTAATGGCTGCCGATCTTGGGGTTGATGGTGTTGGTCGGCAGCTTCCAGATCTTTTCCGCGATATCGCGGTGCTTCTTGTTGTCCACCACCATGTCGGCCGGCAGGCGATGGGCGAAGGTGCCCACCTCGCGCGCGGTGCCGCAGGCGGAAGGCTGACCGGTGAGCGAGAAGGCGCCGTTGCCCGGTTTGCTCTGGCGCCCGGTGAGCAGATGGTTCATGTAGCACTGCTCGTTGACCCAGGTGCCGCGCTGGTGCTGGTTGAAGCCCATGGTCCAGTAGGACACGATCTTGCGCCCCTTCTCGCAGTACAGATCGGCCAGGGCCTGCAGCTTGGCCTTGAACTGCTCCATCGGCTCGTCCGGGTCGCCCTTGGCCACCTCGGCGGTATAGTCCAGGGTGTAGGGTTCGAGCGCGGCCTTGAAGTCCTCGAAGCTGATCGCCCAGTCCTTGCCCGGGGTGGCGGCATTCTTCTGCTCCACCACCTCGCCCGGCTTGCGGCGCTGACCGATCGCCTCGTACTTGTCCAGCACGCGCACCTTCTCGTTCTTGAAGGTCTCCATCTCGGCGGCGGAGGCGAATTTCTCCACGTTGGCCGGGCGGAAGCCATAGCCGATGTCATAAGGGCCGGTGGCGAAGACCGTGTGCTTGTTGACGAAGTCCCAGTCCACCGCATTGCGCCGGATGATCTCGCGCGCGATGAAGTTCTGGATCGCCAGGTCGCCGCTGGGGGCGAAGATGATCTCGATGTCGGCGATGTCGGACGACATGTTGCCGTAGGTGGACAGGTTCACCACCTTCATGTTCTTGTGGGTCAGGCGCCGGTTGGTGATGCGCGACCAGAGAATGGGGTGCATCTCGGCCATGTTGGCGCCCCAGAGCACGGCGGTGTCGGTGTGCTCGATGTCGTCATAGTTGCCCTGCGGCTCGTCGATGCCGAAGGTCTGCATGAAGGCGGCGACGGCCGAGGCCATGCAGTGGCGGGCGTTGGGGTCGAGGTTGTTGGAACGGAAGCCGGCCTTCATCAGCTTGGCCGCGGCATAGCCCTCATGGATGGTGTACTGGCCGGAGCCGAAGATCGAAATGCCGTTTGGTCCTTTCTCCTTGAGCGCCCAGCGGATCTTCTCCTCCAGGATGTCCATGGCCTGTTCCCAGGAGATGGGCTGGAACTTGCCCTTCTTGTCGAACTTGCCGTTGGTCATGCGCAAGAGGGGCTGGGTCAGGCGGTCCTTGCCGTACAGGATCTTGCCGTTGAAATAGCCCTTCACGCAGTTGAGGCCGCGGTTGACCGGGGCGTCCGGATCGCCCTTGGTGGCGACGATGCGGCCGCCCTCGGTGGCGACCATGATGCCGCAACCGGTGCCGCAGAAGCGGCAGACCGATTTATCCCACTGCCAGCCGGCCTCGGCCTGTTTGACCGCGGCCTCGGCTGCCTTCGACAGGGGCATGCCCACGGTGGCCGCCGTGCTGGCGGCGATGCTGGTTTTCAGAAATTCGCGACGGGTCAGAGCCATTTCAACCTCCTGTCAAAGCAATCGATTCAATCCTGCAGATACGACGGTATGGCACAGGCCTCGCCTTCCTGCGCCTGCAGTTCGGGGGGCAGTTCGTCGAACACCTGCTCGTCCTCGGCAATATAGTGGTAGACCATTTCGGCCAGCACCACGTGGGGCAGGGCCTTGATCGCCCTGAGCGCCGCCATCTCGGCCCGGATGTCCGGCGCCTCCTGCACCACCACGATGCGGCCGGTATCCGGTTCGGTCTGGTGCACTTCCAAGCCGGGCAAAGCCTTGAGTTCAGCGATGACCGTGTCCAACCATTCAGGCTTGGCCACGACCAGGATTCCGGAGAGATTCATCGGTGGCTTTCCTTTCTGCTCATGAGCATAATATGACAAGTATGTCCTGTTATCGACATTGACCCATATCAATTTTTTTAGATCGGGCCCGGCTGCTAAGCTAATCAGGAATAATTATTTCAATGGAGACACTGCGGAATGATGCAGGAACACCGTCACTCGATTGCCGAAATCCTCTCGCGCCAGCCCCTGTTCCAGGGCCTGAGCGAGGCCGAATTGCAACAGGTCGCCCAGGCCACCCGGGAATACCGGGTGAGCCGGAACGAAATTTTGTTCCAGAAGGGCCAGGCGCCCCTGGGCATGCACCTGGTGGTGATGGGGCAGATCAAGCTCTCCATCCCCTCGCCCCAGGGCGGCGAAAAGGTGATGCATCTGGCCAACCCGGGCCAGTCCTTCGGTGAAGCGGTCACCTTCCTCGACCGGCCCTACCCGGTGTCCGCCCAGGCCACCCAGGACAGCATCGTGCTCCTGATCGACAAGGACCGCCTGCTCGAGGCCATCGACGCCAGCCCCAGGCTCGCCCGCAAGATGCTGGCCAGCCTGTCCATGCGCCTGCACGAACTCATGGTCGACATCGAATCCTGCGCCCTGCGCAGCAGCCTGCAGAAGGTGGCCGGCTATCTGTTGCAGGGGGGTGGCGCCAGCCAGGCCAACCGCTATCAGGTCGAACTTCCCTCCAGCAAGCAGACCCTGGCCGCCCATCTCAACCTGGCGCCGGAGACCCTGTCGCGCGTGCTCGGTCAGTTGAGCAAGAAAGGCCTGATCGCGGTGCACGGTCGCAGCATCGACGTGCTCGACCGCCAACAGCTGGCCCAGGTGGCGGCCTAGGTCTTTGATTTTGCTGCCTTTTTGCACCAGAACGGCGTTGCCTGGATGAACTCGCGCCAGGCCTCGGCCAGGCCCTGGCTGTGCCATGCCAGCTGGGCCTCTAGGGCGCGCTCGAATTCGGCCTCGATCGATGCCCCGCGCGCGCCCCGGAGTTTCAATTCGCCCACCAGCTGCCGGGCCATGACGGCGTCGTTGGCCGCGCCCAGCTTGTCCTGCAGGCCGGCCAGCCGGTCCAGATAGGTCTTCGCCGGCGCGCCATACAAAGGCGCGAAGGCATCGGCGACATAGCGCAGGCGTTTGGCGGCGATGCGCACCCGATGACGTCCCCGGGCGTCGAGCCGTTCAAAGCCCTTGCCCAGGCGCTTGAGCCGTTTCAGCCGGCGCTCGAGCAGGCGCCGGGCCCATTGCCGCACCTTGCCCTTCTCCTCGTCCCGCGCCGGGTCGGGCACCAGGCTGCGGCCGACGGCCAGCACCAGCCGCACGCAGTCGGGTGCGCGCACGGCGGCGCGCGCCCGGGCCCGGGCCCGCAGCTGCGCCTGTGCGGCCCGGCGCTCCAGTTGCGCGTGCAGTTCGGGCGCCAGCCCGGTCAACGCCGGCAGCAGCTCGGTCACGAAGACGTCCCACTCGCGTGCCGCCGCCAGGGCCGTCATCAGCGTGCGCAGGTCGCGGCGCCAGTGCGGCCGGGGCCGATCCAGGCTCTTGGCCATGTCAGCCACGGTCAGCAGGCGGCGGATCGCCACCCGCGCCTGATGCACATACTCCGGGTCGTCTTCGCTCAACAGGCCCGGCACATTGGCCGTGAATTGCGCCAGCGCCGCCCCGGCCATGGCGCGCCAGGCCTGCAGCGGTGCGTCGTCCGGCGCGAGCGCCGGCGGCCGGGCCTTGACCGGCCCCGCCTTGAGCGCGCCGGCCAGGCGATAACCGCGCTCGGCCTTGCTGCGCGGTTCGAGCTGGAAGGTCAGCTCCGTGGCCAGCTGCTCGGCGACGTCGTACAGATACACCGGACTGCCCGCCAGCAGTTCCAATTCGATCTCCGCGATCGGCAGGCGCCCGCCCGCCGCCTCGATCTCGCCCCGATCCAGCGCGAGTTCCAGGCGGTTTTCACCCTCGCCCAAATGCCAGCTGGTGCGCGTAAAGCGGGTGCTGAAACAGGGCGTGAGGGCCGCCACCAGATCGGGCGGAAAAAAGGCCCGGGCCGGGGCGGGCAGGCACGTGATATCGGGCCGCCCGCTCGCCACCGGCACTTCCCATTCGGGCCGGCGGGTGAGCGCCCCGACCGATGGCGCCTCGGCCTTCACCGTCTGCAGCCAGCGCCGGCCGACCCGGCGCACGCGCAAGGCCGCGCCCTGACGCAACAGGCGAAAATCCGGTGTGTCGTAATAAATGCTCTGCAGTTGTTGCCGGACCGGCCGCAGGCCCGCGAGCAGCGGGCTGCGCTTCAGACGCAGGGCCCCCTCGGCATCCAGTGCCAGCTTCAGTTCGATTTCTTCAGCCATTGCCGCAGCGCAGCCGCGATAGATCGGTCATGGATTTCAGGCTAGCATTAACCCACGAATCCTGGATGACAACCACAACAACATCGTGACTGCCCTGCCTCCGCACGAACTGCTGATCAACCGCGAACTCGGCCTGCTCGAATTCAACCGCCGCGTCCTGGCCCAGGCCGAAGACCCCGACACCCCCCTGCTCGAGCGCCTGCGCTTCCTCTGCATCTTTTCGAGCAACATGGACGAGTTCTTCGAAATCCGGGTCGCCGGCCTCAAGGAACAGCTGCGGGTCAATCCCTATCACGTCGGGGTCGACGGCCTGACCGCGCGCCAGGTGCTCAAGGCGGTGTCCGAGCGGGCGCACGCCCTGGTGTCGCATCAATACCGGGTGCTCAACGAACAGGTGCTGCCGGCCCTGGCGGCCGAAGGCATCCGTTTCCACAAACGGGCGCAGTGGACGCCGGAACAGGCCGAGTGGATCCACGACTATTTCATCAACGAGCTGATGCCGGTGCTCACACCGATCGGGCTCGATCCGGCCCACCCCTTCCCCAACGTGCTCAACAAGAGCCTCAACTTCGTGGTCGAGCTGTCGGGCAAGGACGCCTTCGGCCGCAAGTCCGGCATGGCGGTGGTGCAGGCGCCGCGCTCGCTGCCGCGCGTGATCCAGCTGCCGCGCGAGGTGGCCAGCTGCGAATACAGCTTCGTCTTCCTCTCCTCCATCCTGCACGCCCATGTCGGCGAGCTGTTCGCCGGCATGGAGATCCAAAGCTGCAACCAGTTCCGGGTCACGCGCAATTCCGACCTGTTCGTCGACGAGGAAGAGACCAAGAACCTGCGCGAGCAGCTGCAGGGCGAGCTGCCGCACCGCCACTTTGGCGATGCCGTGCGGCTGGAGGTCTCCGATGTCTGCCGGCCGTCGAATGCCGAATTCTTGCTGCGCCAGTTCAATCTGACCAAAGAAGACCTTTATCAGGTGGCCGGCCCGGTCAACCTGGTGCGCCTGATGAACGTGCCGGACCGGGTCGACCGGCCGGACCTGAAGTTCAAGCCCTTCACGCCGGGCCTGCCGGCGCAGCTGCTCAAGCAGCCGGAACTGTTCAAGGCGATCTCGGCCGGCGACATCCTGCTGCACCACCCCTTCCAGTCGTTCCAGCCGGTGATCGACTTCATCACCGAAGCCGCGCACGACCCCGATGTGCTGGCCATCCGGCAGACGGTCTACCGCACCGGCACCGACTCGGAACTCATGCGGCAACTGATCCTGGCGGCCCAGCGCGGCAAGGAAGTCACCGCCGTGGTCGAGCTGCTGGCCCGGTTCGACGAGGAGGCCAACATCAACTGGGCCAAGCAACTGGAAGACGCCGGCGCCCACGTGGTGTACGGCGTGGTCGGCCACAAGACCCACGCCAAGCTGGCACTGGTGGTGCGGCGCGAGCAGGGCAAGCTCAAGCGCTATGCCCACCTCGGCACCGGCAATTACCATGCCCGCACCGCCCGGCTCTATACCGACTTCGGCCTGCTCACCTGCAACGAGGCCCTGTGCAGCGACGTGAACGAGGTGTTCATGCAGCTGACCGGCCTGGGCCGGGCCCACGCCCACGCCCACCTCTGGCAGGCGCCGTTCTCGCTGCACTCCAATCTGATCGGCGCGATCCGGCGCGAGATCGAGCAGGCCAAGGCGGGCATGCCGGCCCATATCATCGCCAAGATGAACGCCCTGCTCGAACCGAAGGTGATCAATGCCTTGTACGAGGCCTCGCAGGCCGGGGTGAAGATCGACCTCATCGTGCGCGGGGTGTGCGCCCTGCGGCCGGGCATCAAGGGGGTGTCGGACAATATCCGGGTCCGCTCCATTCTCGGCCGTTTCCTCGAGCACAGCCGGGTGTTCTACTTCCACAACGGCGGCGCCGAGGACGTCTATCTCGCCAGCGCCGACTGGATGGACCGCAACTTCTTCCGCCGGATCGAAACCTGCTTTCCCGTGCTCGAGCCCAAGCTCAAGCGCCGGGTGATCAACGAGGGCCTCAAGCCCTATCTGCGGGACAACAACAAGGCCTGGCTCATGCGCCCCGATGGCAGCTTCGAGCGGGCCCGGCGCCGGGGCAAGCCGTTCGAGGCCCAGCCCTATCTGCTGCAGCTGCTGGCCGCCGAAACCTAAGGAAACGCTGAAGGAAGCCGCGAGCGGGATGCAGTGCAAGGCGCACGGAGCACAGCGACCGAGACATATCAATGAGATAGGCGAGGGAGTGAGCACCGGGCAACGCAGCGATGCGCCCGCGCAGCAATTTATTCAGCGTTTCCCTAAAGCGGGCGCAGCCCGGCCAGGCGGGTGCTTGCGTCCAAGCCGCGCCAATCCTTGAGCTCGCTCTCCAGCGCGGCCTGGCTGAGCGGATTGGCGGCAAGCCAGGCGCCCGGCAGCCTGAGCGTACAATCGCCACCCTTGCAGTCGAGGCGCCAGTCCGGCAGGGCCAGGTCGGCCCGGTTCTGGTGCAGGCGCACCGCCAGGCGCAGACAGACGATCAAGGGCCACAGGGTCGCATCCGGCTGCATCGGCAGCTTGGCCAGACCACCCCGGCTGGCCCGCACCAAAGCCGCCAAACGCAGCTGATCCTGGCGCGAGAAGCCCGGCATGTCGGCATTTTCCAGGATGTAGGCCGAATGCTTGTGAAAACCGGAATGGGCGATGGAAATGCCGATCTCGTGCAGCCTGGCCGCCCAGCTCAGGAAGCGGCCGTCTTCCGCGGCGCAGAAAGGCTGGAAGGTTTCGAACAGCTGCAAGGCGAACTGCTCGACCCGTCTGGCCTGGCGGCCATCGACGTGATAGCGCCGCATGAACTGGGCCACCGTCACGTCACGCATGTCGTGATCGTGCACCCGGCCGAGCAGATCCCAGAGGATGCCCTCGCGCATGGCGCCCTGGGCCACCTGCATGGTGTCGATCCTGAGTTCCTCGAACACGGCCGACATGATCGCCAGGCCACCGACGATGACCGGGCGCCGGTCGGGCTTGAGCCCGGGCAGGTCCAGGCGTTCGATGCTGCCGGCGCGCACCACCTGCTCGCGCAGCCACTTGAGGCCGTCGGCGGTGATGCTGCCATCGGACAGGCCGGCCTGCTGACACAGTTCGGCCAGGGCGCGTGCGGTGCCGGAGGAGCCGACCGCCGTGACCCAACGCCCGCGCTTGAACCACTTGGCCACCGCCTGCGCCTCGACCCGGCCGGCGGTCACCGCGGCCCGGAGCGCCGCCTTGTCGATCCGGCCCTCGGGAAAATAGCGCTGGGTGAACACCACGCAGCCCATGCGCAGGCTCTCGCGCTCCTGCGGCTCGTAACCGATGCCGATGATACACTCGGTCGAGCCGCCGCCGATGTCGACCACCAGGCGCGGCTCGCTGCTCAAGGGCAGGCTGTGGGCGACGCCGAGATAGATCAGGCGCGCCTCTTCCCGGCCGGCGACAATCTCGATCTCGAAACCCAGGGCCGCCCGTGCCTGTTCCAGGAACTCGGCCGCGTTCTTCGCCACCCGCAGGGCGGAGGTGCCCACCGCACGCACGGCCCCGGCCGGCATGCCCTTGAGCCGTTCGCCGAAACGCGCCAGACAATCGAGCGCGCGCCGCTGCGAGGCGGCGTCCAGCCGCTTGTCCTCGGTCAGGCCGGCGGCCAGGCGCACCGCCTCCTTGTGGGCATCGAGGTAGAACAGCTGCTCGCCCTCGACCCGCGCCACCTGCAAGTGAAAGCTGTTCGACCCGAGATCGACCGCGGCTAAGGTTGGGTACTCTTGCATCTTATGCCCCCGCGAGTCGAACAGCTTCGGCGCAGACTAACGTGAGCGCAGCGAACGTTATGTCGGAGCCAAAGCTGTTCGACCCGAGATCGACCGCGGCGAGTGTTGGGTATTCCTGCATTGCTTATCCCGTGTCATCAAACCAGCGCGCCGAAGAACAGATAGGCGACGAACACCGCCGCGCTGAAGCCGGCCAGATCGGCCAGCAGTCCGCAGGCCACGGCATGGCGCACGCGCTGGATACCGACCGCGCCGAAGTAAACCGCCAGCACGTAGAAGGTGGTTTCGGTGCTGCCCTGGACGATGCTGGCGAGGCGGCCGGCGAAGGAATCCGCCCCGTGGGTCTGCATGGTCTCCACCATCATGGCGCGCGCGCCGCTGCCGGACAAGGGCTTCATCACCATGGTGGGCAGGGCGTCGAGCCAGCGCGTGTCCAGACCCCAGGCCGCCACCGCGCCGCGCACAAGATCGATGAAGGCCGGCAACGCCCCGCTCGCCCGCAGCATGCCGATGGCGACCAGCATGGCGACAAGATAGGGGATGATGGTGACGGCGGTATGAAAGCCCTCCTTCGCCCCTTCGATGAAGGCCTCGTAGGCATTGACCCGTTTCAGCGCCGCCCCGATCAGGAAGGTGGCCACCACCGCGAGCAGGAGGAAATTGCTCAGGAGGGAAGACTGCCCGGCCATGCGCTCGGCCGGCAGGCTGATGAAATAGGCGGCCAGGGCGCCGACGGCCAGACTCAAACCGCCCAGCCAGGCCAACAGCACCGGGTCGAACAGACGCAGGCGCTGGTAGAAGGCGACCGCGAGCAGGCCCACCAGGGTCGAGCAGTAGGTCGCCAGCAGGATGGGGATGAAGACGTCGGTCGGATCGGCCGCGCCCAGCTGGGCCCGGTAGGTGAAGATGGTGACCGGCAACAGGGTGACCGAGGAGGCGTTGAGCACCAAAAACAGGATCTGGGCATTGCTCGCCGTGGTCTTGTCCGGGTTCAGTTCCTGCAGCTCGCGCATGGCCTTGATCCCGATCGGGGTGGCCGCGTTGTCCAGGCCGAGCATGTTGGCCGCCATGTTCATGGTGATCGAGCCCAAGGCCGGGTGGCCCTTGGGCACGTCGGGGAACAGACGGGCGAACAGGGGGGCGAGCCAGCGCGCCAGGCGGTCGAGAAAACCGGCGCGCTCGCCGATCTTCATCACGCCGAGCCAGAGGGCCATGACCCCGGTCAGGCCCAGGGCGACCTCGAAGCCGGTCTTGGCCGAATCGAAGGCGGCCTGCATGACGCGGGCGAAGATGTCGGCCTGGTCATGCACATAAAACTGGACCAGCGCGCCGCCGAAGGCGATCAGGAGAAAGCCGACCCAGATCGCGTTCAGCATCGGGCGCGTTTCACAAGGCTATCCCCTGAACGCATCGGGTGCGGCGCACGCAGTCAATGCACGCAGAGGATGGAGGGATCGCTCTCGCCGCTGTCGGCCATCTTTTCCAGGTTCTGCAGCACCTGCATGCTGGCCAGCTCCATGGCCTCGACCGCCTGCACCGCGCCGGCGAAATCGCCGTCCCGGAACCGGGTCACCGCCTCCACCCCCTTGCCGTGCACCGCCATGTGCGGGTTTTCGATCTCGCGATAGCCCGGCAGTCTGGAAAAGCAGGCCTGGCCCTCGCCCTCGTAATACCACTTGCCCAGACGGCAGGTGGTGTGGCTGGCGAAATCGCCCGGCTGCTTGTCGGACAGGCCGAGCAGCACGCGGTAGATCTCGAACTTGAAGACCAGATGATCGACCTTGGCCAGCTCCACAAAGGTGCGCAGGGAGGAGGCGGCGATGGCGCCTTCCATGCGCACCGCCAGATCGAGCATGCCCTGCATGCCCTCGGTGGCGGTCGCCCCTTTCTGGCTGAAATCCGCGGCCTCGGCCGACAGCCGCTCCATGGCCTGGCCCGCCTCGCGCGTCTCGCCCTGAATGGCGGAGACCAGGGTCGAGATCTCGCTGGTGGCGTTGCCGGTACGCTCGGCCAGCTTGCGCACCTCGTCGGCCACCACGGCGAAGCCGCGCCCCTGTTCGCCGGCCCGGGCCGCCTCGATCGCGGCGTTGAGCGCCAACAGGTTGGTCTGGTCCGCGATCGCCTTGATCATGTTGACGATGCCGTCGATCTGGCTCGCGCGCTGATGCAGATTGTCGACCCGCTCGGCCGTGCTGTGCGACTCGCTCGACATCACATCCAGATTGCTGGAGATGGCGGCGATCGCGCTGCGGGTGCTGGCCGACATGCCGGCCGCCTCGACCGCATGATCCTTCTCCGAGCGCATGGTGGTGGCCAGGGCGGCCAGGGAACGCTGCGACTCCTTGAACGATTCACTGAAATGCTCGAAATTGCGGAACAGCCCCTCGTAGAGTCGAATCTTGGCGAGCAAGGCGTTTCGCTCCTGCTCCAGCCCGTCCTTCTCCCGGCTCAAGACCTCGATCCGCTCCAGCAGCTCCTGCTGCGCCGCGGCCTGGCTCGGCACGAAATCGACGCTGGGCGCCGGGGTCTTGCGAAATAGTCCAAACATGCAAACGCTCTCCTCAGCAAAAACTCGGGTTGCCCACCTTTGTTATCGTTCACCGGCCCTGGCCTGTGCCGGCGGCAGGGCAATCTAACCTGCCGGTGAAGCCGGATCAAGCCGCCAGTTCGCCCAATTTGAGCAGGAACAGGATGGCCAGCCAGAACAGGGTGACGCGCCAGATCAGGGCGGCCGCCCCTTCCAGATATTCGGGATCGGCCTCGTGGCCGGTACCCAGCTCGGCCCGCTCGAGGCTGGCATTGGGCAGGGGCACGGCGCCGCCGATCTTCACCCCGATGGCACCGGCACCCGCCGCCAGCAGCACGCCCTCGTTGCGCTCGCGCCACTGCCAGGCCTGGTTGCGCCAGCACTCCATGGCGCCCTGGAAATTGCCGGCGATGGCGAAGCTGAAGGCGATCACGCGCACCGGCAGCCAGTCGAGCAGGCTCTTGAGCCGGTCGACATGGCCCAGGAACTGGTCGCGCTCGGGAATCTGCGCATGCCAGTATTCGTGCAAGCTGTGGGTCAGGCGGAACAGCACGGCACCGAATGGCCCGAACAGCACGAACCAGAAAGCAACGCCGAGCAGTCGGCTGAACCCCGCGCGCAAGGCCTCTTCCAGGGCGAGCCGGGCGACATCGTCCGCGCCCAGGGCCTCGACCGAGCCGGGCCGCCAGCGCTTGAGTTCGTCCCTGGCCGCCTCGAGCTCGCCGGCGCGCAGGGCCAGCGCGATCTTGTTCAGGTGACCGCGCGCGGTCTTGAAGCCGAAACACAGATAGAGCACGAGCGCCGCCCAGAGCCAGCCGAGCAGACCGAGCCCCCACCAGAGCAGCCCGCCGATCACGCCGGCCCCGATGGCCGGCAACAGCGCCCCCAGCCCCCAGGCCAACAGGCCCTGATAGGGTTGGCCGCCGTTGAAATGCTGGGCCAGCCAGTCGGCATAGCGCTCGATCAGGCGCTGCAGGCGCTTGGGCTGATTCGACGCCCAGTATTCCTCGATGGCCAGGGCGGCGATCAGGATCAACAAACTCATGGCTGTTCCACCTCCACCGTCAACACTCCCATCTTCAGCACATGATCGGAAGCGGCGTAAAGCTCCACCGTCGGCATGGCGATGCGCTTGCCCTGTCGTTCAAGGTAATTTCCCAGCGCCTGATAGGCCCGGCTCGGCGCCAGCAGCATGCCGGCCTGCACCTGCGCCACCAGCACCGGGCGCGTCGGGATGGTGTCGATTTGGAGCGGTGCCCTGACCGTGCTGCCCGCCGGCACCAGGCAGCCGATGCGCCCCCGGCGCTCGGACTTGGCGACAGTGGCCGGATCGGAATAAAGCACGGTGATCGGCAGGCCGGGCTCGATGCCCTGCTCCTTCAATTGCCGGCGCACCTCCTCCAGAAGCTTGGGCAGCTTGGCGTAGTCGCCGATCTGCTCGAGGTAGGCATAGGTGTAGGGACCGCGCCGCTCGCTGCGGATATCGACCGGATTGAAACCGCCCCACCAGGCATAGACCAGCACGATCGGCAGCACGAAGGCCAGCAGAAAGGGCAGGTATCGCTTGTAAGGCACAGCATGGCTCCAAGGTGGGTTCTGCCGAAGATACACCAAGAACTCGCGCTGGCCCTACCCTATAATCGCATGTCACAAGGGGAACTCTTTAAGGCGTGCACGCGCCAGCCGCTCCCCTCTGTTCCCGGCCGCGCTGCCAGCACCCGCCTTCGGCGCGGCCAACCGGCGCACCATCCAGCACACCATGCGCCGGATGAAAAAAGCCTGGTCCGGCAGCCGGCCCCGTCATGGCGGCCGCGGCGGGATTCGGCTATTGTGGCCTTATGCAGACACCACTATCCGAATAACCGCGTCAGGACGGCTCCACCATGACCAAACACATCGGCATCCTCACCGCCGGCGGCGACAGCCCCGGCCTCAACGCCGCCATCCGCGGCGTGGGCAAGGCCTGCCTGAGCCATTACGGCATGCGCATCGTCGGCTTCCGCGACGGCTTTCGCGGCCTCATGGAAAACCGCACCGCGCCGCTCGACGGCGGCCAGCTCTCCGGCATCCTCACCCTTGGCGGCACCATCCTCGGCACCAGCCGCGACAAGCCGCACAAGATGCCGGTGGGCGGCAAGCTCCTGGACATGACCGACGCCATCGTCGCCAACTACCATGAGCACCGGCTCGACTGCCTGGTCTGCCTGGGCGGCGGCGGCACCCTGAAGAACGCGCTGCGCCTCAAGCAGAAAGGGCTCAACGTCATCACCCTGCCCAAGACCATCGACAACGACGTGGCCGGCACCGACATCACCTTCGGTTTCGACACCGCGCTGGGCATCGCCACCGAGGCGATCGACCGCCTGCATTCCACCGCGCACAGCCACCACCGCATCATCGTGGTCGAGATCATGGGTCACCGCGCCGGCTGGCTCGCGCTCGGCGCCGGCATCGCCGGCGGCGCCGACGTGATCCTGATCCCGGAGATCCCCTACGACATCGACAGCGTCGCCGAGGCGATCCGCGAGCGCGTGCGCGGCGGCAAGCCCTTCTCCATCGTCGCGGTGGCCGAGGGGGCGGTTTCGAAGCAGGAGCTGGCCGAACTCAAGGCGGCAATGCCCAAGAAGCCGGCCAAGGTCAAGCTGCTCAAGCGCCGGGCGGACGACACCGAGGCCGATACCGCGGAACTGATCTATGCCGCCCGCACGCTGCGCCTGGCCAAGCAACTCGAGCGCATGACCGGGCTGGAGACGCGGGTGACCATCCTCGGCCACCTGCAGCGCGGCGGCACGCCCTCGGCCGCCGATCGCATGCTCGCCACGCGGCTCGGCACCGCCGCCGCCGATCTGATCGCCCAGGGCAAATACGGCGTGATGGTGGCGGCCCGGGGCGAGGGTAGCCGGCCGGTGAAGCTGGAAGACGTGGCGGGCCAGGTCAAGACCGTGCCGCCCGACCATCCCTGGATTCTCAGCGCGCGCCGGGTCGGCACCAACTTCGGCGACTGAATTCAACAGGCCGGCAGGCAGCCGAGATACTGGTAAGAGGAGCACAAGATGAAAGCACTGATCGTGACCGCCGAAGCGTTCGAGGACAGCGAATTGTTCGTGCCCAAGGAGGCCTTGGAAAAAGCCGGCATCCAGGTCGACATCGCCACGCCGGAAAAGGGCCACCAGTTCCAGGGCAAGCATGGCGGCAAGGTGCTGGCCGATCTGACGCTGCGCGAGGTGGCGGTCGATGACTACGATCTGCTCGTGCTGCCGGGCGGCAAGGCCCCGGCCCGGCTGCGCCACGACGAGCACGCCCAGCGCATCGCCAAGGCCTTCTTCAAGGCTGGCAAGCCGGTGGCCGCCATCTGCCATGGCCCGCAGATCCTGGTGAGCGCCCGCCTGCTGGAAGGACGCCGCGCCACCTGCTACAAAGGCATCGCCCAGGAACTCAAGGACAACGGCGCCTGCTACGAGGACAGCCCCGTGGTGGTGGACGGCAAGCTCGTCACCGCGCGCGAGCCGGGCGACCTGCCGCAATTCGTGCAGGCGATGCTCAAGCTGGTGCAGGGCTGACCGGGCATGGGAGTGATGCGGCCCGGCCCTTCCTGCCTCCAGCCGGGGCGAGCGGATGACGCATGAAACTGTTCGCTGGCCGACAGACCATGCCCCCGGCCGCACCGGCCCGGCCTCAACCGGCACCCGGTCAGGCCGTGTTTCGCGCCCAGGGCTTGACCAAGGTCTACCGCATGGGCGAGGTCGAGGTGCCGGCCCTGCGCGGCATCGACCTGCAACTGAACGCCGGTGAGCTGGTGGTGTTGCTCGGCCCCTCGGGCAGTGGCAAGTCCACCCTGCTCAACATCCTGGGCGGGCTGGATGCGCCCACCAGCGGCGAGGTCTGGTACCTCGACCACAAGCTGTCCGGCGCCAGCGAGGCCGAACTCACCCGCTTTCGGCGCGAGCATGTCGGCTTTGTCTTCCAGTTCTACAACCTCATCCCCAGTCTGACCGCCCGGGAAAACGTGGCGGCGGTGACCGAGATCGCCCCCTCGCCCATGCGGCCGGAGGATGCGCTGCATCTGGTCGGCCTGGGCGAACGCCTGGACCATTTTCCGGCGCAGATGTCGGGCGGCGAACAGCAGCGGGTGGCGATCGCCCGCGCCATCGCCAAGAACCCGGCGGTGTTGCTGTGCGACGAACCCACCGGCGCGCTCGACTCGCAGACCGGCGTGGTGGTGCTGGAGGCCCTGGAAAAGGTCAACCGCGAACTGGGCACGCTCACCGTGCTCATCACCCATAACGTCGGCATCGCCGACATGGCCGATCGTGTCATCCGGCTGTCGGACGGCCGGATCAGCGGGATTCGCGCCAACCCGAGTAAGAAGCCGGCACGGGAACTGAGCTGGTGAGCGCCCTCAACCTCAAGCTGCTGCGCGACCTCTGGCACCTGCGCGGCCAAGTGCTCGCCATCGCGGCGGTGATCATGGGCGGCGTGGCCACCCTGGTGATGTCGCTGTCCACCTACGATTCCCTGTTCGAGACGCGCGAGCGCTTTTACCGGGAATACCGCTTTGCGCAGGTGTTCGCCAGCCTCAAGCGCGCCCCCGAGCCAGTGGCCGAACGGCTGCGGGCCATCCCGGGCGTGGCGCAGGTGGAGACGCGGGTGCTGGCCGGGGTCAAGCTGGAGCTGGACGGCTACACCGACCCCATGACCGGCCTGCTGCTCTCGCTGCCCGACGGCGGCGCACCCCTGCTCAACGGCCTGCACCTCAAGCGCGGGCGCATGGTCCAGCCTTTCAGTTCGGATGAGGTGGTGCTCTCCGATACCTATGCCGACGCCCACCACCTGGAGCCGGGCGACAAGCTGGCCGCCATCATCAACGGCAAGCGCAAGCGGCTCACCATCGTCGGCGTGGCGCTTTCGCCGGAATTCGTCTACCAGATCGCCCCCGGCGCCATGTTCCCGGACTTCGCCCGTTACGGCGTGCTCTGGATGGGGCGCCACGCCCTGGCCGCCGCCTACGACATGGAGGGCGGCTTCAACCACGTCGCCCTCAGCCTCAGCCCCGGCGTGGCCGAACAGGACGTCATCGACCAGGTGGACGCAGTGCTCGCGCCCTATGGCGGCACCGGCGCCTACGGCCGCAAGCATCAATTCTCCAACCGCTTCCTCGACGAGGAACTCAAGCAGCTCAAAACCACGGCCACCGTGTTTCCCGCCATCTTCCTGGGGGTGGCGGCCTTTCTGCTGAACGTGGTGGTCAGCCGGCTCATCGCCACCCAGCGCGAGCAAATCGCCATCCTCAAGGCCTTCGGCTACGGCCATCTGGCCATCGGCTGGCACTACCTCAAACTGGTCATGGTGATGACCCTGGTCGGCGTTGCCGGCGGCGTGACCCTCGGCGCCTGGTTCGGCCAGGGCCTCGCCCGCGTCTATCTCGGTTTTTACCGCTTCCCCTATTTGGATTACCAACTGCATCCTGGCGTGATCGCGACCGCCCTGGCCGTGAGCCTGGGCGCCGGGGTGAGCGGCACCCTGTTCGCCGTCGGCCGGGCCATCCGGCTCGCCCCCGCCGAGGGCATGCGGCCGGAGACGCCGGCACTCTACCGCGCCACCCTGGCCGAACGCATCGGGCTGCAGCAATGGTTGAGCCAGCCCTCGCGCATGATTCTGCGCCATATCGAACGCCGGCCGGTGAAGGCCCTGCTCACCGTGTTCGGCATCGCCTGCGGCTGCGGCCTGATGATGGTGGGCAACTATCAGAAGGGGGCCATCGATTTCATGGTCGACGTGCAATTCCGCCAGGCCGCGCGGGAAGACCTGGCCGTCAGTTTCATCGAGCCCACCTCGGGCCGGGCCATGCACGAACTGCAGGCGCTGCCCGGCGTGCAGCAGGTCGAGGGGTTCCGCGAGGTGCCGGCGATCCTGCGTTTCGGGCACCGGCATTATCGCGCCGCCCTGTATGGCATCCAGGCCGAAGGCCAGCTGCACCGCGCCCTGGACAGTACGCTGCGGCCCGTCTCCGTGCCGCCGGGCGGCGTGGTGCTCACCGATCACCTGGCCAACAACATCCTGCACATCAAGCCGGGCGATCTGCTGACGGTCGAGGTGCTGGAGGGCAGTCGACCGGTGCGGCAGGTGCCGGTGCTCGGCATCACCAAGCAGTATCTCGGCGTCTCCGCCTACATGCAGCAGGACTCGCTCAACGCTTTGATGCGCGAAGGCAATGTGATTTCCGGGGCCTATCTCGGGCTCGATCCCGGTGCCGAGCCTGCCGTCTACGCCAAGCTGCACGAGCGGCCCCGGGTGCTCGGCATGGTGGCCAATGCCTCGGCCATCCGCAGCTTCTACGACACCATCGGCGAATTCGTGTTGTTCTACAACATGGTGGCCACCCTGCTCGCCGGCGCCATCGCCTTCGGCGTGGTCTACAACAGCGCCCGCATCGCGCTCTCCGAGCAGGGACGGGAACTGGCCAGCTTACGGGTGCTCGGCTTCACCCACGGCGAGATCGCCTATATCCTGCTGGGGGAACTGGCGCTGCTCACCCTGGCGGCGATCCCGCTCGGCTTTCTGGTGGGGCTGGGCCTGACCGGCATTTTGGTCATGGTCTTCGAGAGCGACCTCTACCGCTTGCCGCTGATCATCGAGCCGGCCAATTACGCCATGGGCGCCACCGTGGTCGTCATCTCGGCCCTGCTCTCAGGCCTGCTCGTCTGGCACCGTCTGGGGCGGCTCGACCTGGTGGCGGTGCTGAAGGCGAGAGAGTGAAGCATGCGCACGCCATTTCCGGCGGCGCGTTTTAGGATGAATACATGACCCGCGCACGCCTCGGCCTCCTCCTGCTCGTCCTGCTCCTCGCCGGCGGCCTGATCTACGGCTTTCTGCCCCGGCCGCTGGCGGTGGACGTGGTCGAGGTCGGGCGCGCTCCCTTGGCCGTGACCGTGGAGGAAGAAGGCAGGACCCGGGTCATGGAGCGCTACGTGATCGCCGCCCCGGTGTCGGGCTATGCCCGGCGCATCGCGCTGAAAGTGGGCGACCCGGTGGCGGCCGGCCAGGTTCTGGCCGTGCTCGAACCCGTGCGGGCCGATGCCCTCGACCCGCGCAGCCGCGCCCAGGCCCAGGCACAGGTCAACGCGGCCGAGGCCGCGCTGGCCGCGGCGCGCGAAAACGCCCGCGTGGCCGAGGCCGAGGCCAGGCTCGCGAGCCAGGACCTGGCGCGCATCGAACGGCTGGGACAGGAGAACTTCATCGCCCAGGCCGCCGTGGATCAGGCCCGCACCCGCTGGAGCAGCAGCCAGGCCGCGCGACAGGCCGCCGAGCATCAGGTCAACGTGGCGCGCTACCAACTCGACACCGCCCGCGCGCTGCTCACCCGGGCCGCCACCCTGCCAAGCGGCGGCGCCGGCGAGACACTGGCCGTGCGCTCGCCGGTGACCGCCCGCGTGCTCAAAGTCGTGCATGAAAGCGAGGGCACGGTGGCCGCCGGCCAACCCCTGCTCGAAATCGGCAACCCCGAGGCCCTCGAGGTGGAAGTGGAGGTGCTCTCCACCTCGGCCGTGCGCATCGCGCCCAAGTCCAGGGTCATCCTCGACCGCTGGGGCGGCGAAGGCGCTTTGCAGGGCACGGTGCGCCGGGTGGAACCGGCCGGCTTCACCAAGATTTCCGCGCTGGGGGTGGAGGAGCAGCGGGTGCGGGTGATCGTGGACTTCACCTCGCCGCGCGAGCTGTGGCAGCGGCTGGGCGACGGCTATCGGGTGGAGGCGATCTTCGTGGTCTGGGAAGACGCCGATGTGCTGCAGATTCCCACCAGCGCCCTCTTCCGCCATGACAATGGCTGGGCCGTTTTCGTGCTGGAAGATGGCCGGGCACGCCTGCGTCCGGTCAGCATCGGTCAGCGCACCGGGCTCAGGGCGCAGGTGCTGGACGGGCTCAAGCCGGGTGAGCGGGTGATCAGCCACCCGGACGACAAGGTGAAGGACGGCGCCCGGGTGAGGCCGCGCGCCTAGCTGGCTGAACGCACCGGCCGCACCCGGCTGGCCGCCGCTTTGGCCCGGGCCCGCGCCTCGTCGGTGTCGCGCCCCTCGGCCAGGGCCACGCCCATGCGCCGGCGCTCGAACGCCACCGGCTTGCCGAACAGGCGCAGATCGGTACCGGGAATCGCCAGGGCCTCGGCCACCCCTTCGTAGCGGATGCCCGCCGCCGCCACGCCGCCGTAGATCACGGCCGAGGCGCCGGGGTTGCGCAAGGACGTGTCCACCGGCAGGCCGAGGATGGCCCGGGCGTGCAGCTCGAACTCGCTCTGGCGTTGGCTGATCATGGTCACCATGCCGGTGTCGTGCGGCCGGGGGCTGACCTCGGAGAACCAGACCTGATCGCCCTTGACGAAGCACTCGACGCCGAACAACCCCAGGCCGCCCAGGTCATCGGTCACCGCCTGGGCGATGGCGCGGGCCTTGCCCAGGGCGGCCGGGCTCATGGCCTGCGGCTGCCAGCTCTCGACGTAATCGCCCTGCACCTGGACGTGGCCGATCGGCTCGCAGAAATGGGTGTGCACCTGGCCGTCGGCGCCCATGGCCCGCACGGTGAGCTGGGTGATCTCGTAGTCGAAATCGATGAAGCCCTCGACGATGACGCGGCCCTTGGCCACCCGGCCGCCGGCGTTGGCGTAGTCCCAGGCGGCCTTGAGGGCAGCGGGGCCGTCCACCTTCGACTGGCCCTTGCCCGAGGAGGACATCACCGGCTTCACCACGCAGGGATAGCCAATGCCGCCGTCGATGGCGGCCTGCAACTGCTCGAAGCTATCGGCGAAGGCATAGGGCGAGGTCGGCAGCTTCAGGGTCTCGGCCGCCAGCCGGCGGATGCCCTCGCGGTTCATGGTCAGATTGGCGGCGCGCGCGGTGGGAATCACCTGGCAGATGCCGGCCCGCTCCAACTCCAGCAGGGTCTCGGTGGCGATGGCCTCGATCTCCGGCACCACGAGGTGCGGCCGTTCGCTCTCGATCAGCCGAGTGAGCACCTGGCCATCGGTCATGTCGATCACCTGGCCCCGATGCGCCACCTGATGACCGGGCGCATTGTCGTAGCGATCGACGGCGATCACCTCCACGCCCAGGCGCTGCAGGGCGATGATCACCTCCTTGCCCAGTTCGCCCGCCCCCAAAAGCATGACCCGGGTGGCGGACGGCGACAGCGGCGTACCGATCTGCATGGCGTCTCCTTTCAGTGGCGTTGGCCGGCCGGCACGTGGCCGGCCATGCCCTCGGCGAAGCTCCGGGCGGTGTCCGCCTTGAACTGCTCGGCCAGCTTCTGGGCATCGCGAATCAGTGACTTGATCCAGATATCGCCGCTGTGCGCGCCGACCGCGTTGCGGTCGGCGCTGTCACCCAGGTCGGGGTAGAACACGCGGCGCCGGCGCTCGGCGTCGAACCAGTAGACGTTCTTCACCACGTATTCGTAGCCGAAGGGCATGAGCGCGGCGCCGAACTCGGCCCCGTTGGGATAGCCTTCCCGGCCCCCCACCTGGCCGATGAAGCCGGCCGCGGCCAGGCGCTCGATCAGGCGCGCCGCCTCACGCAGCGGGACATGGGCCAGGTAAAGGTAATGACTGCGGCGCAGGGTCCAGGCCGCCACGCCCTCGGCGTCTTCCTCGCGCAGCGGCATCTCGGCCGCCGGCGTGCCCAAGGCATTGACGTGGTGCAGCACCAGGCCGACCGGATGGTTGAGCATGGCCGGGTTGCGGCCTTCCAGGTAATTGACCACGCTGAAGTGCAGGCGGACATAGGCGTCGATATTGCTGCGGATCGCCGCGTCCTGCTGCCACTGCTTGTGCAGCTCGAACAGGGCCATCAGGCGATCGGCCGGCACCGGCAGTACCAGGCTGAGCAGCGGACCGTCGGCGAAGCTGCCGGCCACGGCATCGTCCTCGCGGTGGGGAAAGACCTTGAGGTTGTAGCGGTTCAGGCGGGCGCCGAGCTTGTCCATCCAGCCGGCCGGGTGCAGGTTCTGCACCGTGCCGTCGAGCTCGGCGAAGCGCTCGGCGCTGACCAGGGTGACCAGCTCGTCGCCGGCGAAGCTCAACTCCAGCGACGACAGGCCGCCGGCGAAACGGAACTTGGCCTTGTGGCCGTCGGCATCGCGCCATTCGGCCGACCAGCCCTTTTTCTCGAACTTGAAGCTGTCGGGCGCAAGATCGCCCAGCACCAGCCGGCTGGGCAGATCGGCCGCCGACTTCACCTCGGCCAGGCGGTCGACCGGAAAGTGCAGGGGCCGCTCGATCCGGGGCAGCGGCAACAATTTGGGGAAGGCCGGCGCGGCGCCGGCGGCAGTTTCTTCAGCCATGGGATTCGGTTCGAATGTGCTTGCGCCGAAGTATACCGGCCTTGCCGCCGGGAGAGACCGCGCCCGATGTGGGGCCGTTAGCGCTTGCCGCCGCCCGAGGCGCGCATCAAAACCCAGTCCATGGCGCGGATCGGCAGAAAACGCCTGAGCCACCAGAAAGCGACCGAGGGCACGGTGACCGGATAGCGCGCCTTCGGCCGCGGGCTTTCGAGGGCGTGGATCACCTTGTCCAGCACCGCCTGGGGCGGCAGGGTGAAGGGGACGGCCGGGCCGGGCTGGTTCAGCCGCGCCAGCTGGCGCTCGTATTGCGCCCGGTGCACGCTGTGTTGCCAGTCGATGTGCTTCAGAAAATGCGGCAGGCAGTTCTCGCGAAAGCGGCTGACGATCGGCCCCGGCTCGACCAGGCAGACCTGGATGCCGCTGCCGGACAGTTCCTGCCGCAGGGTGTCGCTGATGCCCTCGAGCGCGAACTTCGCCGCGTTGTAGGCGCCGCGATAGGCGAAGGCGGCATAGCCCAGCACCGAGCTGTTCATCACGATGCGGCCGTGGCCCTGACGCCGCATGACGGGGATGACGCGATTGGTCAGCTCGATCCAGCCGAACAGATTGGTCTCGAACTGCTCGCGCAGGGCGTCGCGCGTGAGGTCCTCCACGGCGCCCACCTGGCCGAAGCCGCCGTTGTTGAACAGGGCATCGAGCCGGCCATCGGTGCGCTGCAGCACGGCGTCGAGCGCGGCGCGGATCGAGACGGAGTCGTCCAAATCGAGGGGCAGGCTCTCCAAGCCTTCGCCATTCAGGCGGGCGACGTCCGCCGGCTTGCGCGCCGTGGCGAACACGCGCCAGCCGCGCGCCGCGAGGCCTTGGGCGACGGCATGGCCGATGCCGGAGGAACAGCCGGTGATCAAGATGCTGCGTGGGGGCATGCCGGCATTCTAACGGTTGGCTTCGGCGGGACGACGCGCGATCAGGGTGTCGAAGGCCTTCAGGGTGTCGCCGGGCGCGGCAAAGGTCTCGTGCCGGGCGCTCAGGATCTCCCAATCGGCGAAACGGCGCGCCAGCTCGTCGCGCGCGAACAGGTAATAATGGCCCGGCTCGAACATGGCCAGATAACTGGTGCCCTCGGTCAGCACATTGAGCGCGACCACGCCGCCCGGCTTCACGTGGTCGTGGATCTGATCCAGCAGGGCCCTGGCCTGCGCCTGCGGCAGAAACATCAACAGACCGATCGAGACGATGGCGTCGTAGTCGCGCCCGATGCCGTAGTGCGCAAGATCCGCCACCTGCGCCACCAGCCTGAGTTTCTGGGCCGCGGCCTCGGCCTGGAGACGGGCGATCGCGCTCGGGCTGCCATCCAGGGCGGTGACCGCACAGCCCCGGCGCGCCGCCGCCAGCGCGAGATTGCCCAGGCCACAGCCCAGATCGAGCACCTCGCCCGCGAGGTAAGGCAGCGCCGCCTGCTCGAAGGGGTTGAGGGCGAACTCGCCCGTTTCCAGCTGGCGCTGGAACTGCCGATCAAAGAAACGGACGGCATGTTTATCCAAGGCCATCAGGCCTCTCCCTGGCCGCGGATGTAGCCGTCGATCAGTTCGATGCGCCGGTCGCAGCGTGCCGCCAGGCGCGGGTCATGGGTGACGATGAGGAAGGCGGTGCCCGACTCCCGGTTGAAGTCGCGCATGAGGGCGAAGATCTCGTCGGCGGTATGGGTGTCGAGGTTGCCGGTGGGTTCGTCGGCCAGCACCAGCGGCGGGTTCACCGCGAGCGCGCGCGCCACCGCGACCCGCTGCTGCATGCCGCCCGACAGCTCACTGGGCTTTTTGTGCAGCGCCCCGGCCAGGCCCACCCGTGTGAGCAGCCACTCGGCGCGTTGCCGCATCGGCTCATCGTAGCGGCCACGCTCGATCAGGCCGGGCATCATCACGTTCTCGATGGCGGAAAACCCGGGCAACAGATGGTGGAACTGGAACACGAAGCCCAGGCTGCGGCCGCGCAGCCGGGTCAGGCCTTCCTCGTCGAGGTCTCCGATGCGCTCGCCGCCGATGTGGATCTCGCCCGAGGTCGGCCGCTCGAGCAATCCGATCAAATGCAGCAAGGTGCTCTTGCCCGAACCCGAGGGGCCGATCAAAGCCGCGAACTCGCCCGCCTGCAACACCAGATCGATGCCATGCAGCACCTCGGTCTCGACCGGGGTGCCGACGTTGTAGGACTTGCGCACCGCCTTGAGGCTGAGAATCTCCCGGGGCTCAGCCATAGCGGATGGCCTCCACCGGGTCGAGCTTCGCCGCGCGCCGCGCCGGCATCACCGCCGCGACCAGGCCGGTCACGATGGCCACGGCGGCGGCGCTGAAATAATAGTTGGGCTCGATGCCACCGCTGATCAGGGGCGTGCCGTCGTCCTGGCGCAGGGCGAACGAGGCGCCATAGATCAGCAGCGAGGCCAGGCCCGAGCCGAGCAGGGCGCCGACCGCGCCGACGATGCCACCCTGGATCAGGAACACCGTCATGATCCGGCGCGGCGAGGCGCCGATGGCGCGCAGGATGCCGATCTCGCGGCTCTTCTGCACCACCGACACCACCAGCACGCTGGCGATGCCCAGGGCGACGATGAGCACGAGGAAGACGCGCACGGTGCGCGTGGTCATGGTCTGGTTCTTGAACGCGGTGAGCAGCTGGGTGTTGACCGCCATCCAGCTCTCGGCCAGCTGCCCGGTCTGGGCGGCGATGCGCCCGGCCACGGTCTCGGCCACAAAGATGTCGTCCACCGTGAGGTCGATGTTGGTCACGCCGCCGGGCAGGTCGAGCAGGCTCTGGGCCGTGCGCAGGGGCACGATGACCCAGCGCCGATTGATGTCCTTCACCCCCAGATCGAAGATGCCGGTGATCTGGAACAGGTCGCTGCGGTTTTCCGTGCTGGTGACGCGGATGCGGTCGCCCACGGCGGCGCCCAGATCGCGCGCCAGCTCGCTGCCGATCACCGCCTCGCCCGGTCCGACCCGGAAACTGCCGGCGACGAGGCGCTCGGGCACGCCGACGATACGCACATAACGCTCGGGCTCGATCCCGACGATGGCGATCGACTTGGTCGCCTCGCCGCGCGCGGCGAAGCCGGCGCCGGTGGCCATGGGCGAGACGGCGACCACATGCGCGAAGCCGGGCAGCTCGCGCGCGATGCGCTCCCACTGGTCGATCGAACGCAGGCGCTGGGCGCGCGGCTCGATGCGGGCGGCGACCGCCTGGCGGCCGGGCTCGAGCACCCGGTTGGGCACATCCTCCGGCGGGCGCAGCGTGATATGGGCCTGGGTCGACAGGGTGCGGGCGGCCAGGCTGGCCTGCAGGCCGTTCACGAGCGCGGTGATGAAGATGATCACCGCCACCCCGACCGTGGTGCCGGCCATGATCAGCACGGTCTGCATGTGCCCCTCGCGCAGAAAGCGCAGGGCGAGCACCCATTCGAAAGGCAGGCCGGCGCGCGTCATGCCCTACTCGACGATGCGCACGCGCTGCCCCGGCCGGATGCCGGAAGCCGGGGGAATCACCGGCGCGCCGGCCGACAGCCCCTGCACCACCTCGACCTGGCCCGTGCCGCGCAGCCCCAGCTGCACCGGCCGGCGCACCGCGCGGCCGGCCTCGGCCACCAGCACCCAGGGCTGGGCCCCCGCCACGTCGTGCACCGCCGCGCTGGGCAGGATCAGGGCCCGCGCGCGCCGGCCCACCTCGATCTCGGCCGAGACCGTCATGTCCGGTTTGACGAAATCGGGTACCCGGCTCACCCGCAGCTTCACCTCGACCGAACCCTTTTGCGCATCCACCGCCGGCGCGATGAAAAACAGCTCGGCTGGAAAGGGCTGGCCCGGATAGGCATCGGCCACCACCTGCGCGCGCTGCCCCGGCCGCAGGCGGCCCAGGTTCTTCTCGTCGATCAAAAGTTCGATCTGGGTCTCGCCCGCCGCCGCGAGCTCGAACAGGACCTTGCCCTGGGTGACCACGTCACCCGGTTCCACCGCCTTGCGCAGCAACACCCCGTCGACCGGGGCGCGCAGCACGGTGTCATTCAGCCGCGCGCGCGCCAGGTCGAGCGCGGCCCGGGCCTGGGCCTGCCGGGCCAGCGCCAGGCGGCTGTCCGCCCCGCCGGCCTGGTTGGAGCGGGCCTGGGCGGCCGCCGCCTCGCGCCCGGCCCGGGCGTTGTCCAGATTGCGCCGGGCGAGGTCGAGCTGGGCCTGGTTGTAGAAGCCCGCCTCGACCAGGCGCCGGGTTCGCTCGAATTCCTTGCTGGCCAGCTCCAGGGCGGCCTCCGCCTGCACCAGGGCCTGGTCCGCCACCGGCCGGCCGACCCGCTCCAGCTGCTCGACCCGGGCATCGGCCTCCTGCAGGGCCTTGACCGCCTGATCCAGCGCCGCGCGCCGCTCGCCGGCGTCCAGCGTGGCCAGCGGCTGGCCGGCGCGCACCCGGTCGCCCTCCTCGACCTGCACCCGGGTGACCGTCGCGGTGAACACCGGACCCACGCCGATGCGCGCGGGCGTGATGACCCGCCCGGTGGCGACCACGGTTTCGAGCAAGGGGCCTTCGCGCACGGGCACCACCGTCACCGGCTCGCCCGCCAGGACGCGCAACAGCCCCACAGCCACGCCCAAAACGACGAGGGCGCTGAGCAGATAGGCGGGACGCAGCAGATGCTTCATGCGGCGGCGCTCCAGGACAGGGTGCTGGGTTTCGGGTGCATGTGGTCGATTCGCCGTGCATTGTCACGCGAAGCCGGGCGCGCCGCCAGCCTTGCCGAAAGCCGCGCCGCCCAGGACAAATGGGACCCGTCCCCTCGACAAGGAAGCGACGATGTCATCCAGGCATGCAAGACACCCTGCCGGCCGCCGGCTTGACGCCGCCCTGGAAGCCCGGGCATGAGCGCTGCCTGGCTCCCGGTGCTGCTGCTCTCCCTGCTCTCGGCGCTGACGACCTGGCTCGGCGTGATGCTGGCGCTGCGGCTGCGCGGCCACGACCGGGCCATTGCGCTCGGCATCGGCTTTTCCACCGGCATCATGCTGCTGATCGCGCTGCTGGAGCTGGTGCCGGCGTCGACCGGCCGCATGGGCGTGGCGCCGACCCTGCTGAGCTTCGCCCTCGGCGCCGGCCTGGTCTGGACCCTGCATCGCGTGGTGCCGCACACCCACCTCGTGGCCGAACCGGGCATGGCGCAAAGCGGGCTGGTCAAGGCGGCGTATCTGGTGGCCTTCGGCCTGATCCTGCACGACGTGCCCGAAGGCTTCGCCATGGCCAACGCCTATATCGCCACGCCCGAACTGGGCCTGCTGGTCGCGCTGGCGATCGCGCTGCACAACGTG
Source organism: Thiobacillus sp. UBA2597 (assembly GCA_002339725.1). Classification (GTDB taxonomy): domain Bacteria; phylum Pseudomonadota; class Gammaproteobacteria; order Burkholderiales; family Thiobacillaceae; genus Sulfuritortus. Next base: position 38,435 of record DDKN01000049.1, read on the forward strand.
CCGGAGGAATTCGCCATGGCGCTGCCGTTCATCCTGATCCGCCGGCCACGCCTGCTCTATCGCGCCGCCCTGCTCTCCGCGCTGGCCGAGCCTTTGGGCGCGATCCTGGGGCTCGCCGCGCTCGGCCTCACGCCGGGGCTGCATGCCCACTTCATGGCCTTCGCCGCCGGGGCGATGGTCTTCGTCGCCCTGCATGAACTGCTGCCCATGGCGCGGCATTACGGCAACCGGCGGCTGTTCGCGGCCGGCCTGGCCCTGAGCCTGCCCGTGTATGCACTGCTGGGGACCCTGGCCGGCGGCGGCTAGGCGGCTGCAGTGGGCACGCACGCCCGCCGCAGCGACGGCCGGCGCCGGTTTCAGTCGGGCTTGACCCAGACCTGGCCGGCCTCGATCTTGACCGGATAGCTGCGGATCGGGCAGTCGGCCGGCTCGTTCTCCGGGCTGCCCGTGGCCAGATTGAAGTAGCTGCCGTGCAGGGAGCACTTGATCGATTTGCCCTTGATGCAGCCGAAATAGAGCGAGTAGTCCTCGTGGCTGCACATCTCGTCCACGCAGAAATGCTCGCCCTCGGCGTTGCACAAGAGCAGGCGCTTGCCGGCGATTTCGAGGCGTTTCATCTGCGCCGGCTTGAGTTCGTCCGCCCGGGCGACGGCGATGTAGTCTTGGCTCATCACTTGACCCGCTGCGCCGCCTTGCCCGAATCCAGCGCGGCCCGCGCCATGTCGGCCGCCTCGGCCAGGCTCCGGGCGCGGCCCAGGTGATGCAGGATCAGCGCGGCGCCCAGCACCAGGGAATCGTAGCTCGCGCCCTTGTTGCCGCACAGCGCGGCCAGGCCGGCCTCGGCGGCGGCCTGGGCGGTGGCCTTGACGTCGACCATGATCGCCACCTCGTCGCCCTCGCGTTCGGACTTGGGCAGGTCGGCCGGCAGCGGCACCGCGCGCACGCTCTGCGCGATGCCCAGGGCCTCGGGGTCGATCTCGAACCCGACCTCCTCGCCCCGGTCCTGGTAGGCGAAATACTTGCCGCTCTGGCGCAGGCTGGGGATGACGCCGCCCTCGACGCCGCGGATGATCAGGCCGGAATCGAAGCCGGCGTGGCGCGCCAGCATGGCGTAGATCGGCGGATACGGCTTGTGCACATAGCCGGTGACGAAATGGGTGCGCTTGCGGCCGACGATGGGCTTGGCCAGCACCTCCACCGTGGTGACCGCCTGGCGCTTGATGATGCGGCTGCGCAGATCCACCAGGTCGTGCAGCTTGGGGCAGTATTGCGCCTGATCGACATAGGCCCAGCCGAGCGCGGGATCGGCCAGCCGCCTGGCCGCGGCCTCGGGCGTGAGATCGACATTCACCCCGGCCGCCTGCAACACATGGCGCGCGGTGACGCCGTACTTGGGACCCACCGCCTCGACGCTGTGGTTCACCGCCGGCACGCCCAGCTCGGCCAGCAGCGCCGGCAGGAAGGGCGCGGCCGGCAGGCAGCGGTTGTAACCGTCATAGGGGTCGGCGATGTCCACCACCGCATCGACCTCGGCCGTGACCCGCTGCGTGGCGGCCAGGATGGCGTCGAGCACGCCCTTGTTCTCCTCGTCGGTCTCCCGTTTCATGCGCAGGGCGATGAAGAAGATGCCGGCCTGCACGGGATCGACGGCATTGTCCAGAATGGCCTGCATGCCGAGCCGGGCCTCCTCCTGGCTGATGTCCTTGGACAGATCGGGCCCGGTGGCGATGCGCTGGATGATGGAATGCATGACCTGTTTGGGGTCGGCGGCGACGGCGGACATGAAAACTCCTGAAAGAATGACTAATTGCCGAGTATTTTAGTCGGGTATAGGCCGCGCTACAATGCGGCCTGAGAAAAATTAGCGATCCCTAATATTACCCGACACCATGCTGCAAACCCACTACCAACGCATCGGCGGCGATGCCCAGGTGCGCGCCCTGGTCGACCGCTTCTACGACTACATGGATGAGCTGCCCGAGGCCTACGGCATTCGCAAACTGCATGCGGCCGACCTGTCCGGCTCCCGCCAGAAACTGTATGAATTCCTCTGCGGCTGGATGGGCGGCCCGCAGCGCTATGTCGAGAAATACGGCCACCCCATGCTGCGCCGGCGCCACCTGCCCTTCCCCATCGGCGAGGCCGAACGCGACCAGTGGCTGCACTGCATGGACCTGGCGCTGCGCGACACGGTGAGCGACGAGGGCCTGCGCCAGGAGTTGTACGCCGCCTTCGTCAAGGTCGCCGACCACATGCGCAACCAGGCGCCGCTCAACATCGGCGCTTAAAAACCCGAAACAAAATACTCGACCCTCTCCCAGTGGGAGAGCACCCTGAAGGGCATAAAGCTGGCGAAGCCGGGTGAGGGCGTGGACACCAAGGGCGTCCCGACAGACGCTCCCTCACCCCAACCCTCTCCCGGCGGGAGAGGGAACGTAAAAGTTGATTCGTTTGCCATCAACACACCGGCAGGCATTAACAAGCCTGGCCGGTCGCGCTAGTATCCCTTCCGCGAGAGGAGGCATTGCCCACGCGGCACCCGCAGCCGCACGACCCCGGGCAGTTACAGCATGACAACCGGGGCGAATCGAAGCGACCTTGTTGTTCAATCCATCGGAGGAGACACCATGAAACGACGCATCACCCTGAGCACCCTCGCCCTCAGCCTGATCGTGACCGGCCATGTCCAGGCCACGGAAGCCCCGGCCGACCCGGCCGCGGTGCCGCGCCAGGCCGCCGGCGCCCTGCTCAAGACCCTGGTCGGCGAGCTGAAGAAGGACATCGACAGCGTCGGCGCCGAGGGCGCCATCACCGTGTGCAAAGACAAGGCGCCCAGGATCGCCGGCGAGATTGCCCGGCAGCACAACGTGCAGATCAAGCGGGTCACCTTCAAGAACCGCAACCCCGAACGCAGCACGCCGGACGAGTGGGAGACCAAGGCCCTGCGCGAGCTGGAAAAGCGCCTGGCCGAGGGCGCCAGCCCGGCCAGCCTGGAATACACCGAGGTGGTCGACACCCCGCAAGGCAAGACCGTGCGCTACATGAGGGGCCTGGTGGTGCAGGAGCTGTGCATGACCTGCCACGGCACGTCCGAGACCATCCCCGCCTCGGTGAAGGCCAAGCTGCAGCAGGAATACCCCAACGACAAGGCCACCGGCTATCTGCCCAACCAGTTCCGCGGCGGCGTCAGCATCAGACAACTGTTGTAAGCTTCAGGCCCGGGCCCCGGCCCGGGCGCCTTCAACCCAAGCACAAGCCCTCACGCCATGACCGAAACCCCCACCCCGCGCCTGCAGCATTTCCCCATCGCCTGGTTCGCCATGATCATGGGCCTGGGCGGCCTCACCCTGGCCTGGAGCCGGGCCGAGGATCTGCTCGGCCTGCCGCTCAGTCTGAGCCCCTATCTGCTGGTGCTCTCGACGCTGCTGTTCCTGGCACTGGCGCTGGTCTATGCGCTGAAGGCGATCAAATACCGCGCCGCGGTGGCCGTGGAGTGGAATCATCCGATCAAGATGAGCTTTCTGCCCACCTTCTCCATCGCGCTGATCATCCTCGCCATCGGCTGGCTCTCGGTGAGCGTGACCTATTCGAAATGGCTCTGGACCGTGGGCAGCGTGCTGCACCTGCTGCTCACCCTGCACATCATCACCCAGTGGATGCACCAGACCAAATTCGAGATCGTCCACCTCAACCCGGCCTGGTTCATCCCGGTGGTGGGCAACATCCTGGTGCCGATCGCCGGCGTGCAGCACGCCCCGCCCGAGGTCTCCTGGTTCTTCTTCAGCATCGGCATCGTGTTCTGGCCGGTGCTGCTGGCCATCATCTTCTACCGCGTGATCTTCCACGGCAGCCTACCCGAGCGTCTGCTGCCCACCCTGTTCATCCTGATCGCCCCGCCCGCCGTGGGTTTTCTTGCCTATCTGCGCCTGACCGGCGCGATCGACGCCTTCGCCCTGGTGCTCTATTTCAGCGGCCTGTTCTTCACCGTGCTGCTGCTGGCGCAACTGCCCTGGTTTTTGCGCATCCGGTTCTTCCTGTCCTGGTGGGCCTATTCCTTCCCGCTCGCGGCGATCACCCTGGCCACCCTGGCCATGTACCACCACACCGGCAGCAGCCTGTTCCTCGCCCTGTCCGGCGTGCTGCTCGGCATCACCAGCGCCGTCGTGGTCGGCCTGTTCGTGCGCACCGTCATCGCCGTGGCCCGGCGCGAGATCTGCTTGCAGGAATAAACGGCAACCGAGAAGAAAACGGCCCGCGTGCGGGCCGTTTTTGTCTGGCGGAGGCGGTGGGATTCGAACCCACGAACGGTTGCCCGTTGCCGGTTTTCAAGACCGGTGCCTTCAACC
>DDKN01000049.1:43142-43271 GCA_002339725.1 Thiobacillus sp. UBA2597
GAAACTATGCTGCCTGCCGGTTTTAGTTCCGGCACGCCCGCTGGCGCGGGCTTAACATTCGCTGGCGAATGTTAGCCTGCACTGCCATGCCGCGTGCGCGGCATGGTCAAGACCGGTGCCTTCAACCAC
>DDKN01000049.1:43624-51193 GCA_002339725.1 Thiobacillus sp. UBA2597
GAAACTATGCTGCCTGCCGGTTTGGCGAGGGCGCATTGTAGCCAGCGCGGGCGCGGCTGAACACCTCGAGATCAGGCAGCTGGCGCGGCGGCGCGGCGGCGCGCCGCCCATTTGGCCACCATGGCGACCAGGGCATCGCGCGAGATGGGCTTGGCCAGATAATCGTCCATGCCCGCGGCCAGGCATTTCTCGTCATCGCCCTGCATGGCATTGGCGGTCATGGCGATGATCACCACCTGACTCGCCTGGCCGGCCAGGTTGCGGATGGCGCGGGTGGTTTCGTAGCCGTCCATCTCCGGCATCTGCACGTCCATGAACACCAGGTCGTAGGGCAGCTTTCGCACCGCGTCGAGACATTCGATGCCGTTGGCGGCCACGTCGACCGTATGGCCCAGGCGCTCCAGCATGGCCACGGCGACCCGCTGATTGACCGGATTGTCCTCGGCCACCAGGATGCGCAAACGCGGCCCGCTCGGGGCGGCCGGACTGGGCGCGCTGGCCGGGGCCGGGACCGCGCGCGTGATCTTGTAATCGAGCGTGTGCAGGGTGTCGAGCAGCATGGCCTGGCGCAGGGGCTTGAGCAGGAAGGCATCGGCCTTGAGCTCACCCAGGCTCTGTTTGACGTCGGACAACGGCACCGAAGACAGGATGACCACCGGCAAGTCGGCCAGCTCCGGGCTTTGCCGCACCGCGCGCAGCAGGTCGGTGCCGCTCATGCCGGGCATGCACTGGTCGGTGAGCAGCAGCTCGAATCCCTTGCCCTCGGCCTGGGCCGCGCGCAGCCGGGCCAGGGCGGTGGGCGCATCGTTGCAGAGCTCGACCGACAGGCCCCAGCTCATGAGCATGCGCTGCAGAATCTCGCGGTTGATGGCGACATCGTCCACCAGCAGCACGCGGCGCGGGCGCAACTGCGAGCCGGGCTGGCTGGCGAGCGAATAGGCGCGCGGCTCGATCCATTCGAGCGGCAGCTCGAACCAGAACAGGCTGCCCTGGCCGACCCGGCTTTCCACCCCGATCGTGCCCTGCATGGCCTCGACCAGGCGCTTGCAGATGGCCAGCCCCAGGCCGGTGCCGCCGTAACGGCGCGCCGTCGAGGCATCCACCTGGCTGAAGCTGACGAACAACCGGTCGAGCGACTCGGGCGGAATGCCGATGCCGGTGTCCTTCACCTCGAACCGCACCCGGCCGTCCACCCCGCTGCCCACCGGCAACACCTGCACCAGCACCGTGCCCTGGTCGGTGAACTTGATGGCATTGCCCACCAGGTTGAGCAGGATCTGGCGCAGCCGGCCGGCATCGCCGCGATAGACGCCATGCACGGCGGGGTCGACATAGCACACGATCTCCAGGCCCTTGGCGTGCGCGCGCGGCGCCAGCAGCTCCGGCACGCTTTCCACCAGATTGAGCAGATCGAACGGGCCCGCCTCCAGCTCGAGCCGGCCCGCCTCGATCTTGGAGAAGTCGAGGATGTCGTTGATGATGTCGAGCAGGGCCTCGCCCGATTCCCGGATGGTCTCGGCATAGTGGCGCTGCTCCTCGTTCAAGCCGGTTTCCATGAGCAGCCCGGTCATGCCGATCACCCCGTTCATCGGGGTGCGGATTTCATGGCTCATGGTGGCGAGAAACTCCGACTTGGTCCGGTTGGCCACCTCGGCCGCGGCGCGCGCCCGGGCGTTCTCCTCCGCCAGCGCGGCCAGGGCCGCCTCCTGCTCGCGCCGCACCCGGTCGGCCTGCCACACCACATAAAGCAGGCTGGCATACACCCCATAGAACAAGGGGGCCAGCCACAGCGCCAGGCGCCACATGGCGGCATCGGCCCGCTCGATCGAGGCGGTGCGGTCGGTATAGGTCTCCAGCACGGCCTCGATGCCGGCCTCGGTCTCGGCCGGCAGATAGCTGCTGATCAGATTGCGGTCGTGCACCTCGCCGTCGAAGGCGCCGAACTTGCCGCGGAAGGTGAGTTCGCTCTTCGGCACCCCGGCCCGGGCCGAGAGAAAACCGGGATTTTTGGCCTTGCTCTCGCCGATCTGTTTGGGGTCGGAGGAATAGACCGTCAGGCCCTCCAGGTTGTAGATCTTCACCTTGAGCAGGTCGGTGCCGTTGCTGAAATGGCGCACGATGCCGTCGATCGCCTGGTTCTCCGGGCGCGACCGCAGCTGGTCCGGGTCGGTCATGCCGGGCGGCGGCAAGAGGGTGCGGATGTGGTGCCACTCCTCGTTGGCCAACACCCGGGTCAAGGTCAGATTGGCCGCCTCGGTCGAATCGATGATGCCCTGGCGCGTGGACTGCCACGACAGATACACCGCCGCCGCCAGCGCCGCCGTGACCACCACGAAGCCGATCAGGCCGAACAGCGCCACCAGGTGCTTGAGATACAACTGGCGCACGGCCTGGCGCAGAAACTTGAACATATCGGGAGAAACCCTTGTTTAAATTGGTGAGCAAGGCTAACCGAATGGAGCCGGCCGGCCCACCGGCCGATTACTTACGAAACAGACACATGCCGCTCACCGACCGGCAAATGCGGCGATTTTCCCAGATTCAGGTGCCGAATGGGCAATTGTGATGGGTTTGCCGGCGGAATGTCCGAAACGGATCGAACCCGGCCGTCGAGTGCGGCGACCGCCCCGCCTGCGGCTCCCGGCGCCACCCCGGCCGGGGCCCGGTGCCCCGGGCCGGTTGACGGCAAACAGGCGTCGGGTACCGCCTTCAGTATCCCAATGATCTGACTTCCACTGAATCTACTGTTGCGCATTTCGGCCTCCTTGGCAGCATAGTCTGCCCGAAGACCTCCATTTATGCGTGGCTCGATTTTAGGGGAGGTTTACAATGCATCCAACCAATGGCAGGACCATTTGCTAATCCAAACAGGTCAACCTGCGTTAACGGGTTTCCCCCCACATACGCATAGAGATTGATGCCCCCCTCCAACCCAATCGGATCGGATTGAATGTACCGCCCCGTACCCGGGTCATAGTCCCGATAGTAGTTGTAATGCAAATTGGTCTCGGCATCGTGATACTGGCCGGGGAACCGCAGATTCATCACAAAGGCCCCCAGGTTGCTCGGGTTCTCATTGGCGGCGTTCGCCCCGAACGGCTCGTCGTTGTCCCAGCGCCAGACGATTTGCCGGTTCGCATCGGTCACCACCCGCGGGCTGCCCAGCTGGTCGGCATGGATGGCATAGGCCACCTCCTCGCCGTCGACCTGATCCAGCTGCGCGGCGTCGGCCACGGTGAACTCGCCCACGGTGTTCTGGCTGGTCAGCTTGAGCAGATAGTCGACGTTGGCCTCGAAGCGGTATTCGCCCAGCGCCAGGCTTTGGTTCTGGCTGCCCGGCGCCGCGGTGGCCACGGTTTCGCCACCGGCGTGCTGGATGCGGTAGGCCACCTGCGCCGTGGGGCCGGCCTGGCCGATCCAGTTGACGCTGAGCCGGTAGGTGCCGCGCTTGGGGGCGCGCAATACCCATTGCACGGTACCAAACGGGTCGTAGCCGTAGACGGGCTTGAGGGTGAAGGCGTTGCCGGCGAGATCAACCGCGGTGAGGGTGACGCTGTTATCCCCCGGTTGCAGGGTGAGCGCCCAGTTGAACTGCTCGGTCTGCGGGTTGCCGCCCTGGGCCTGAAGCTGAGCGGGGTTTTCCAGATGGACGACCGCGCCGGGCTCGTCGGCCCGCCCGGTTATCGTGATGACGGGTTGATTGAACCGGCTGCCGGTGGGCGGGCTAAGGTCGACGATCTGCGGCGGCCGGGTGTCGACGGTGTAGCGGCCTTGCAGGCGGGCGACTTCGCCCAGGCCGTTGCGTACCGTGGCGGTCCACAGGTGCTCGCCGTCGGCCAGGGTCTGCTCGGCTTGCATCATCAACCCGACCCCATGTCAATAAGCCATGCGATCCAGATGCCTGCCCCTGGCTTTATCTCGCTGGCGCTGTGACAACCCGATCCTTCGGGGGCATGGCGTCCGCTGCCTTGCCGGACGGCGCAGGCACATGGTCGACATATTCGAAGAGCCATTGACGATACTGGTCTCGGCTCTCGAAGGCCTGGTTGGCCAGGTCGAAGTTGGACTGCTTGAGCGGCTCGTCCTCGGATAGGCTATAGACGCCGCGGATGCCGCCATCGGGCGCCCTGACTAAACCCCACTCGGCCTTGCCGGTGATGGGGTCGGGATAGAGGCGGCGCAGATGGCGCACCCGGGTGGGGAAACGCCGGTCTTCCAGCAGGTCTTCCAGTTTTCTGGGATAGTGCTTCACGCCGCCCGGGCCGCGCTGATAGTAGCTGGCGATCGCCCGGCGGTATTGATCGCCAACGAACAGCAGCTCAGCCTCTTTTTCGCGTTTGACCTGGGTGTGCCAGACGGTGCCGAGCAAGGCCAGCGCGGTGCCGGCGATGGCCACTGCAAACAGTATGGCGACAAGGGTGAAGCCTTGGGAGCGGTGAGGGGGCGGCGACATGCATCACCACTCGGCGTAGGGGGTGCCGTCGCTGGCAGTGCCCTGGGCACCGCTATGCACGTCGTAAATGCCGCTGCCGCCCTCGGGCGGCGGCACGATTTGCCAGGTCTCGCGGCTTTCGGTGATGGGGTCCATGGGGATGGTGCGCAGGTAACGCTTGTCGGCCAGGTCGGCCAGGCTCTCGGGCCAGGTGCCGCGGTCGGCGTGGTATTTGTCGATGGCATCGCGCACCACGGCGAGGTTTTCCCTGAGCACTGCCTCGCGCGAGCGTTCGAGATGCTGGAAATAGCGTGGCACGGCGAGGGTGAGCAGGGTGGCGAGGATGGCCATGACCACGAGCAACTCAATAAGAGTGAAGCCGCGCTTGTTCATGTCACCATTCCCGGTAGGCCACGCCGTTGAGGCCGGTGCCTTGGGCCAGCGAATAGACGTCATAAACATCCTCCCCCGCCTGCGGCGCGTCGGGCGGGCTGGCGTAGCTGCGCTTGCCCCAGGTTTCGGCGGCGGGCACGCTGGCGTCGGGGTGAAAGGGGTCGCGCGGCAGGCGGCGCAGAAAATAGATCATCGGCCGGTCGGGCTTGCGGATGTCGGGCACGCCCTCGACCAGCACGTCCAGGCTTTCCGGATAGCCGCTGGCATCGGCCGCCACTTCGATGCGCTTGTCGAGGGCGGCCTGGTGGTAGGCGTCGATGGCTTGCCGAATCTGGCGCAGGGCTTGGCGCAGCTCGGCCTCTTTCTGCCGCTGCCCGCTCAGCTCGATTAAGGGTGCGGCCAGCATGGCCAAAACCGCGAGGATGGCGACGGCGACCACCATCTCGATGAGGGTAAAGCCTTTAAAACCAGCAGTGGTCAGCATTGAGCGGTCAGCCGGTCAGGGAGTGGCGGCGGGGTCCAGGCTGGGCTGGGGTGATGCCGCTTCGAGCACGGCGGCGGGACGCAGTGCCGGCGCCAGGGGCGCCACAGGCAAAGGCGCACTGGGCGTGGCCGGTTGCAGCGTGGCGGGCGGAGCCGGCGCGGCGATCTGGGCGACACCTTGGGCCGGACGCAGGCGCAGTGGCTGGTCGGACACGATTTCATCGGTGCCGGCAAAGAACTCGGCCTCGGCCAGTTCCGGCCGCTCCACCATGCGGATCACGCGCGGGGTGATCAGCAGCACGATCTCGGTCTTGTTGCTCTCGTCGCGCTGGCTGGAGAACAGGCGGCCGAGCAGCGGGATATCGCCCAGGCCCGGCACCCTGCTGGCGCCGGCGCGGTCTTCGTCGGAGATGAGGCCGGCCAGTACCTGGGTTTCGCCGTCTTTCAGCCGGAGTGTGGTCGAGGCGTTGCGGCTGCCCAGTTGATAGGTGAGCGTGCCGGTGGTGCTCTTGATCTCCTTGACGATGTTCGACACCTCGAGCGCGACCTTGATCGCCACCTCGCTGTCGAGATGAACCTGGGGCTCGACATCGAGCTTGAGACCGACATCGAGATAGGCGACCGACTCCGACACCACGCCGGTGGCGGTGGTGTTGGCGGTGATCACCGGCACCTTGTCGCCGATGTGGATCTTGGCCTTTTCCTTGTTGCGCACCCGGATGCGTGGGTTGGCCAACAGATTGACATTGGAATCGTCCTTGCGCAGATTCACCGTGGGCGTGGGGCCGACCAGGATGTCCGAACCGTCGATGCCCTTGAGCAGTTGAATGGTCAAAGGTGCGTTCACCTTGGTATCGATCGTTTGCGTGGTCGAGCCGATCGGCGCGACCGAGGTTTGGGTCTCGCGTGCCAGCACGGAAAACTGGTTCGGCCACTGCACGCCCAGGTCGAGCAGCTTCGAGCGCTTCACCTCCATGATCTCCACTTCCAGCATCACCTCGGGCTCCGGCCGGTCGCTGATGCGGACCAGGCGCTCGGCCAAGCGCACCGCCTGGGGGGTGTCGCGCACGACCAGCAGGTTGAGTTTTTCGTCGACGAAGACATCGCGCACCTTGGCCATGGTCTTGACCAGGTTCATCACCTGCTTGGGGTCGGCATTGGCCAGGAAAAAGCTCTTCACCACCAGCTCCTGGTATTCCTTGCGCTTGTTGGGCTGACCGGGGTAGATCAGCAGGGTGTTGTCGTTCAGCACCTTCTTTTCCAACTGGCTGGTCGCCAGCAGCATGTCCAGGGCGTCGACGATGGCGGTGTCACGCGCGAACACCGTGGCACGGGTATCCAGCCGCATGTCCTTGTCGAACACGAAGTTGAGCGCCGATTGCCGGGACAGGGCATCGAAGATCGACCTAAGCGGGGCGTCGCGGAATTCCAGGGTCACCGGGCGGCGCAAGGCGGCAGCGAGCTTGGGCAATTCCACACCGCGCACCTGACCCGACTGTTCCTCCACCTCTTTCAACAGCCGCTCGGCCTCGGCGTGTTTGGCCGACTGCGCCAGGATGGCACGCAACTTTCCCCGTGCCGCCTCGTAGTCCTGTTTGGCCAGGGCCTCATTGGCCTCCTTGAGCAGGGTTTGCTGACGTCGCGCCACCTCGACCGCAGACAGGCCAGCCGCGGCGCGCGGGTTTTCGGCATGCAGTTGCAGCACCTCGCGATAGAGGCGCTGTGCCTCGTCCAGGCGTGCACCACTCACCGCGGCGTCGGCCTCGGCCAAGAGCCGGGCGATGTGGGCGTCGCGCGCACGGATGTAGGCCGTGCGGTATTGCAGGTTGTCCGGCGCCGACTGGCTGGCGGCTGCCAACTGCTTGAGCCCCTCCTGTGTCCTGCCCTCGGCCATGAGCTTCTGCCCTTCGCGATAGGCGACATCGGTGGCGCAGGCGGCGAGCAGGCAGGCTGCGGTGATCACGATCAAGCCGGTTCTCATGGTCCAATCCTCAAGGTCTGCTGCATAGCCAACGGCACGTAGGTGAACGTCATTGCATCGTCTTTCACTTGGTCGAGGCGCCAGCCGTGGTGGGTCTCGCCCTGGCGCACAGGGAGCACGCGGTTGCCCTGGGCCAGAAACAGCACGTCCTGGCCATTCTCCTGCCACTTGCCGAGATAGGTGAACGGCAGGGGTGGCGGCGCGGGCGGCGGTGCCGAGACGGCCGACATTTGAGGCGCTGATGGTCTTGCGGCCGGCGAACATGCCCAGCAGCGACGCG
>DDKN01000120.1:0-2062 GCA_002339725.1 Thiobacillus sp. UBA2597
AGCTTGTACAGGGTGCGCTGGCTGTCCGGGTCGAAGGTGCGGATCGATTCGACCTCCTCGCCGAACAGGTCCAGGCGGAAGGGCAGTTGCGCGCCCATGGGAAAGATGTCGATCAGGCCGCCGCGCACGGCGAACTCGCCCGGCGACAGCACCTGGTTCACGTGGCTGTAGCCCGCGTGGCTCAGCCGTGTGCGCAGGGCCTCGATGTCGACCTTGTCGCCCTGCTTGAGCAGAAAGGCGTGGGCGGCCAGGAAGGCGGGCGGCGCCAGGCGTTGGGTGGCCGTCGCCGCCGGGGCGATCAGCACATCGAGCTTGCCTTCGCTGGCCTGCCACAGCGCGGCCAGGCGTTCCGACACCAGATCGGGGTGGGGCGAGATCGGGTCGTAGGGCAGGGTCTCCCAGTCCGGGAACAGGCTCACCTTGAGCGCCGGCGCGAACCAGGCGATCTCCTCGGCCAGACGGGCGGCATCCTGCGCGGTCTCGGTCAGTACCAGGAGGCGCGCCTGGCTGGCATAGCCGGCCAGCACCAGGGCATCGGCCGAGCCGGGCAGGCGCGGCAGCTTCAGCCTTTGGCCAGGAGAGGGGAGCGGGGGCAGAGCGGACATCGAGTTTATGCAGCAAAAGAAAAACCTCGGCAGGGCGTACGCCGTGCCGAAACGAAGGCTGGATTATCTCAGATTGGGGGAGGCTGGCCCTATGGGCAGCGACTGGCGTTGTGTTCGGCATCCTCGCCTGGCATCGCCGCAGCCAGGGCCGATGCGCTTTCCCAGGCCAGCAGGGCGCGCTTGCGCACGGTCCCCCAACGGTAATTGCCGACGATGCCGGTTTCCCGAATCACGCGATGGCAGGGGATGAGAAAGGCGAGGGGATTCTGCGCGACCGCGTTGCCTATGCTCCGGGCGGCACGCGGCTGGCCGATGGCGGCGGCCAGCCGGCCATAACTGGTCAGGCTGCCGGACGGCAGCGCCAGCAGGGCGCGCCAGACCCGAATCTGAAACGCCGTGCCCCGGACGTAAGCCCGCAATGGCGGCAGGGCCGCGTTTGCGGGTGGCCGCAGGAAGATGCGTTCCGCCAAGTGCGTTGCGGCCAGATCGTCGCGTAGGATCCGGGCTCTCGGCCACGCTGCCTGCAGTTCGGCCAAGGCCGTTGCGCCGTCTTCCGGCTCGACGAAGCTCAGATGGCAAATACCGCGCGGGTTTTCGGCCACCAGGCAGGCGCCGAACGGGCTGTCGGCGAAGCCAGCGCGGAGAATCCAGCCCGCGCCGCCGGACTTCAGTTCGCCCGGCGTCGCGGCCTCAAGATTGACGCAGAGGTCATGCAGGCGCCCCGGTCCGGACAGGCCGCTGGCAAGAGCGGTGTTTAACACGCTGTGGCCCTGGCGCAACAGGGTCTGGGCATGTTCGAGGGTGAGGCACTGCAGGAAATCCTTGGGCGTAATGCCGGCCCAGGCCCTGAATAGGCGATGGCAATGAAAGGGGCTCAGCCCCACCGTCTTGGCCAGGGTCGCCAAGTCCGGCTGTTCGGTCCGGTGCTGATCCAGATAGCGGATAATCCGGGCAATGCGGTCGTAGTCGTTCATGAGCGCACTCTGCCATGGTGGGGGGGTTGCGCCCACCCGATTCTTGCGCTGACTTAATGGATGACTACACCGAACAGCAGGCCGTGACTAAGCAGGATGCCCGCATAGAGCGCAAGGCCCAGCACCGGCCGCCACCAGCCGATGCCATCCCAGTCGATCCGGGCGCGCCTTTGCAGGGCGGCAAGAAAGGGCAGGCCCGAGGTCCGTCCGGCCAGGGTCTGCCAAGCCGTGCCCAGGGCCAGGCGGCGCTTATGGTCGATGGCGGCCATGCCGCCGAAAGAGAGCACTGCCATGCCGCCGAACAGGATGAGCGAGGCGGCATCGCCATTGGCCAGCAGATGGACCAGCGAGAAAAGGCCCGTGCCCCACAGGAAGGGATGTCGGGTGACGCTCAAGATGCCAGCCGTCGCCCGCTCCGAGCCGACCAGGCGCTCGCCGCCCACGGCGGTGGGATTGCGCGTGGTCAGGCCGGCCACCACCAGG
>DDKN01000120.1:2370-2860 GCA_002339725.1 Thiobacillus sp. UBA2597
TGGTCAGGCCGGCCACCACCAGGATCAGGGCAAGCGGCATGATCGCCAGGGTCAGGATGCGGCCGACCGGCTCCAGGTCCCACAGCGGCAGGCGCGCTGCCTGGCCATAGGCCTGCACCGCCCAGATTAGAAAGATCAGGGAGATGGTCGAGTAGATCGCCAGGAACGGTTTTTCGCCCAAACGTGTGATCAAGGTGCTGCGCAGTGGTGGATGCGACAGCAGGAAATGCCCCCCGACAAAGCCGAGCATGGCAAGAGCGAGGGGCAACAGACTGATCTCTGGCATGACAAACTCCCATGGTTCTGCGTTATGGAGGCCGTGTGTGAATCAAAAGGCCGGATTCCAGCGACGGGGAATCCGGCCTGCAAATATGTGGTATTTACCGCAAGATCTGTTGCGTTAGTAACCGCGGCGGCCCGGCCCCATGCCGCCACCGCCGGGCCCCATGCCTCCGCCGCCGGGGCCCATGCCCGGGCCCATGCCGCCGCC
>DDKN01000078.1:0-171 GCA_002339725.1 Thiobacillus sp. UBA2597
CATCGGTTCTTCGGCAAAGGCCATGCCGGACAAGCCGAGCAGACCCACCATACTCAGGACAGCTAGCAAACGTCGCATGGTCGTCTCCTTAAATGGCCGCGTCGCCGGACTCGCCGGTGCGGATACGCACGACCTGTTCCAGGTCGGACACGAAGATCTTGCCGTCGCCGA
>DDKN01000078.1:503-9056 GCA_002339725.1 Thiobacillus sp. UBA2597
GCCGTCGCCGATCTTGCCGGTCTGGGCCGATTTCATGATCGCCTCGATGACCTGATCGAGCATGTCGGCCTTGACGGCCACCTCGATCTTCACCTTGGGCAGAAAATCCACCACGTACTCGGCGCCGCGGTAGAGCTCGGTGTGTCCCTTCTGCCGGCCGAAGCCCTTGACCTCGGTGACGGTGATGCCGGTCACGCCGATGGCGGACAGCGCCTCGCGCACCTCGTCGAGCTTGAAGGGTTTGATGATTGCGGTAACGAATTTCATGTCGTCTCCCATCTTTACGCGAGGCGAAGACCGGGACGGCCGTGCCGCCCCGGTCCGCCACAGATCAAAGGGCCTTGGAAATCCAGAAGTAGGTCGTACTCTCGCCCAGGTACTTGCCGTTCAAATCCGTCCAGCTTCCGCCGTTCGGACCAGCGGTCTTTCTGGCGTTGGTATCGCTGTAGGCCACGCCGACCGTCACGCCTTCCATGAGCTTGCTGGCCTTGCCCATGTCATAGGTGAGGCTGACCTTCCAATCGTCATAATCCTGGTCCGGATAGTTGTCGAAGCTGAAGGTGCCCCAGTGGGCGCCGGCGGTCAGGCCGGTCTCGCCGATGGGCAGGCTGGCCGAGATGTCCCAGTAGTCGGAACCGGTCGCATCTTTGCTACCCAATGGTTTGCCAAAGCCAAAGGCGCCGTCGCTCACGACATAGGAGTATTTGACGGTAAACCACTTCCAGCCCAGTGCGGCATAGACCTCCGTGGTATCGGCATTGGGAATGGTGGGGGCTTTGTCGCCCGGGTAGAAATAACCGATGATGCCCAGGTCATAGCTGATGCCGGCCTTGTCGAAGCTGCCGCGGTAGCCGCCGTAAAGGTCGATCTCCATGTTGCCCTTGTCATAGCCCTGGAAATCCTCGATCCAGCCCACGTTGGAGGCCCAGGTGCCCAGATAGAAGCCGCTGCTGTGGCTGTAGTCGAGGCCGCCCTGGATGGCCGGGTCGCCGCCGGTCTGGGAGATGCCGCGGAAGACGTAGTTGCTGGTCAGGGAGACGTTACCGCTGAAGCTGTGCGGGCTGTCGGCCGCGGCAGCCAGGCTCGGTACGGTCACCAGGCCCGCCAGGGCCAGAGAGGCATACAGTTTTTTCATCGTTAACTCCTCGGAGGCAAAAAGGAAGTGCAAAAGCGCACGATCAACTCATAGCATTTGCCGTGCCAGATTTATTACTTCATGTATATCAATGAGTTATTGCGCAAACCGGGCCGGTCCTGAAGACACATCCCAATCGTAGTGCACGGACACCCGGCATTGGCACCATTTCGGTGCGACTTATGCACCGGTCAGCCTGCTGATCAGCTTTGCTAAACTGCCAGCCATTGCCTGAGGAGACGCACCATGCTCGCCAACAAACTGCTCGAGGAGATCAATGCCAAGGTCTCGGAAGTGATCGCCGCCAGCCCGGCCAAGGATGTCGAAAAGAACCTGAAGGCCACGCTGACCGCCCTGCTGGGCAAACTCGATCTGGTCACGCGCGAGGAATTCGACGTGCAGGCCCAGGTGCTGGCGCGCACCCGGGAAAAACTCACTGCCCTGGAGGCGCGCGTGGCCAAGCTGGAACAGCCGGAGTCGTCCGAACCGTGAAGCGGCGCTGGCTGGCCGGCAGCCTCCTCGCGGCCGCCCTGGCCGGGTGCACGGCCAACCCGATCACCGGGCGCTCGCAACTCATCCTGGTATCGGAATCCCAGGTCATCGCCCAATCGAGCCAGGCCTACCGGGCCGAACTCGCGCCCTGGTCGAAAAAGGGCAAGCTCAACAACGACCCCGCCCTGCAACAGCGCATCAATGCCATCACCGAGCGCCTGATCCACCAGGCCATCCGCTACCGGCCCGAGACCGAGCGCTGGGACTGGCAGGTGGCGGTGATCGACGACCCCAAGACCGTGAACGCCTTCTGCCTGCCCGGTGGGCGCATGGCCATCTACACCGGCCTCATCGCGAAACTGCGCGCCACCGACGACGAGCTGGCCCAGGTCATGGGCCATGAGATCGCCCACGCCCTGGCCAACCATGGCGCCGAGAAGATGTCGGTCGGCCTGGCCAGCGATGTGTTGGTCGGGGTGATCGGCGCCGCCTCGGGCAACAATGGCCAGCGCAACCAGCAGGTGGGCCAGCTCGCCGCCCTGCTCGCCTGGCAGCTGCCCAACAGCCGCGAGGCCGAGGCCGAGGCCGACCGCATCGGCATCGAGCTGGCCGCCCGCGCCGGCTTCGACCCCAAGGCCGCGCCCAGCCTGTGGCGCAAGATGATCGCCGAGAGCGGCGAACGCGGCCGCTTCGACTGGCTGTCCACCCACCCCGCCCCGGAAAAGCGCCTCTCCGAACTGGCCGCCCTGGTGCCGCAGATGGAACCCCTTTATGAGGCGGCCAAGGCAAACCCGCCCGTCGTGCAACGCCGGCTCACCGGCCGGAGCGAGACGACCACCAGCCCGAGCCGGCCGGATGATCTGACACGTTTCCTGCAGGGCGAGGCCTACCTGGACTGCAAGGACTGCCGCGGTCAATTCCTGGCTCGTCTGACCGAGCTCCAGCGCTTGCATCAAAATCGCCAATGGGAAGAGCTGGCCCGTGCCGTGCTGGCCATCGGCCAGGCCGAGGACCTGGCCTGGTATTACCTCGGGGCTGCGGCCGAAGGACTCGGCCGGCCGCTGGCCGCCCGGCGCTACTATCAGCTCGCCAGCCAGCTCGCCCGGCATGAGGGCTTGTGTGCCACCACGCCCGAGCGCTGCGACGGCGTGCGCCTGCCGGAAGCGGCGGAAAAGGCGCTTGGACGCCTGTTGAAGTAATTCGCCGCTATCTCAGCGCCGACTGGCCAGCCACGCCCGCCAGCCGCCGTATTCGGTGATGTCCTGCGCTCCCTGCACGCCGATCGGCTCGCAGATGAAACCGTTCACCAGCGTGCCGTCGGCGAGTTCCACCTTGCCGATGCCGAGCGGCGCCGGAATGCCCGAAACGAAGCTGCCGAAGTTCCCTGCCGGCATCTCCCACACCTCACAGACGATGGCCGCGCCATCGCCCCCGACTTTCACAAGGCCAGGGCGCTTGCCGTCGGGCAGGGCGTAGAAGCGGTATTTGGCTGCAGTCCGGGTCTCGGCGACCAGGCGCGCATTCCGCTCCGTGAGCTGGTGATTCAGCGGCAGGCCGGTAAGGTGGGCCCCCACCACGGCGACCCGGATCTGGCCGCTCGGCAACAGCGCCAGTTGCTCCGCCGGAGGCAGGGGCGCCCCCGTCGCCCCCATGTGGCCGCCCAGCGCCTGGTGCAGGCGCGAGGCCAGATGCAGGAGCGGCGCATCCTGATGCGGCGGCGCGATCAGCGTCACGCCGAACGGCAGGCCGTCGGCCTGGAACCCGGCCGGCACGGCGGTGGCGGCCAGATCGAGCAGGTTCATGAAGTTGGTGTAATAGCCGAGGTTGGAATTGAGCCGGATCGGGTCGGCCTGCATGGCCTCGATGCGATAGATGGTGCCGGCGGTTGGCGTGACGAGCACGTCGATGTCGTTCCATGCCGCGTCGCACACGCGCTTTAACGCGCGCAGCCTGTAGAGGTGCGCGAAGGTATCGGCGGCGCTGTAGTCGCGGCCGCCGCCGATGATCTCGCGCACCGGCGGGAAGACCTTGTCGGCGTGGGCGTCGAAGAAGTCGCGGATGGCGAGATAGCGCTCGGCCACCCAGGGCCCGCCGTAGAGCAGGCGCGCTGTTTCGAGAAAGGGCGCGAGATCGACCTCGACCGGCGTACCGCCAAGACTCGTGAGGCGCGCCACGGCCTCCCTGAACAGTCGCTCACTGTCGGCGTTGCCGAAGAACTCCAGGTCCTTCTGCATCGGCACGCCGAAACGGAAACCGGCGGCGCGGCCGAAGTCGAAGCCGTGCGGCGCGAGCGGCCGGGCGTATTCGTCCTCGGCGTCGAAGCCGGCGGCCACCGCCAGCACCCGCTCGGCGTCCTCGGCGGTGAGCGCGAAGATCGACACCGCGTCGAGCGAGCGGCAGGCCGGCACGACGCCGCGCGTGGAGAGCACGCCGCAGGTCGGCTTGTGGCCGATGAGGTTGTTGAACGCCGCCGGCACGCGGCCGGAGCCGGCGGTGTCGGTGCCGAGCGCGAAACTCGCGAGCCCCAGCGCCACCGAAACCGCCGAGCCGGAACTGGAGCCGCCGGCAATGTAGTCGGGGTGGAAGGGATTGCGGCAGGCACCGAAAGGCGAGCGCGTGCCGTTGAGCCCCGTGGCGAACTGGTCAAGGTTGGTCTTGCCGAGCGGGATCGCGCCGGCGTCGATCAGGCGTTGCACGACGGTCGCGCTCTGCTTCGGCGTGTAGGCGAACTCGGGGCAGGCCGCGGTGGTCGGCACGCCGGCGAGGTCGATGTTGTCCTTGATCGCGAAGGGAATGCCGTAGAACGGCAGGCGCTCGATGTCGCGCCCTTCGAGCCGTTTTGCGTAGCCACGCAGGGTGTCGGCGTTAAGGCGGTGGATCCATATGCGGTGCGTGTCCTCCCCGTGCAGGCGTGGGATAAGTGCTTCCACCAGGGCCAGCGGTGTGAGCTCGCCCGTGCGATACAGGCGGCGCAGGGTGGCGATGTCGAGCGAAAAGTTCATGTCGGTTACTCCGTCACCAGCACCAGGAGGTCCTGCCCGGCGGCCACCTGCCCGCCCTCGCGGCAGAAGACCTTGTGCACCCGGCCATCACACGGCGCCAGCACGGCGAATTCCATCTTCATCGATTCGACGATGACGAGCGGATCGCCCTGCTTCACCTCGGCGCCATCCTGCACTTCCACCTTCCACACGTTGCCAGCGACGTGGCTGGCGATCGCGCGGCCGTTTTCCGGCAGGTCGAGCTCGCTGTCGGGCGCGGCCTCGGCCACGGTGAGATCGCTGGCGTACTCGGCCTGGCCGCTTGCACGCCAACGCTCGCGCTCGGCCTCGAACGCCGCCTGCTGCCGCGTCTTGAAGGCGGCGATGGAGTCGGCGTTGTCCGCGAGGAAGCGGTTGTAGTCGCGCAGGCTGAACGTCGTTTCCTCGATCTTGAGCGGATAGCGGCCGAGCGGGAAATCCTCGCGGATCTGCAGCAGCTCCTGTTCGCTTACCGGGTAGAAGCGCACCTGGTCGAAGAAGCGCAGGAGCCAGGGCTTGCCGTCGGTGAATGCCTGCGTCTGCCGCCAGCGGTTCCACATCTGCAGGGTGCGGCCGACGAACTGGTAGCCGCCGGGCCCTTCCATGCCGTACACGCACATATAGGCGCCGCCGATGCCGACGGCGTTTTCCGGCGTCCAGGTGCGCGCGGGGTTGTACTTGGTGGTCACCAGCCGGTGGCGCGGGTCGATGGGGGTGGCGACCGGCGCGCCGAGGTAGACGTCACCCAGGCCCAGCACCAGATAACTCGCCTCGAAGACGATACGCTTCACGTCCTCGATGCTGTCGAGCCCGTTGATGCGGCGGATGAATTCGGTGTTGGAGGGACACCAGGGCGCATCCTTGCGCACCGACTGCATGTATTTCTCGATCGCGAGCCGGGTCGCCGCGTCGTCCCACGACAGCGGCAGGTGCACGATGCGGGTCGGCACCTCGATGTCCTCGATCGCCGGCAGCGCCCTTTCCGCGGCGAGCAGCCGATCCATGAGTTCGGTGAGCAGCAGCACGCGCGAGTCGTAATGCACCTGCAGCGAGCGGATGCCCGGGGTGAGATCGAGGATGCCCGGGACCGCGGCGGCCTGGAGATGCGTCATCAGCGCGTGCATGCGGAAACGCAGGTTGAGGTCGAGCGTGAGCGGCCCGTATTCGACGAGCAGGTACTTGTCGCCGGCGCGGCGGTAGACCACCGCAACCGGATTGTCGGTGTCGGGGATGCGGTGCAGCACCGGCTCGGCGAGCCCCTCTCCCCCGCTCACTTTCCCGATTGCGGGAGCGGGGAGCAGGCTGGCGACCATCTGGTCCTGTGCCGCCTCCATGCGCTCGGCCTGCGCTTGCGAGAGGCGCCTGAAGCGCACCGTGTCGCCGGGCCGAAGCTGCCCGAGCTTCCACAGCTCGGCCTGCACGATGGTGGCCGGGCAGACGAAGCCGCCGAGGCTGGGACCATCCGGCCCGAGGATAACCGGCATGTCGCCGGTGAAGTCGACCGCGCCGATGGCGTAGGCGTTGTCGTGGATGTTCGAGGGATGCAGGCCCGCCTCGCCGCCGTCCTTGCGCGCCCATTGGGGGCGCGGGCCGATGAGCCGAACCCCGGTGCGGCTGGAGTTGTAGTGCACCTCCCAGTCGGTAGAGAAGAACATTTCAATGTCGGCGTCGGTGAAGAAGTCCGGCGCGCCGTGCGGGCCGTACAGCACGCCGATCTCCCAGGCGTGGCCGTAAGTCGGGATCAGATCGGCGGGCAATGCGGTGCCAATGTCCGAGGCTGCCGCTGGCGGGATGTGCAACACGTCACCCACCCTGAGCGTGCGCCCGGCATGCCCCCCGAACTGACCCAGCGTGAAGGTCGATTTGCTGCCGAGGTAATCGGGTACGTCGAAGCCGCCGCGCACCGCGAGGTAGGTGCGGCAGCCGGCGCCCTGGACGGCGCCGAGCTTCAAGATGCCACCCGCCTTGACCCCATGCGCCGCCCAGTTGGCGAGCGTCTGGCCGTCGAGCGTGGCCCCCATGTCGGCGCCCGCAAGCGCGATCACGGCGTCGCAGTTGAAGCGCAGCGTGGGACCGGCCACCGTCAACTCCAGCGCCGCCGCACCCTCCGGGTTGCCGACGAGCCGGTTCGCGAGGCGACACGCGAGGGCGTCCATCGGACCGGACGGCGGCACGCCGACGTCCCAGTAGCCGGTGCGCCCCGGCCAGTCCTGGATGCTCGACTGCACGCCCGGCTCGATAACGTCGATGGTCGTCGGGCGGTAGTGGAAGGCATTGAGATACCGTGTGGTCTGGCGGCCCTCCATGAACACCGCGTCGCGCACGATCTGCGCGAGATAACCAAGGTTGGTCTCGATGCCGGCGACGCGCGTGTCGGCGAGCGCCTGCTGCAGCTTCGCCAGTGCCTCGGCGCGGTCGCGCCCCCTGACGATGAGCTTGGCGACCATCGGGTCATAGAACGGCGGCACCTCGCTGCCGCGCTCGACCCAGGTCTCGATGCGCACATCCATGGGGAACACGACCTCGGTCAGCACGCCCGCGGCCGGCTGGAAATCCTTGCCCGGGTCCTCGGCGTAGAGCCGCACCTGGATCGATGCGCCCTGGAGTTCGGGCTTGAAGCCGGAGAGGTCGAGCTCACCGGCGGCCTCCTTCACCATCCATTCGACGAGGTCGACGCCGCTCACCTCCTCGGTGACGCCGTGCTCGACCTGCAGGCGCGTGTTGACCTCGAGAAAATAGAATTCGCCATTGGTCGCGTCGTAGACGAACTCGACCGTGCCGGCCGAGCGGTAGCCGACCGCCTCGCCCAGGCGCACGGCGGTGGCCAGCAGGTTCGCGCGCTGCGCGTCGGTGAGCCCCGGCGCAGGGGTTTCCTCGATCACCTTCTGGTTGCGCCGCTGCACCGAACAATCGCGTTCGCCGAGCGCGACGACATTTCCCTTGCCGTCGCCGAAGAGCTGCACCTCGATGTGGCGCGCATGCTCGACGTATTTCTCCAGGAAGATCCCAGCCTCCTTGAAGTTGGCGCGGGCCAGGCGCTCGACCGACGCGTAGGCTTCCTTCAGTTCGTCGGCGCTCCAGATCAGGCGCATGCCGATGCCGCCGCCGCCCGCGGTGCTCTTCAGCATCACCGGATAGCCGATGCGGGCGGCCTCGGCCTGCGCGTGGCCGGCATCACTCAGCAGGCCGGTGCCCGGCAGGAGCGGCACCTGGTTCTGCTCGGCGAGTTCGCGCGCGGTGTGCTTGAGCCCGAAGGCGCGCATCTGCGCCGGGCTCGGGCCGATGAAGGCGATGCCGGCAGCGGCGCAGGCTTCGGCGAAGCCGGGGTTTTCGGAAAGGAAGCCGTAGCCGGGGTGTATCGCCTGCGCGCCGGTCGCCTGCGCCACTTCGAGGATCTTGTCGGCGCGCAGATAACTCTGCGCCGCCGGCGCCGGGCCGATCTCGACCGCTTCGTCGGCCATGCGCACGTGCAGGCTGTGCCGGTCGGCCTCCGAATACACCGCGACCGACTTCACGCCCATGCGGCGCAGGGTACGGATGATGCGGCAGGCGATGGCGCCGCGGTTGGCGATGAGAACCTTGTCGAACATGCAATCTCCGGCGGGCCGTCCCGCGATTACTTTTTCCGGCGGGCCGTCCCGCCGTCGATTCTTATTGTTCCGGCGCGTCCCAGATCAGCACCCGGATCGGCGTCGGGTTGTAGGCGTTGCAGGGGTTGTTGAGCTGCGGGCAGTTCGAGATCAGGCACAGCACGTCCATCTCGGCGCGCATCTCGACATACTTGCCCGGCGCCGACACGCCGTCGGCGAACTCGAGCCCACCGGCCGGCGTCACCGGCACGTTCATGAAGAAGTTGATGTTGCTCGTGATGTCGCGCTTGGTCAGGCCGCCGTCGTAGTGCGCCAG
>DDKN01000029.1 GCA_002339725.1 Thiobacillus sp. UBA2597
CTTGATGCGGGGGGATACGAAAGGATACTGGCCCCCCTGCCGCCCCCCCTCTCGCCTGGGGGGGGGGGGGGGGAGGGGGGCGCAATCCAGCCAAGCCCCAATAAATGCGGGTGGTAGGATGTCACACCCCCTGCGGGGTGCCGGCGGGCAAGGGGGGCTAAACCCCCTCGTCCTTCTGTTCGCGGTTGAGCAGGAAGGTGACCGCCTCCTTCGGCGTCAATTCCTGGTCAAGCAGGCGGCGCACGGCGTCGGCGATGGGCATGTCGATGCCCATCTCGCCGGCCAGGCGGCAGACCTCGCGCGCGGTGGTCACCCCCTCGGCGATGTGGCCGAGTTCGCGCAGGATGCCCTCCAGGCTCTGGCCCTGGGCCAGGCGCAGGCCGACCTGGCGGTTACGCGAGAGGTCGCCGGTGCAGGTGAGGATGAGATCGCCCAGGCCGGACAGGCCCATGAAGGTCTCCATCCGACCGCCCAGTTTCAGGCCGAGCCGGGTCATCTCGGCCAGACCGCGCGTGATCAAAGCGGCACGGGCGTTGTGGCCGAAGCCGAGCCCGTCGCACACCCCGGCGGCGATGGCGATGACGTTTTTCACGGCGCCGCCGATTTCGACCCCGATCACGTCGTGGCTGGAATAAAGGCGCAGGGCGGGGGCATGCAGGTCCTGGGCGGCGCGCCGGGCGAAGGCCTCGTCGGTCGAGGCCAGGGTGAGCGCCGCCGGCTGGCCGGCCGCCACCTCGCGCGCGAAGCTGGGACCGGACAGCACGCCGGCCTGGCCCAGCTCAGGCCAGGTCTCGGCCAGCACGGTGTGCGGCAGCTTCCGGCTGCCCGCCTCGAAGCCCTTGCACAGCCAGATCAGCGGGGCCGGGACAGCCTGTTCGCGCAGCTGCTGCAACAGGGCGCGCAGCCCGGCGGTCGGGACGGCGGCGACCCGATAATCGGCGCCGCGCACGGCCACGCTGAGCTCATCGCTCAGGTCCAGCGCCTGCGGCAAGGCCACACCGGGCAGATAGCGGCTGTTGAGGCGGCTCGCGCGCATCTCGGCGACCTGGGCCGGGTTGCGGGCCCAGAGGGTCACCTCGGCCTGCGCGGCCCAGCGCACCGCCAGGCCCGTGCCCCAGGCACCCGCCCCCAGGACAGCGATCTTCACCGCGCCTCCGGTTTGCCCGATTTCATTGGGTTTGCGCCGCGGCCTGGGCCTGCTTCTGCTGCAGGTAAAGGCCCTCGAAATTGACCGGCTGCAGGTGGATGGGCGGGAAGCCGGCGCGCACGGTGGCGTCGGCCACCGCCTCGCGCGCGTAGGGGAACAGGATGTTCGGGCAGGCGATGGCCAGGGTGGGCTCCAAGGCCTCCTGCGGGATGTCCTGGAGGCGGAAGATACCGGCCTGGCGCACCTCGACCAGGAAATAGACCTTGTCCGCCGCCTTGGCGGTGACGGTCACCGTCAACAGGCATTGATAGATGCCGGCCTCGAGCGGGTCGATCTGGGTGGCGATCTCCATGTTGATCTCGGGCGCCCCCTGTTCGAGAAAGATCTGGGGCGCGTTGGGCACCTCGATCGACAGGTCCTTGACGTAGATCTTCTCGATGCTGAAAACCGGGTTGCCGCCTTGGCCTTGTTCTTGGTCGCTCATGATGATCCTGGAATGAAAAAAGCGGCCCATTATAGCCGCTTCATGTTGACAAACTCCGTCGCGCCGACCGGGCCGGGCAGCCGGACCCGGCCGGTTTCAGTCGGCCAGCAGGGGGTCCAGGCCACCCTCGGCATCCAGGGCCGACAGGTCGTCGAAGCCGCCGATATGGCGCTCCCCGATGAAGACCTGGGGCACGGTGCGGCGGCCGGTGATCCGCATCATCTCTTCCCGCTGCGCGGGGTCGAGGTCGACCCGGATCTTCTCGATCTCGGTCACCCCCTTCTTGTTCAACAGCTTTTCGGCCATGACGCAGTAGGGGCAAACGCCGGTGCAATACATTTTCACGTGGGGCATGACATAGCTCGCTTTTCCAAGAGTGGTCGGCAGGAAGTGGTCAAGGGGAAACCGTCCCCCGCGCCTTTCCCGTTGCCCACTCGTTATTTTCTCTCCTTGGGCAGGCCGGCACGATCCCAGGCGATCATGCCGCCGTCGAGGTTGTGCAGCTTCTCGAAGCCGGCGCGGCGCAAGGTCCGGCAGGCCATGCCGGAGCGGCTGCCGCTGCGGCAGACTGCGATGATGGGCTTGTCCTTGTACTTTTCCAGCTCGTCCAGCCGCTTGGCCAGGGCCCCGAGCGGGACGTGCTTGGCCTTGGCGATGTGGCCGTCGACGAACTCGGACTGTTCGCGCACGTCGAGCACCAGGGCATCCTCGTGGTTCATCAGCAGCACCGCTTCCTGCGGGCCGATCTGCTTGATCCCGCCCAAGCGGCGAAAGCTGGGCATGACCAGCATCAGGCCCGAGACGGCGGCCAGCAGCACGGTCCAGATGTTTTGTTGAATGAATTCCATAAGGCGTCAGGCTCAGGAGCAGCAGGAGCCGCTTTCCTTGACGCCCA
>DDKN01000104.1 GCA_002339725.1 Thiobacillus sp. UBA2597
AAGGGCACAAGAGCCTTCGCCGAAATGATGTCCGCCTGCATTTCAAGCGAACTGTTTAAGGAAACGGACATCATTTTCAAAGAACAAACGCAGGTCGTCCACACCGTAGCGCAGCATGGCCAGGCGCTCGACGCCCAGGCCGAAGGCGAAACCCTGGTAGCGCTCGGCGTCGATGCCGACATGGCCGAACACATTGGGATGGACCATGCCGCAGCCCAGCACCTCGAGCCAGCCGGTATGGCTGCAGACGCGGCAGCCTTTGCCATCGCAGATCACACAGCCGATATCCATCTCGGCCGAAGGCTCGGTGAAAGGAAAGAACGAGGGGCGGAAACGGACCGGCATGGTGTCGCGCTCGAAGAAGCGCTGCATGAAGTCGGCCAGCACCCCTTTCAACTCGGCGAAGGTCACCTGCTCGTCCACCCAGAGACCCTCGACCTGATGGAACATCGGGGTATGGGTCACATCGGAATCGCAGCGATATACCCGACCGGGCGCGATGATGCGCAACGGCGGCTGGTGCTGCTGCATGTAATGCACCTGCACCGGCGAGGTGTGGGTGCGCAAAAGACGCCCGCCCTCGACATAAAAGGTGTCGTGCATGGCCCGGGCCGGATGGTCCTCGGGGATGTTGAGCGCGGTGAAGTTGTAGAAGTCGGTCTCGACCTCGGGGCCGTCGGCCACGGCAAAACCGATGCTGGCGAACAACTGCTCGATCCGCGCCAGGGTGCGGCTGACCGGATGCAGACCACCCATGGCCTCGCCCCGGCCCGGCAGGGTGACGTCGAGCGACTCTTCCTTGAGCTGGCGCGCCAGCTGCGCCGCCTGGATCGCCTCGCGCCGGGCCTTGAGCAGCGCTTCGACCTGGTCCTTGACCTGGTTGATCCGGGCGCCGGCGGCCTTGCGTTCCTCGGGCGGCAAGGCACCCAGGCCCTTCATCTGCTCGGTGATCAGACCGTTCTTGCCCAAAAACCGGGCCTTGGCCTGATCCAGCGCCGGCAGGCTGTCGACCGCGGCAAAGGCGGCCTGTGCTTCGCCAAGAATCTCGTCCAACGTATGCATATCGGGCTCTGCAAAACAAAAGGGAGGCCCGGTGAGAGGCCTCCCTTGATTGGGGTTCGGGGGACCGCTTAGGCCCCCAGGCTGGCCTTGGCCTGCTCAACCACCTTGGCGAACGCCGGCTGATCGAACACCGCCATGTCGGCCAGGACCTTGCGGTCGATGTCGATCGAGGCCTTCTTCAGGCCGTTCATGAACTGGCTGTAGTTCATCTCGACGCCCATCTCGCGCACCGCGGCGTTGATGCGGGCGATCCACAGGGCACGGAATTGGCGCTTGCGCTGACGCCGGTCGCGGTAGGCATACTGGCCCGCCTTCATCACCGCTTCTTTGGCGACGCGGAAGACATTGCCGCGACGACCACGGTAGCCTTTGGCCGCGTCCATCACCTTCTTGTGGTGGGCGCGGGCGATAGTTCCACGTTTAACTCGGGGCATGGTTCGACTCCTTAGGCGTAGGGCAGCATGGCGCGAACGTGACCCACGTCCACGGCGGCGACACCGCCCATGCCACGCAGGTTGCGCTTGCGCTTGGTGCTTTTCTTGGTGAGGATGTGGCGCAGATAGGCATGACTGCGCTTGACGCTGCCGCTGCCACGCACGCGGAAGCGTTTTTTCGCCCCGCTCTTGGTCTTCATCTTGGGCATGTGAATGCTCCTTTACTCTTGGATGCCGGCAGGTGACCCCCAGTTGCGGGGATGCTTGACCGACCTGTCGGCACTTGTCCGATGCGGTTGTTGACGAGGCCCGCATCCAGCCTCTCGAACCTGGATTCCCGCCCTTGTGCCCTTCAGGGTATCCGCGGGAATGACCCGGCTAACGCCCGGTCACTTCTTTTTCTTCGG
This sequence comes from Thiobacillus sp. UBA2597, assembly GCA_002339725.1. GTDB lineage: Bacteria > Pseudomonadota > Gammaproteobacteria > Burkholderiales > Thiobacillaceae > Sulfuritortus. The sequence goes on from DDKN01000104.1 coordinate 1,904, forward strand.
CGCCATCACCATGACCATCTGACGGCCTTCCAGCTTGGGGAACTGCTCCACCGTCCCCAGTTCCGCCAGATCGGTCTCGATCCGCTTCAGCTGCGCCACACCGAATTCCTGGTGGGCCATTTCACGACCGCGGAAGCGCAAGGTCACCTTCACCTTGTCGCCCTCCTCCAGAAAGCGCGTCATGTTGCGCAGCTTGATCTGGTAGTCGTTCTCGTCGGTGCCTGGCCGGAATTTGACTTCCTTGACCTGGATCTGCTTCTGCTTGAGCTTGGCTTCGTGCTGCCGCTTTTGTTCCTGGTATTTGTATTTGCCGTAATCCATGATCCGGCAAACCGGCGGGTTCGCCGTGGGGGCAATCTCCACCAGGTCCAGCTCGGCGTCTTCCGCCTTGAGCATCGCCTCTCTCAGACTCACGACGCCGAGTTGTTCGCCGTCGCTCCCGATCAATCGAACCTCGGGCGCATCGATCTCGCCGTTGATTCGCAGCTCTTTTTCCTGTGCTATCGCCAAGCTCCTGAAAAATTGACCAAATGCTAAGGGCGCCCGATCAGGCGCCCTTCAGCTCCTGCCGCAGCCGCGCGATCAGCTGGTCCAGGTCCATCTGGCCCAGGTCTTCGCCGCCGCGGACGCGTACAGCCACTTTGCCCTCTGCCCGCTCCTTGTCGCCGACCACCAGCTGGTACGGCACGCGCTGCATGGAGTGCTCGCGGATTTTATAGGTAATCTTTTCGTTTCTCAAGTCCGAAATGACCCTGAACCCTTGTTTTTTAAGGGCTTCTTTCACCTGTTCGGCATAGTCGGCCTGAGCGTCGGTGATATTCATCACCACCGCCTGGACCGGCGCCAGCCACAGGGGGAAATTGCCGGCATAGTGCTCGATCAGGATGCCGATGAAGCGCTCCATGGAGCCGACGATGGCGCGGTGCAGCATGACCGGGGGTTTCCGGCTGTTGTCCTCGGCCACGTATTCGGCGTTAAGGCGTACCGGCAGGTTGAAGTCGAGCTGGATGGTGCCGCACTGCCAGAGCCGGCCCAGGCTGTCTTTCAGGGTGAATTCGATCTTGGGCCCATAGAAGGCGCCCTCCCCCGGCTGCAGGTCGTAGGCCAGGCCGTTCTGCTGGAGGGCGGCGGCCAGGGCGGCCTCGGCGCGATCCCAGGTCTCGTCGCTGCCCACCCGCTTCTCGGGCCGGGTGGAGAGCTTGACCAGCACGTCGTTAAAGCCGAAATCGGCATAGACCGACTGCAGCATCCTGATGAACTCGGACACCTCGCCCTGCACCTGCTCTTCGGTGCAGAAGATGTGGGCATCGTCCTGGACGAAGGCGCGCACCCGCATCAGGCCGTGCAGCGAGCCGGACGGCTCGTTGCGGTGGCAGGAGCCGAACTCGGCCAGCCGCAGCGGCAGATCGCGGTAGGAATGCAGGCCGTGATTGAAGATCTGCACGTGGCCCGGGCAGTTCATCGGCTTGACCGCGTAGTCGCGGTTCTCCGAGGCCGTGGTGAACATGTTCTCGCGGTAGTTCTCCCAGTGGCCGGACTTCTCCCACAGGCTGCGGTCCATCACGGTCGGGGTCTTCACCTCCTGATAGCCGTATTCGCGGAACTTGCCCCGCAGATACTGCTCGATCTCCTGCCAGATCACCCAGCCGTGCGGGTGCCAGAACACCATGCCCGGCGCCTCGTCCTGCATGTGGAACAGGTCGAGCTGTTTGCCCAGGCGGCGGTGATCGCGCTTCTCCGCCTCTTCCAGCCGGTGCAGGTAGGCCTCCAGGTCTTCCTTCCTGGCCCAGGCCGTGCCGTAGATGCGCTGCAGCATCTCGTTCTTCGAGTCGCCGCGCCAGTAGGCCCCGGCCACCTTCATCAGCTTGAACACCTTGAGCTTGCCGGTGGAGGGCACGTGCGGGCCGCGGCAGAGGTCGACGAAGTCGCCCTCGCGGTAGAGCGAAATGGTCTCGCCCGCGGGGATGCTGGCGATGATCTCGGCCTTGTAGTGCTCGCCGATGGACTTGAAGAACTCGACCGCCTTGTCGCGTTCCCATTCCTCGCGCACTACCGGGATGTCCTTTTTGGCCAGCTCCAGCATGCGCTTTTCGATGGCGGCCAGGTCTTCCGGGGTGAACGGGCGCTTGTAGGAAAAATCGTAGTAGAAGCCGTCCTCGATCACCGGGCCGATGGTGACCTGGGCCTCGGGGAACAGCTCCTTCACCGCATAAGCCATGAGGTGGGCCATGGAGTGGCGGATCAGCTCCAGGCCCTCGGCGTCCTTGTCGGTGATGATGGCCAGATCGGCATCGTGCTCGATGCGGTAGGCGGTGTCGACCAGACGGCCGTTGACCTTGCCGGCCAAGGCTGCCCGGGCCAGGCCGGCGCCGATGCTGGCCGCCACCTGGGCCACGGTCACCGGCTCGTCGAACCTGCGCTCGGAGCCATCGGGAAGACGGATAACGGGCATGGTGCCTAACCTCTAAAACGACAAAAGCCAGAAGAATCTGGCTTTTGAATGTAGCTGGTAGGCGCGATTGGACTCGAACCAACGACCCCCACCATGTCAAGGTGATGCTCTAACCAGCTGAGCTACGCGCCTAAAGAGCTGGGCATTGTATACGCTCACCCGGCCGGGGGCAATCGCCATTTGCACATGGCGCAATGGCCCGGGCTTGCCGGCCTGCGGCGGGCGACGTTTAATCCGGTCATTCCAACGCCGAGGAGCCGATCATGCTGAGCAGGAACCAGCCCGCACCGGGCTTTCGCTGCGCCGACCAGGATGGCCAAATGGTCGATCTCGCCGACTTCCAGGGCAAAAAGCACGTGGTCCTGTATTTTTACCCCAAGGACGACACCCCGGGCTGCACCATCGAGGCCAACCAGTTCACCGCCCTGATCGATGAATTCGACCGGCTCGACACCGTGGTGCTCGGCGTCAGCAGGGACCCCTGCGAGAGCCACCGCGCCTTCATCGGCAAGTTCGGGCTCAAGGTCCGCCTGCTGGCCGACACCACGGGCGATCTGTGCGAGCGCTACGGCGTCTGGCAAGAGAAGGAAAAGAACGGCGAGAAAAAACCGGGCATCGTCCGCTCCACCTTCATCATCGACAAGGCCGGCCGGCTGGCCGACGTCGAATACAACGTCAGCCCCGACGGCCATGCCCAGGCCGTGCTGGAGAAGATCAAGGCGCTATGAGGCGCGCCGCAGCGCCGCCCGCCGGCCGCGCTGGACGTCGATGCCCAAGAGCAGAACCAGACCGGCCAGAAAATAAATGCCGGTGAACAGCATGGCCAGACGGTGGTTGCTGCCGCTGGCCCAGGCGGCCGCGCCATAGGTCATGGGGCCGAGGATGGACGAGAGCTTCACCGCCAGCCCCCACAGACCGAAGAACTCGGCCCGGCGCGCGGCCGGGCTGAGATAGCCGACCAAGGCGCGCCCGGCCGACTGCGAGGCGCCCAGGCACAGGCCCGCGACATTGGCCGCCAGCCAGAACCGGCCGGGTTCGGTCGCGCTGTAGGCCAGCGCCACCATGAACAGCCAGCCGACCAAGGTGAATCCGATCGCCCGCTTGTGGCCGATGCGGTCCTGCACATAACCGAAACTCAAAGCGCCGATGGCGGCGGTGACATTGACCACCAGGATGAGCTCGATGGTCTGCCGGGTGTCGAACTGCATGGCCTGCTGGGCATAGACCGCGGCCAGGGCGATCACCGCCTGGATGCCGGCCTGGTAGAACACGATGCAGACGAGGAAGCGGAACAGATCGCGATGCCGCCGGGCGTGCGCCAGGCTGTCGGCCACCCGGCGCCAGGCGTCGCGCGCGAGGCCGACGACCGGCGGCTGAGGCGCGGCCCGCTCACGCAGGAACAGAAAGGTCGGCAGGGCGCACAGGGCGAACAGGCCGGCGGTGAGGAACATCACGCCGGGCACGAAGTCCTGCGCAGTGCCGCCGGCCGCCTGCACCCGGCTGACATAGGCCAGGGCGAGCGCCAGCACCAGCAAGCCGCCGACATAACCCACGCCCCAGCCCCAGCCCGAGACCCGGCCCAGTGCCCGGCCGCGCGCCAGCTCGGGCAGGAAGGCGGCGATCAGGTTTTCGCCCATGCCGAAAAAGAAGTTGGACAGGGCGATCAGCGCCATGGCCAGGGCCACCTCGCCCGGGCCCGGCCAGGCCAAGAGGGCGGTGCCGAGCACGCAGCCGAGGGTGGAGAGCAACAGCAGTTTCTTCTTGGCGCCGTGCCGGTCGGCATAGGCGCCAAGCAGCGGCCCGGTGACCATGATCGCCGCGTAGGATACGGCCAGGGCCACGCTCCAGGCGAAGCTGGCCCAGGCGGCGTTGGCCGCGATCACCGCGACGAAGAAGGCGTTGTAGACCGCGGTGATCACCACCGTGGTGTAGCCGGAATTGGCGAAGTCATACATGGCCCAGGCCCAGACCTCGCGTTTTTTCACCCCGGGATTGAGGGCGCCCGCCCGATTGGATGCCAAAGAACCGCCTCCGAACGCGTAAAATAGCCGCCATTCTGAAATGAAACGCCGCTCATGACACGCAAAATACTCGTCACCTCCGCCCTGCCCTATGCCAACGGCAGCATCCACCTGGGCCACCTGGTCGAATACATCCAGACCGACATCTGGGTGCGCTTCCAGAAGATGCGCGGCCACGAGTGCTGGTATGTCTGCGCCGACGACACCCACGGCACGCCGATCATGCTGCGCGCCGAAAAGGAAGGCATCCGCCCCGAGCAGTTGATCGACCGGGTGTGGCACGAGCACAAGCGCGACTTCGACGGCTTCCACATCGGCTTCGACAACTACTACTCGACCAATTCGCCGGAGAACCGCGCGTTCGCCAGCCAGATCTACCTCAAGCTGCGCGCGGCCGGCCTGATCGAGCAGCGCGCCATCGAGCAGTTCTACGACCCCGAGAAGGCGATGTTCCTGCCCGACCGCTTCATCAAGGGCACCTGCCCCAAATGCAAAGCGGCGGACCAGTACGGCGACAGCTGCGAAGTCTGCGGCGCCACCTATGCGCCGACCGACCTGATCGACCCCTATTCCGCCGTGTCCGGCGCCAAGCCGGTGCGCAAGACCTCCGAGCACTACTTCTTCGCCCTGGGCAAGTGCGAGGCCTTCCTGAAAGAATGGACCCGCAGCGGCACCCTCCAGCCCGAGGCCGCCAACAAGATGGACGAGTGGTTCAGCGCGGGGCTCACCGACTGGGACATCTCACGCGATGCGCCCTACTTCGGCTTCGAGATCCCAGATGCGCCGGGCAAGTACTTCTACGTCTGGCTCGACGCCCCGGTCGGCTACATGGCCAGCTTCAAGAAGCTCTGCGCGGATAAGGGCATCGACTTCGACGCGTACTGGAAGAAGGACTCGACCACCGAGCTCTACCACTTCATCGGCAAGGACAT
>DDKN01000023.1 GCA_002339725.1 Thiobacillus sp. UBA2597
GCGCCTGGTGCGGGTGCCACCGCTGCGGGTGCTGCGGCGCGAGCTGCCGCCGCTGTCGGCCTCGGCCTGGGCCAGCGCCCTGCTCAGCGCCGCGCTGCTGCTCGCGCTCACCGCCTGGTATGCCGGCGACGCCAAGCTGGTGGGCATCTTCGTCGGCGCCCTGGCCGGGCTGGGCCTGGTGCTGGCCTTGCTGGCGCAGCTGGCGCTGGGCCTGGGCCGCGCCGTGCAAAAACTCAGTTACGGCCCGCTGCGCTTCGGCCTGGCGCAGATGGTGCGCCACCGCTTGGACAGCACGCTGCAACTGGGTGCCTTCACTCTGGCCCTGTTCCTGGTGGCCCTGCTCGCCCTGGTGCGCGGCGACCTGATCGCGGGCTGGCGCCAGCAGCTGCCGCCCGATGCGCCGAATCATTTCCTGGTCAACATCGCACCGGAGCAGCAGCCCGCCGTGGCGGATTTCCTGGCGCGGCACGGGCTCGCCGCCTCCGAGCTCTATCCCATGGTGCGCGGCCGGCTGGTGAGCAAGAACGGCCAGCCGATCGAAACCGTGGTGCCGCCCGGGCAGGCCGACTCGAACACGCTGCGGCGCGAGCTCAACCTGTCGCACAGCACGCACCTGCCGGCCAACAACCGCATCGTCGCCGGGCAATGGTTTGGTTCGCGCCGGGCCGCCGAGATCTCGGTCGAGGCCAACATGGCCGAACGGCTGGGCCTGGCGCTGGGCGACGAGCTCGGCTTCAGGGTCGGCGACCAGACGCTGCACGCGCGCATCAGCAGCATTCGCAGCGTGAAGTGGGATTCGATGCAGCCGAATTTCTTCGTCCTGTTCGCCGCCGGCCAGCTCGACCCATTGCCCACCAGCTACCTCGCCGGCGTGCGCGTGCCCGAGGCCAAGGCCGCGCTGCTGCCGGAGTTCGTCCGCAGCTTTCCCGGCGTGACCGTGCTGGCGCTGGACCAACTGATCGCCAAGATCAGCGCCGTGTTCGACCAGATCATCCGCGCCCTCCAGTTGCTGCTGGGCTTTCTGCTCGCCGCCGGCCTGGCCGTGGTCAGCGCCAGCCTGTTGGCCAGCCTGGACGCGCGTCAGCAGGAGGCCGTGCTCATGCGCACCCTGGGCGCGCCGCGCGCCTACCTGGCCCAGGCACTGTGGAGCGAATTCCTCGCCCTGGGCCTGCTGGCCGGCCTGCTCGCCAGCGCCTGCACCGAGCTCGCCATGGCGCTGATCGCCGAGCGCCTGTTCGAGCTGCCGCTGCGCCTGCACCCCTGGCTGTGGCTGAGCCTGCCCCTGGCCGGCGCCCTGCTGGTGGGCACCGGCGGCTGGCTCACCACCCGCCACATCACCCGGGTGCCGCCGATGCAGTCGATCCGGGCGCTGAATTGAGACCATGCAGCGGCCGGCTTCCGTAAGACCCGGCCCGACCTTGACATACTATATATGGTATATACATAATTTGGCATGTGGCGCATCGAGGAACATCGCCGGGTCGACAAGCAGCTTGCCGGGGCCGTGCCCGTCGAGGTGCTCAAGCGCTATGAGAAATGGAAAGACGTCGCCCGACTCTCGGGACCGCCTGGACTACGCGCGATCAAGGGTTTCCACGACGAGGCGCTGTCCGGCGAGTGGAAGGGCTACCGCTCCTCGCGTTTAGGCTTGCAGTGGCGGGTGATTTACCGGGTGGTCGCCGATGCCTTGCTGGTCCAGGTCATCCAGGTGACTGCCCACGATTACAGGAAGCCATGACATGAAAGAATTCCGTCCAGCCAAGAAACGGGTCGAGGTCTCCGTCGGCGAGTCGGTGCGCATCATGCGCGAACTGCAGGAGCTGAGCCAAAGCCAGCTCGCCGAGTTGACCGGCATCCCGCAGGCCACCATTTCCGCCATCGAGAACGGCCGGGTGAACCTCGGCCTGGAACGGGCCAAGGTGCTGGCGCGCGCGCTCAACTGCCACCCCGCGGTGCTGGTGTTTCCGGGCTGGGAGGTGCCGCTGGAGTCGGCGGCGTAGGGTGCACTTCGTGCACCGTTATATGGCGCACGAAGTGCACCCTACCACTTCAACCGTACCCCCGTCATGAAACGCCCCAACCCCAAAGCCGCCGCCCCGAAGACCTACGCCGACCCGCTGACCGGGGTGCTGCGCCCGGGCCAGTCGGTCGAACTGCTGAAAGAGCTGCACATCCTCACGCGCGACGGCAAGCTCAATCAGGACAGCCGGCGCAAGCTCAAGCAGGTATACCACCTGTGCAATTTCATCGAGCCGCTGCTCAATGAGGTGCTGGACAGACAGGCAACGCTGACCCTGGCCGACCACGGGGCCGGCAAGTCCTATCTGGGCTTCATCCTCTATGACCTGTTTCTGAAAGACCGGCCGGGCGTGCACATCTACGGCATCGAGACGCGCGATGAGCTGGTGGCGAAGTCACGCGCGCTGGCCGCCAGGCTGGGCTTCGAGCGCATGTCCTTCCTGAACACGACCGTGGCGGAAGCCACGCGGTCCGAACGGCTGCCCGAGCGCATCGACATCGTCACCGCGCTGCACGCCTGCAACACGGCGACCGATGATGCCATCCAGTTCGCCCTGGCCAAGCGGGCCCGCCACATCGTGCTGGTGCCCTGCTGCCAGGCCGAGGTGGCGGCGGTGCTGCGCCGTCATAAGAACGAAAGCTTCGGCAAAACCCCGCTGTCGGAGCTCTGGCGCCACCCCATTCACACCCGCGAGTTCGGCAGCCACCTGACCAACGTGTTGCGCTGCCTGCAACTGGAGGCGCACGGCTATCAGCTCACGGTGACCGAGCTGGTCGGCTGGGAACACTCGATGAAGAACGAACTCATCATCGCCAGCCACAGCGGCGCGCCGCGCGGCAATGCGCGCGAGCGGCTGCGGCAGATCCTGCAGCAACTCAACCTCATGGAACTCGAAGGCCGCTTTCTGAGCTAGGCTCGCCTGTCTTCAAAAGGGCGGCGCGCTTTCCAGCAGGACGACCTGCCCCGTTGTCGGATGCCGGAAGCGCAAGCTGCAGGCGTGCAGCAACAAGCGGTCGGCCCTGGCCTGCACTGCGGCTGGCGCATAGAGCGTATCCCCCAGGATGGGATGGCCGATGGCCTTGAGGTGCACCCGCAACTGGTGCGAGCGGCCGGTGACCGGTTCCAGTTCGAGTCGCGTCGTTTGTGTCGCCGCATCGAATGCCAGGACGCGCCAGCGCGTGAGGCTGGGCTTGCCGTGTGCCAGGTCGATCGCCTGCAATGGGCGATTGGGCCAATCGGGGGCGATCGGCAGTGCGATCTCGCCCCATTGCCCCGTCGGGGCTGCCAGCCGGCCCGCCACCACGGCGACGTAGCGCTTGCTCACCTGGCGCGCGGCAAACAGCATGCTGAGCCGGCGCTGCATTTCGGCCCCGCGCGCGAACAGCATCAGGCCCGAGGTGGCCATGTCCAGCCGATGCACGATCAAGGCATCGGGGTAGGCCGCCTGCACCCGTGCGCTCAGGCAGTCCTGCCTGGCCTCGCCCCGCCCAGGCACGGCGAGCAGCCCGCTGGGCTTGTCGAATGCCAGCAAGGCGGCGTCGACGTGGAGCGGGGTCGGGCAAGTGGCGAGCATCGGAACCGGGCGGTGGCAAGGTGGCCATCGAGTTTACCGCCGGCCGCCACAGCCGGGCAGATGGCAATGCCGGGGCTTTCTCAGCCGGCAGGCGCCAGGTGACAGTTTGATGAATTTTGCATTGCCCCCGTTGCCCGGCCGGCCGGCCGGTGGAAACATCTGCACAGCCGCGCCGACGCCCAACCCGGCGCGCCGCCCTGACACCGACAATACCGAATCATGTATCGAAGCCACGACCGCCTGATCATCATCGACGCCGATGGCACGGTCATCGACGCCTTCGCCGCCATTGGCCGGGCATTCGCCCATCACGGCATGGATCTTGGCGATCTGGTGCGCTTTCAGAAACGCCGCCACTTGTTCAAATACCTGGGCGGCATCAAGGAATTCCCCCGCAACCTGGCCAAACAACTGGGCAAGCACAGCCGCAAGGAATTGCTGGGCACGCTGACCGAGGTCTACCGGGAAGAAGCGCAGATGTACGAGGGCATGCCGGAGTTGATCGGCGATCTGATCGAGGCGCCGGGGATCCGGGTCGGCATCGTCACCCGCAACATCAGCCATGAGCCGGAAATCACCCTGGCGCGCCTGTTCGCGCGGCACGGCATCGAGAGCGAGCGCCTGGATTTTCTGCACTGCCTGGGGCTGGACGAGGTGAAGACGCCCTACTTCAAGGCGACGCGCGAGTATTACGACATCAATCCGGCGCGCGCCTTCGCCTGCGGCGACGAACATCGGGATTACGTCGCCGCCCAGGCCGCCGGCATGCATCCCTTCATCGTGTCCTACGGCTTCGAGAGCATCGAGCGCCTCACCCGCAAGTTCGGCATTCCCGCTGAAGTCATCTCGCAGGATCCGCGCGACTTCGCCGGCCGGCTCCGCCATGCCCTGGACCTTGAGGCTTGAGCCGGCTCAGATATGGCCGCCATAGAAATAGCGGCCCAGCCCCAGGGTGAACAGCCAGTTGCCCCAAAGCCCGTGCTCCAGGGTCACCAGCAGCAGGGAGCGCGTGCGCCAATAGGTCCAGGCAAACAAAAGGCCACCGCACCACGCCAACACCGGCGCCTGCCAATTGCCCAGCACCAGATGGGCGAGGGCAAACACCCCGGCGCTGGCGAGGATCATGCGGCCCGGGGTGACAAACAAGGTCTGGTAACGCTGGAAGAAGAAAAGCCGGAAGATCACCTCCTGCGGCAGGGCCGACAGCAAAGGGTAGAGCAGCAGCACGGCGAACCACAGGCCGGGCCGCTGCCGCGGCAGGCTGAACAGATCGGCCGCGCCCGACCAGGCGGCCCAGGCCAGCAGCGCGGCACCACCTGCGATGAGCAGAAGCCCGATGCGCAGCAGACACGGTTGCCAGCGCGCCGGCAGGCGCCACAATTGGCGCCAGGCGAAGGTCGGCTCGCGTCGCAACAGCAGCAGGCAGAGCAAAGCCAACAGCAAAAGCTGCGGGATCAGCCAGCGCCGCAACAGCTCGCCCTGCCACCAGGCCAACAGCGGCAGGCCCAGCAGGAGCAGGCCGAATTCGAGGCTCAGACGCTGCCGACGGAATGCGCTGCGCATGGTGACATCGTCAGCCGGTCGAAGGTCACAGCGGCGGGCTCAGTGAGCCAACCCTTGCATCAAGCCCCAGACACCGAACCCGGCCACCACCATGCCGGCGCCGAATTTCACGCGCCGGTCCTGGGCCAGGCGCTTGAGCCGCTCGGCCAACCAGCCCATGGCCAGCAGGTTGGGCAGGGTGCCCAGGCCGAAGGCGAGCATGAGCGCGGCGCCGTCGAGCGCGCTGCCGCTCGCCAGGGCAGCGACCAGCACCGAATAGACCAGGCCGCAGGGCAGCCAGCCCCAGAGCGCGCCGGCGGCCAGGGCCTGGGGCAGCGTGCGCACCGGCAGCAGGCGGCCGAACAAGGGCTGCAAGCGGCTCCAGAGCCGGCCGCCCCAGCGCTCCAGCACCAGCACGGCACGGTTCAGGCCGGCCAGGTAGAGCCCGAGCAGGATGAGCATGCACTGGGCCAGCAGGTAGAGCGCCTGCTGCAGCGGATAAAGGGTGTCGGACAGGAAGGCGACGCTGCCGATCAGGCCGGCCAAGGCGCCCGCGCCGGTGTAGCTGGCGATGCGGCCCAGGTTGTAGGCCAATTGCAGACCGAACGGTTGGCGCCGGCCGGATTGCAGCGACAGGGCGGTGACGATGCCGCCGCACATGCCGACACAATGCACGCCGCCGCTGAAACCCACCAGCAGGGCGGCGAGCAGGCTGAGTTCAGGCATCGCCCTCGGCCGGGGCCTGGACCGGTTCGGCCTCGACGGGCGGGGCCTCTACGAAGATCTGACGGTAGGCGAGGTAGCTGGAGGCCAGGGCGACCGGGACAAAGACCAGCAGCCCCAGGCCGAACGGGATGAGCATGGCGACGACCGCGGCCAAGGTCAGCCAGAGGCCATAGATCAGCATGGGCCGCCAGTTGCTGAGACAGGCCCACAGGCTCCAGTACATGGCCTTGCCCGGCGGGAAGCGGTCGAACAGGATCAGGGCCGGGGCGAACCAGGTGGCGAGCAGGGCCGGGGTGAGCAGGAGCAGGCCGAGTGCCACGGCCGGCAAGGCCTCGCTCAGGATCAATTCGGCCTGGGCCGGCTCGATCTTATCCGGCCGGGTTTGCGCCAGTTCGAACAGCAATTGGAAACCCTGACCACCCAGGGCCTGCATGATCCCCTGCGCGAGCAGACTGGCGGCCAGATAGACCGCGCCGACGATGGCCAGCTGGCGCGGCGTCTCGCGGAAACCGTCGGCGAACATATAGAAGCTGAACGGCTGCCCGGCATGGGCCGCCCGACTGGCGACCATGAAGCCGGCGACCAGGAAGGGCGACAGCAGTTCGACCACGGCGCTGCCGACCAGCGGAATGCTGCCGATCAGCATGACCGTGAGCAGGCTCATGGCGGCCATGCCCATCCAGGCAATGACCCCGCCGGTGAACAGGCGCCAGCCCTGCACCAGCCAGGCAAGCCCGGCGGTTCCGGGCGGGCGGGTGATGGTGAGCCGGCTCATGGCAGGAGGTCCCGCAGTTGCTCGGCCCGTGCCCGGTGCTGGCGCACGATGCGCTCGAAGTGGGCCGGATCCTTGGCATGGGTCAGTTCGCCCGGGCGTGGGAAGTGCAGATCGTACAGGCGCGACAGCCAGAAACGCAGGGCGCCGGCGCGCAGCATGGCGGGCCAGGCCGCGTGCTCGGCCGCGCTGAGTGGACGCACCTGGTGGTAGGCGGCGATCAGCGCCTTGGCCCGACCCGGGTCGATCGCGCCATCTTGGCTGACGCACCAGTCGTTCACGGTGATGGCCAGATCGTAGAGCAACCGATCCTGGCAGGCGAAGTAAAAATCGATCACGCCGGACAGGCGCTCGCCCTCGAACAGCACGTTGTCGCGGAACAGGTCGACGTGGACCACGCCGCCCGGCAGGTCGGTCGATTGGAAGGCGGCCTGGGCGAAGGCGAGCTCCTCGTCGAGCAGCCGGGCGTTGTCGGCATCGAGCATCGGCCGCACGCGCTGGGCCGTCGCAACGAACCAGGCCGCGCCGCGCGGGTTGGCCATGGGCTTGGTGTAACTCCTGCCGGCCTGATGCATGTCGGCCAGCAGTTCGCCCACCTCGGCGCAGGCCGTGGGGCTGGGTTCGGTGATGGAGCGGCCACGCAGCCGGGTGACCAGGCAGGCCGGTTTGCCCTTGAGCTCACCCAGATAGCCATTGTCCAGCCGCCCCACCGGATTGGGGCAGGGAATGCCGCGCCCGGCCAGGTGCGCCATCAGTTCCAGGTACCAGGGCAGCTCGTTGACAGTGAGCTTTTCGAACACGGTGAGCACATATTCGCCGTGGCTGGTGGTGACGAAGTAATTGGTGTTCTCGATGCCGGAGGCGATGCCTTCCAGCTTCGTCAGATGGCCGATGGTGTAGCCCTTGAGCCAGGCATCGACTTCGGCGAATTCGAGAGTGGTGAATACGGACACGGTATCGGGAAAGCACAACGCCGCCCGCGGGCGGCGTTGTCTCAACGTTGGCTGATCAAAATTGGAACAGCATCCACATGGGCACCATGAGGTTGGGCGAGAGATCATCGTAACGCACCAACTGGCCATTGCCCTTGGGGTCGACCAGATAATACGGCCTGCCGTGCGGGGGCGTGACCTTGATCATGTAGAGCTGCCCCTTGATGCGGTATTCCTCCACCTTGTCCTGGCCGCGCTGGATGATGGTGATGTCGGGTGCCGGCGCGGTCTCGACCATGCCGGGCGGCGGCGGGATGTCGGGCACCGGCACGAGCTGGGGCGGCTCGGCGGCGAACGCCGGCGCGGCGGCGAGAGCGATCAGGGCGAAGTACTGGGTCGGACGCATAGGGACACCCCCGATAAGGATTGAGCCGATTCTAACAGATGCGCTCACAGGTTCAGCAGGATCTCCTGGTCCTTGGCCGCCGGCGTGAACTGGCGAGTCTCGTAATGATGGAAGATGGCATCGACCACGCGGTCGGGCTCGTCGAGCAGCTGGATCAGGTCGATGTCCTGGGGATCGATCATGCCTTCCAGCGCCAGGCTGTCCCGAATCCAGTTCATCAAACCCTGCCAGAAGGTGGAGCCCACCAGGATGATGGGGATCTTGCGGATCTTGCCGGTCTGCACCAGGGTGAGCACCTCCATCAATTCGTCCATGGTCCCGAAGCCGCCCGGCATGATGACGTAGGCACTGGAGGATTTGACGAACATGACCTTGCGCGCGAAGAAATGGCGAAAGGTCTGGCTGATGTCCTGGTAGGGGTTGGCGTGCTGCTCATGCGGCAACTGGATATTGAGACCGACGCTGGGTGACTTGCCGAAATAGGCCCCCTTGTTGGCCGCCTCCATCACGCCGGGGCCGCCGCCGGAGACCACCGCGAAGCCGGCATCGGACAGCTTGCGGGCGATGGTCTCGGTCAGGATGTAATAGGCGCTGTCCGGCTTGATCCGGGCACTGCCGAAGATGGAGACCGCCGGCCGGATCGGCGCCAGGCGTTCGGTCGCCTCGACGAACTCTGCCATAATCTCGAACATCCGCCAGGATTCGCGCGCCGTGGTGCGGCTTTCCGACTCGCCGTAGGGCTCGATGACTGAGGGTAGCTTCTGTTGCATGAAAGGGTTCCCGATTGTCTAAAACGCTGTTGCTGGTAGACGGCTCGTCCTATCTTTACCGCGCCTTCCACGCCCTGCCCGACCTGCGCACGCGCGACGGGTTTCCCACCGGCGCGCTCAAGGGCGTGCTCAGCATGCTGAAGCGGCTGCGCAAGGATTTCAAGGCCGATTTTAGCGCCTGCGTGTTCGATGCCAAAGGCAAAACCTTCCGCGAGGACCTCTACCCCGACTACAAGGCCCACCGCCCCCCCATGCCGGAGGACCTGGCCCGGCAGATCGAACCCCTGCATGAGGCGGTGCGCGCCCTGGGCTGGCCGCTCTTGATGATCGAGGGGGTGGAGGCCGACGACGTGATCGGCACCCTGGTGCGCCAGGCCGAGCGCGAGGGCATCGAGAGCATCGTCTCCACCGGCGACAAGGACCTGGCCCAACTGGTCACGCCGCACGTGCGGCTCGTCAACACCATGAGCAACGAAGTGCTCGACGTGGCCGGGGTGATCGCCAAGTTCGGCGTGCCGCCCGAGCGCATCGTCGATTACCTCACCCTGATCGGCGATGCCGTGGACAACGTGCCCGGGGTGGACAAGGTCGGCCCCAAGACCGCGGCCAAGTGGATCGCGGAATACGGCAGCCTGGATGCGCTCATCGCCCGGGCCGACGAGGTGAAAGGCGTGGCCGGCGAAAACCTGCGCCGGGCGCTCGACTGGCTGCCCACGGCGCGGGCGCTGCTCACGGTGAAGACCGATGTGGCCGACCTGCCCGACATGCACGGCCTGCACTGGCAGGCGGAGGACCGCGACAAACTGATCGCGCTGTATGAGCGCTTCGAGTTCAGAAGCTGGCTGCAGGAATTGCGCCCCTCCCCCTTCGGGGGAGAGGGTGGGGGATTACCTTCGGCCACGGCCGCTGCCTCACCCCTAACCCCTCGCCCGGCGGGAGAGGGGAACCAAGCGGCGCATTACGAGACCCTCCTGACCGAGGCCGACTTCGAGCGCTGGCTGCAAAGGCTTAAGGCGGCCGAGCTGATCTGCCTGGACACCGAGACCACCAGCCTCGACCCGATGCAGGCGCGCCTGGTCGGCCTGTCCTTCGCCGTGCAACCCTTCGAGGCCGCTTATCTGCCGCTCGATCACCGCTATGCCGGCGCGCCGCCGCAATTGCCGATGGCCACGGTGCTCGCCCGCCTCAAGCCGATTCTGGAAGACGCCGGCCGACCGAAGCTGGGCCAGAACCTGAAATACGACTGGCACGTGCTGATGAACCACGGCATCGAACTTGCCGGCATCGCCCACGACACCCTGCTGCAATCCTATGTGCTGGAGGCGCACGAGCGGCACGACATGGACACCCTGGCCGAGCGTCACCTGCACGCGCAGACGATCAAGTACGAGGACATCTGCGGCAAGGGCGCCAGCCAGATCGGCTTCGACCAGGTCGACCTCGACAGCGCCACCCGCTACGCGGCGGAGGATGCCGACATCACCTTGCGCTTGCATCGCGTGCTGCAGCCGCAAATCGCCGGCGCGGCGGGCCTTGACCGCGTCTACCGCGAGATCGAGATGCCGCTTTTGCCGGTGCTGGCGCGCATGGAACGCACCGGGGTGAAGCTCGATGTGGAACTGTTGCGCCAGCATTCGGCCTGGCTCGCAGAGCAGATGCAGGCGATCGAGGCCAAGGCGCACGAGGCCGCCGGCCAGCCGTTCAACCTCAATTCGCCCAAACAGCTGGCCGAGATCCTGTTCGAGCGGCTCAAGCTGCCGGTGCTGAAAAAAACCCCCAAGGGCGCGCCCTCGACCGATGAGGAGGTGCTGGAAAAACTCGCCCTCGACTACCCGCTGCCCAAGCTGATCCTCGACTACCGCGGCCTGGCCAAGCTCAAATCGACCTACACCGACAAGCTGCCGCTCATGGTCGACCCCAATACCGGCCGGGTGCACACCAACTACGCGCAGGCGGTGGCGGTGACCGGGCGGCTGGCCAGTGCCGAGCCCAACCTGCAGAACATCCCGGTGCGCACGGCCGACGGGCGCAAGATCCGCGAGGCCTTCATCCCCGAGGCCGGCTGTGTCATCGTCTCGGCCGACTATTCGCAGATCGAGCTGCGCATCATGGCCCACCTGTCGGGCGACGAGAGCCTGCTGCGCGCCTTCCAGGAAGAGCGCGACATCCACGCCGCCACCGCGGCCGAGGTGCAGGGCATCCCGCTCGAGCAGGTCACGCCCGAGCAGCGGCGCATGGCCAAGGCGGTCAACTTCGGCCTGATCTACGGCATGTCCGCCTTCGGCCTGGCCGCGCAGTTAGGCATTGAACGCGCCGCGGCCCAGCTCTACATCGACCGCTATTTCGCGCGCTATCCCGGCGTGGCCGACTACATGGCGCGTACCCGCGACCAGGCCAGGGCCTTGGGCTATGTCGAAACCCTGTTCGGGCGCCGGCTCTACCTGCCGGAGATCAACAGCGGCAATCCGGCCCGGCGCCAGGGCGCCGAGCGCGCCGCGATCAACGCGCCCATGCAGGGCACCGCGGCCGACCTGATCAAGCTGGCCATGCTCGCGGTGCAGGGCTGGCTGGATGCGCAGCGGCTGCAGACCCGCCTGATCATGCAGGTGCACGACGAACTGGTGCTGGAAGTGGCCGAAGCGGAACTGACGCGGGTGCAGGAACGATTGCCGGCCTTGATGTGTGGCGTGGCCGAGCTCAAGGTGCCGCTCAAGGTCGAGGTCGGCGTCGGTCCCAACTGGGAGGCGGCGCACTAGCCGCCGCTGCCGCAGCACCGGCTCAAATGCCGTAATAGGTCGCGAGCACCCGTTCCAGCCGCTTGCGCAGCGCCGCCTCCTCGGCCGCCTGCAAGGCAGTGTGCTGCTCGCGCGCGATCGCGCCGAAGGCCTCCACCAGCGCCGGATCGAAATGGTTGCCGGCCCCCTGCCGCACGATCGCCATCGCCTGCTCGAACGGCAGCGGCGCCTTGTAGGGCCGCTTGGAGGTGAGGGCATCGAACACATCGACCACGGCGAAGATGCGGGCCACCAGCGGAATGGCCTTGCCGGTCAGGCCGCGCGGATAGCCGCTGCCGTCGTACTTCTCGTGATGACAGGCCACCACGTCGCGGGCGGCGGAAAGAAATTGGGAATGGCGGATGATGTCCTCGCCCAGGGTGACGTGAGTCTGCATGATGCAAAACTCCTCGTCGGTGAGCTTGCCCGGCTTGAGCAGGATGTTGTCGCTGATGCCGATCTTGCCGACGTCGTGCAGGAAGGCACCGGCGATCAGGCGCCGGATCTGTTCGCGCTCGGCGTGCACCGCCTCGGCCAGGGCCACGGCATAGAGGGTGACCCGATAGTTGTGGCTGTTGGTGTCGGAATCGCGCTTGGCGATGGCGCTGCCCAGCACCTCCATCATTTCCAGGTTGCCGCGCAGGATCTGCCTGGCCTGGCGCAGCACATCGCGGTTGAGGGCGATGACCAGGGGATAGAGCACCACGCTGGTGGCGAGCACCGCCAGCAGGACGAAGACCAGGGTGACGCTGATGTCGGCGTAGATGCCGTCCTCGGTCTCCCGGTCGATCAGGTACACCCCTTCCAGAAAACCGGCCAGGCCACCGCCTGCATCGCGCAGCGGCACCAGCACCTGCAGCACCCAGCGACCATCGATGCGCAGCCGTTGATAGGTGATGGACTCGCGCTCGGGGAAGCCGTGGGCGAAGGCGTGCAGCGAGGCCTCCAGCGCCTCGTGCTCGGGTGCCACGTGCTCGGCGATGACGGCGCGGTTGGCGTCGTAGACCTCGACCAGGGTGAAGTGCTGGCGGGTCAGGTTTTCCAGATGGGCCTGGATCAGATCGAGCTGCCTTTCGCGCAGCAAATGGGCCGGAAACCGATGGGCCTCGGCCAGCGCCATGTTCGCCACCCGCTGATCGATGCGCTCGATCTCGACCCAGAACACGCTGCCACCCACCACCAGCGACAACAGCAGCCAGGCCAAGGTCACGCGCGGCAGGGCATAGCGATGAATGGAGGTGATGAGTTTGGGCGGCGGGTGCGAGGCTTCGGTCGATGCGGTGGTGGCGCTTTCAGCCATGTTTGGTCTGACTGTCGAGCAAAAGTTTGAACAGGAAGTTTTGCAGCAGCACCGCTTCGTTGCCCGGCAGCGGCTTGAATTCGATACCGTAGCGATGCACCGTGATGCCGTCCTCGCGCCGCTGGCTGGCGCCCACCGTGCGCAGCCTGCCCTGCACGGTCAGCGTCACTTCCTGCTCCAGGTGTTCCAGAGGAAAGCTGAACTTCAACTCGACCTCGCTGCCGGCCTCGCCCAAAGGATGGCTGCTTTCGACCAGACTGCCGCCCTCGGCCAGGTCCAGCATCAACACCGGCTGCCAATCACCAACGCCCTTGACCTGGGCCAAAAGCTTGACCGGCAACCGTTCCTCGCGCCGGATCTCGACGCATTGCACCTGCGCCGGCACTTCCAGATGCATATACAGGAACGGTGCAATGCACAGGCGCTGGACCCGGCTTTCGAAACCGAAGGCCCGGGTGCCGGAAAAGGCGCGGATATAGAGCCGGTCGCCTTCCTGCAGGTTGGCCGGCAGGTTCTTGTACAAAGGGGTGCGCACCAGCAGGCTCTCCGGCACATAGCCGATCACCCGGGTGAACAGGCGCGGATTGAGGCCCGGCGGCAGACGCTGCAGTTCGAGCCGATCGCCGATCTGCAGATTCATGTCGTCGAAACTGCACTGCTTGATGTCCTGCGGCTTGTAGGGAAACAGCGCTTCGGCCATGATGGGGCTGCCTTTCGCGTGGGTCTCAGGCGTGGATCAGGGCGTGCAGGTCGCGCTCGAGCAAGGCTGGGTCGCCCAGGTTCAGCTCGACCAGGCGCCGCAGTTCGGTAATGCTGTCGAGATCGATTTGCGTGCAGCGAAAACCGATCAGCGCGCCTTCCTGATGGGCGGGCACGGCCTCCATTTCGATGGTGAGCGTGGGCGACAGGTGTATGGCCAGGTGGTAGCTGCCCCATTCCGCCACCCGGTCGGGCTGCGCCAAGCGGATCAGACACCCCTTGAGCGAGACATCCTGCACCGTGCCGGTCCAGATGCCGCTGCTGGAGGTCACGGTCACCCCGGCATCGGAGGCGACGCGGTGAAACTGGCGTTTGTCGTGTGTGGTGTTGGCCATAACCACCCCTTCTGGTTTTTCTACATCATGCTAGCGGTTTCCCGCCGCGCCGCAAGCGGGCCCGCTGCTCAACCGAACAGCAGCAGGCCCCAGACCGTGGCCATGAGGATGATGGCCATCAGCACCGAGGCGCTGCCGATGTCCTTGGCGCGCTTGGCCAGCAGGTTGTTTTCGAGCGAGATGCGGTCGACCGTGGCCTCGATCGCCGAATTGATCAGCTCCACGATCAAAAGCAGCAACACGCTGCCGATCAGCAGGGCCCGCTCGACCGCCTCGGCGCTGACGAAAAAGGCCAAGGGAATCATGACCAGGGCGAGGAAGACTTCCTGACGGAAGGCGTCCTCGTGCCGATAGGCGGCTTTGAAGCCGTCGAGGGAGTAGAAGAAGGCGTTCCAGAGCCGGGGCAGCCCCGTCTTGCCTTTGAACGGGCTTTCCTGATGCGTCACGGCTTCCAGGCCACGTCCAGTTCGCGCGCCGCCTTGACGTCGTCCAGGCGCTTGGCCGGCAGGGTGTGCGGCGCCGACTTGACCAGCTCGGGGTCGGCCTCGGCCTCCTGCTTCACCGCCTTCATCGCCGCCACGAAGCCGTCCAAAGTTTGCTTGCTTTCGGTCTCGGTCGGCTCGATCAAGAGGCACTCCGGCACCAGCAGCGGGAAGTAGGTGGTCGGCGCGTGATAGCCGTAGTCGAGCAGACGCTTGGCGAAGTCCATGGCGGAGACGCCGGTCGCGTCCTTCAGCTTCTTCAGGGTGACGATGAACTCATGCGAGGCGCGCCGCTCGGGGAAGGCCAGCTCGAAGCCGGCGCGGGCCAACTCGACCGCCAGGTAGTTGGCGTTGAGCGCGGCATAGTCGGCCACCCGATGCATGCCTTCGCGGCCGAGCAGGCGGGCATAGACGTAGGCGCGCATCAGCACGCCCATGTTGCCGCCGAAGGCGCTCATGCGGCCGATGCTCTGCGGGCAGTCGGCCTCCTCGGCGAAACGGTAGAACCCCTTGTCCTCGACCACATAGGGGATGGGCAGGAACGGCCGCAGACGCTCGGACACACCGACCGGACCGGCGCCGGGACCACCACCGCCGTGCGGGGTGGAGAAGGTCTTGTGCAGGTTCATGTGGATGACGTCGAAACCCATGTCGCCCGGGCGCACCCGGCCCAGGATGGCATTGAGGTTGGCGCCGTCGTAATAGGTGAGACCCCCGGCCTCATGCACGATCTGCTGGATGGCGACGATGGTCTTCTCGAACACGCCCAGCGTGGAGGGGTTGGTCAGCATCAGCCCCGCGGTCTTGGGGCCGACCGCCGCCTTCAGGGCCTCGAGATCGACGTTGCCCTGGCGATCGGTGGGGATCTCGCGCACGGTGTAGCCGCACATGGTGGCAGTGGCAGGATTGGTGCCGTGGGCGGCATCGGGCACGATGATCTCGCTGCGCCCGGCATCGCCGCGCGCCTCGTGATAGGCGCGGATCATCGCCACCCCGGCGAATTCACCCTGGGCGCCGGCCATGGGGGCGAGCGAGACCGCCGCCATGCCGGTAACCGCTTTCAGGATCTCCTGCAACTCGTGCATCGAGGCGAGGAAGCCCTGGCCGGTGTCGGCATCGGCCAAGGGGTGACGCGCCAGGAACTGCGGCAACATGGCCAGGCTGTTGCAGGCGCGCGGGTTGTACTTCATGGTGCATGAGCCCAGTGGATAGAACTGGGTGTCGATCGAGAAGTTCTTCTGGGATAGGCGGGTGTAGTGGCGCACCACATCGAGCTCGGAGGTCTCGGGCAGGCCCGGGGCGTCCCGGCGCAAAAGTTCGGCCGGCAGGTCGTCGGCCGGGACAGCCTGTTGCGGGGCCTGGGCCTGGGCCCGGCGGCCGGCATGGGAGCGTTCAAAAATCAGCATGGTCGTTCAGTCAAAACGAAGGCGCCCAGGGCGCCTTCAATCAGGTGGTTGGCGTTTGCTTACTTCTTTTCCTCGGTCGCTTCGCGGAAGGCGTCGAGCAGGGCGCCGTAATTGGGTTCCTGTTTGATCTCGGGCACCAGCTCGGAGTAGAGCACCTTGTCTTCCTCGTCGAGCAGGATCACCGCCCGGGCCAGCAGGCCGGCCAGCGGCGGGTCCATGATCATCACGCCATACTGCTTGTTGAAATCGCGCCCGCGCATGGTCGACAGGGTGATCACGTTGTCCAGCCCTTCCGCCCCGCAGAAGCGGGCCTGGGCGAAAGGCAGGTCGGCCGAGATGACCAGGACGACGGTGTTGGGCAGTTCATTGGCTACCGCGTTGAACTTGCGGGTCGAGGCCTGGCACACCGGGGTGTCCAGGCTGGGCACGATGTTGAGGATCTTCTTCTTGCCCCAGAACTGGGACAGGGAAACATCCTTGAGGTCCTTGTCCACCAGCATGAAACTCGGCGCGGTGTCGCCCGGCCGGGGAAAATTGCCCCCCACTTGGATCTTTTCGCCATTCAGGGTCACGGTCGCCATACTTGCCTCCTGTCTAAATGGTTAGGACTTGTAAGCACACGGGGGGGCTTCCCGCCGTCGGCTCAAGATGCGTTCCAATTGTTGCGCATATCGCTCCAGGTCGCCACTGGTCTTTGTCTCGGTGGCGCAGACCAAAACGGCGTCGTCCATGCCGGGATAGTCGCGGCCCAGGGCATAGCCGCCGAGGATGCCCTGGGCGCGCAGGGCGCGCAGCACCTCCCCGGCCGGGCTGCCCAGGCGCAATACCACTTCGTGGAAGAAGGGGGCGCTGTAGGCACGGCTGACCCCGGGGATCGCCGTCAATTTTTCCAACAAGGCCTTGGTGTTGGCATGCGAGGCCAGGGCCACGCGCCTGAGCCCCTCGGCGCCGAGCAGCGCCATGTGGATGGTCGCCGCGGTGACCAGCAGGCCCTGGTTGGTGCAGATGTTGGAGGTGGCCTTGGAGCGGCGGATGTGCTGCTCGCGCGCCTGCAGGGTGAGCACGAAGCCGGGCTTGCCGTCGCGATCGATCGTGCGACCGACGATGCGGCCGGGCATCTGCCGGGCCAGCGCCTGCTTGCAGGTCATGAAGCCGAAATAAGGTCCGCCTGATGCGAGCGGCACGCCCAGGGGCTGGCCGTCGCCGACGCAGATGTCGGCACCCGCGCTGCCCCACTGGCCCGGTGCCTTGAGCAGGGCCAGGCTCATCGGGTTGACCACGGCGATGGCGAGCATGCCGTTGGCATGGGCCCAGTCGGTGAGCTGATCGACCGCCTCCAGCCCGCCGAAGAAGTTGGGCTGCGGGATGACCAGGCCGGCAAAGGCTTCGCCCGCGAAGGGTTTGAGCGCCTCGACCGGCGTGGTGCCGCTGGCCGGGTCGAAGGGAATCTCGATCAGCTCGATGTTCTGGTTTTTCACCACCGCCCGGGTCACCGCGCGATAGCGCGGATGCAGCGAAGCGGGCACCAGCACGCGGCGCGAGCCGTTCTTGGCGGCGCGCACCGCCATGAGCACGGCCTCCGACAGGCCGGAGGCACCGTCGTAGAGCGAGGCGTTGGAGACATCGAGCCCGGTCAAGCGGGTCATCATGGTCTGGTATTCGTAGATCAGCTGCAGCGTGCCCTGGCTGGCCTCGGCCTGGTACGGCGTGTAGGCCGAATAAAACTCGCCGCGGGTGACGATCTGCCAGACCGCCGCCGGGATGTGGTGCTCGTAGGCGCCGGCGCCGATGAAGTTGAGATAGAAGCCGTCCTGCGCCGCCCGCTCATGCATGAGCCGGGTCACCGCCATCTCCGGCTCGCCGGCGGGAATCGCCTCGAGGCCGCTGCATTTGAGCTCGGCCGGGATCTCGTCGAACAGGTCTTCGATCGACGCCACGCCGATGCTCTTGAGCATCGCGGCCACGTCTTCCTGGGTGTGCGGGATGAACGGCATATCAGTGCGCTTCGGATTCCACGTGCGCCTGGTAGGCGGCGGCATCGAGCAGACCGTTCAGGTCGGCCGCGTTGTCCGGCTTGAGTTTGAACATCCAGGCGCCGTAAGCGTCCTGGTTGATGCTTTCGGGACTGGCCTCGACCGCCTCGTTCACCGCCACCACCTCGCCGGCGACCGGGGCGTAGACATCGGAGGCGGCCTTGACCGACTCGACCACGGCGCACTCCTCGCCGGCGGCGAGCTTCCGGCCGACCGTGGGGTTCTCGACGAAGACCATGTCACCCAAAAGATCCTGGGCATGGTGGGTGATGCCCACGGTCACCGTGCCGTCGGCCTCGAGGCGAACCCACTCGTGGGATTTGGTGTATTTCAAATCGGCGGGGATGCTCATTTTGTTTCTCCGAAACAAGTTCAAGTTGGCGGTCGCCAGTCATCCGATGCACAAAAGCTGACGACTGGAAACGGACGTCTGCTTATTAAATCATTGGCTTGCCGTTGCGCACGAAGGGGTATTTCACCACACGTGCCTTCAAACGTTTAGCGCGAATTTCCACTTCCACCACGTCGCCGACATCGACGCCGACGGGCACGCGGGCCAGGGCGATGGAGGCATTGAGGGTGGGGCTGAACGAGCCGCTGGTGATCTCACCCTCGCCCTGGGCGGTAAACACCGGCTGGTGCGGCCGCAGCACGCCCTTGTCCAGCAGCAGCAGGCCAACCAGTTGCCGGGTGCGGGGCAGGCGCAGCAGCGCCTCCTTGCCGATGAAGTCGCGTTCGCTCTTCAGGTCCACCGTCCAGGCCAGGCCGGATTCCAAGGGCGTGGTGGTCTCGTCCATGTCCTGGCCGTAGAGGTTCATGCCCGCCTCCAGGCGCAGGGTGTCGCGTGCCCCGAGGCCGCAGGGTTTGACACCCGCATCGAGCAGGGCCTGCCAGAAGAAGGGCGCGGCCTTGGCCGGCAGCATGATCTCGAAGCCATCCTCACCGGTGTAGCCGGTGCGGGCGACGAACATCTGACCGATCATGATGGCAGTGAACGGCTTCATGGGGCGGGTCAGTTCCTCGCTGCCGGGCAGGGCCTGCCACAGCTTCTCGGCCGCCTTGGGGCCCTGCACCGCGATCATGGCCAGGTCGCGCAGCGGTTTGATCTCCAGGCCGGGCGCGAACTTGTCCCTTTGCGTTTCCATCCAGGCCAGGTCCTTGTCGGCGCAGCCGGCGTTGACCACCAGGCGGAACCAGGACTCGGTCATGAAGTAGATGATGAGGTCGTCCACCACGCCGCCGCCCTCGTGCAGCATGCAGGTATAGAGGGCCTTGCCGGTGTGCTGCAGCTTGTCGACATTGTTGGCGACCAGCTTGCGCAGGAAGGCGCGCGCGCCCTCGCCCTTGATGTCGACCGGCAGCATGTGCGAGACGTCGAACATGCCGGCGTCGTGCCGTACCGCGTTGTGTTCCTCGATCTGCGAGCCGTAGTGGATGGGCATCTCCCAGCCTGAGAAGTCGACCAGCTTGGCATTGGCCTCGCGGTGTTTGGCATTGAGCGGGGTTTGTTTGAGCATGGGTCTTCAGCCTTCGGTTTTCAGTTGGCAGCCGACAGCGCCTGGTTTTGCTGCAACCTGACCACTGCCAACTGCCGACTGGATCTCTTCCGCGTAATAGGAGCTGCGCACCAGCGGCCCGGCCTTGACCCAGGCAAAGCCCAGTTCGCGTGCCGCCGTCTCGTAATCGGCGAATTCGTCCGGGTGAAGGTAGCGGGCCACCGGCAGGTTGTCGAGCGCGGGGCGCAGGTACTGGCCCAGCGAAACCCGGGTCACGCCGGCCGCGCGCAGGTCGCGCAGCACGGCCAGCACTTCTTCTTTGGTCTCACCCAGGCCGAGCATGAGCGCCGACTTGGCCTCGATGTTGGGTTGCCGGGCGGCGAGGGCCAGGAGTTCCAGCGAGCGCTCGTATTGGGCGCCCTTGCGTGCCGCGCGATAGAGGCGGGGCACGGTCTCGACGTTGTGGCCCCAGACCAGGTCGCGCCGTGCGCCTTCCGGCAGCCCCGCCAATGTCTGGTTGAACACGCGCACGGCATTGGCCTGGGTATTGCGAAAATCGGGGGTGAGGAATTCGACGCCGATGCCGGGCTTGCGCTCGCGCAGCGCGCGCAGGGTCTCGGCGAAGGCTTCGGCGCCGCCATCGTCGAGGTCGTCGCGATTGACCGAGGTCAGCACCACGTAATCGAGGCCCATGGCGATCACCGATTCGGCCACGCGGCGCGGCTCGTCGGCATCGAACCAGGTCGGCCGGCCGGTCTTCACCGCGCAGAAGGCGCAGGCCCGGGTGCAGGTGTCGCCCAAGAGCATGAAGGTGGCGGTGCCGCGGCTCCAGCACTCGCCGCGGTTGGGGCAGCGGGCCTCCTCGCACACGGTGTGCAGACCCTGGCCATGCACCGCCTGCCGGGTGGCCGCGAAATGCACCCCGCGGCCGAGGTTCTGGCGGATCCAGACCGGCATGCGGGTGAGGTTGCGTTGAGTTGCTGTCTGCAAGGCAGGCTCCAGAAACGAATCAGGGTGCTGCGTCCAAGCCGGAAACGGCTTCACTCGCACGCACCCCTCTGTCCTGGTACCTGAGAGATTAGCCCCATCGGTGGTCGTCGATCCCCTCTGCCCCAACCCTCTCCCGTTTGCGGGCGAGGGGGATGAGGTGTCGCTTGCGCGACCTGGATTGAACGACGCTCTCCAGAGTTGCCCGAATCCCGCGGTCCTTTTGCCTGAGCGATTGCGGGTGAGTTGCGCCTTCGGCGACACGCGCTGCGTGTTCTCTCCCACGGGAACGATAGCTGGCGCGACTATACCGGAGCGCCCCCATGGGCAGCAAGCGCTCCCCTCCCCAACCCTCCCCATAAATGGGGAGGGGGTACACCCCATAAGTCGTCATGGCGCCTTCCGATTCGCCCCAGCCCTCCCCATCAATGGGGAAGGGGTACACCCCATAAGTCGTCATGACGCCTTCCGATTCGCCCCAATCCTCCACATCAATGGGGAAGAGGTACACCCCATAAGTCGTCATGGTGCCTTCCGATTCGCCCCAATCCTCCACATCAATGGGGAAGGGGTACACCCCATAAGTCGTCATGACGCCTTCCGATTCGCCCCAATCCTCCCCATCAATGGAGAAGGGTGCGCCTCCCCCACGTGTGGGGGAGGCTGGGAGGGGGAATTTCAGGGGTAGTCGAGGGCGACCCGGTAGCCGGCGGCGGTGAGGCTGCCCAGATCCATCTCCAGCACGATCTCGTATTCCTGTTTGGCCTGGATGCCCGATGCACCCAAGTGGCGCGCCGGCAGGTATTCACGCGGCGCGAATACCCGCTGGGCCAGGGTCTTGTCGCGGATGTCGGTCAGGGTCAGCGTAAGGTGGGGCCAGGCCATGGCCTGCCCGGCCCGGTTGCTGAAGGCCACGCGCAGACGGGCACTGGAGGGGTTTTCCGGATCGGTCTCGAGCGAGGAAGACTCCACCCGCAAAGCGTCGCGATCGCGTGGCAAGGGGATCTGGCAGCCGAGGGGGGCGCAGGCCGCTTCGAGATAGGGCCGCAGCATCGGCTGCCAGGCAGCCAGCGGGCTGCGCAGGAAATAGACGAGCTGGGCCAGGAGCAAGAGCAGCAACAGCAGGGCGAAGGCGCCGCGCAAAAGCCCGGTCCAGCCCGATTTTTCCCGCACCGGCAGTTCCGACAACAGGATGCTGTCGGGACTCTCCGGCTCGGCCGTGGCCTGCTCCAGCCAGGGCGGCAGCGCCGCCGGTTCAGCCGGTGGTTCCTCGCGGTAGGCGGCGAGCCCGGCCAGGATGTCGGCCCGCAGGTCGGGTTCCGGCTCGGGCCGGGCCGCCGATGCCGGCTCGAAGCCGAGGTCGAGGCGAGGTTCCTGGCGCGGCCGATCCGGTTCGACCACCGGCGCACGCGCCTGAGGTTCGGCCGGGAGCGCCGGCCCGGGCTCGCCCGGCGGCGCCTGGATCTCGGGCAGCAGGCCATCGTAGGCATTGAACACCGCATTGCAATGGCCGCAGCGGACCAGGCCGCGCTTGGCATCGAGCTGTGCCTGGCTGATGCGGAAGGTGGTGCGGCATTCCGGGCAGGACGTCAGCATCGCTTCACCCCCTCGAGACAGACCCAGCCCTCTTCCACGGCCCAGAGCCGCATGTCGAAGGCGCTGCCGTAGGCAGCGAGGATCTCGTCGGCCTGAGCCTCGAGGATGCCCGACAGCGCGATGCGCCCGCCGCAGCGCACGCGCGCCGCCAGGAGCGGCAGCAGGGCCCGCAGCGGGTTGGTCAGGATGTTGGCGACCAGGATGTCGTAAATCGCCTTGGGCTCAGCCTGATCACCCTCTCCCTCCGGGAGAGGGCTGGGGGTGAGGGAAGCAGGCACTGCAGGCAACTCGTCGGCCGTACAAAACATGGCCTCGATCTTATTGCGTTCGGCGTTGTCGCGCGAGGCGGCGACGGCCTGGGGATCGATGTCGACCCCGACCACCCGGCCCGCCCCCAGCCTGGCCGCGGCGATGGCGAGGATGCCGGAACCGCAGCCGTAATCGAGCACGGACTCGCCACCCCGGATGTTCTGCTCCAGCCAGCGCAGGCAGAGCCGGGTGGTGGGATGGCTGCCGGTGCCGAAGGCGAGGCCGGGGTCGAGCTCGATGCAGATCGCTTTGGGGTTGGGCGGCTCGTGCCAGCTGGGCACGATCCAGAGCCGGTCGGAGATGCGGATGGGCTCGAACTGGGCCTGGGTCAGGCGCACCCAGTCCTGCTCTTCGACGGTTGTCACCTGGTAATCGGCCGGCACGGCGAGCCTGGCCACGCGCGCGGCCTCGGCCAGCAGCGCGGGCACGTCGGCCTCGGCCGGCAGCAGGGCCTCGACCCAGTTGCGCGGCCAGGACTTGGGCTCATCCAGGCCGGGCTCGCCAAACTGCGGTGCTTCGGCCGCGGTGCCGGCGTCGCGGTCCTCGATGGAAACCGAGAGCGCGCCGGCCGCCATCAGGGCGTCGGACCAGGCCTCGGCCTGGTCGGCGTCGGCGGGAAGCTTGAGGGAGAGCCAGGCCACCGACGTCGCTGTCCCTTATTTATGGATGCCCAACTTCTTTTCGAGGTAATGGATGCTCACGCCGCCCTGCAGCACATTGGCGTCCTGCAACAGGTCCTGATGCAGCGGGATGTTGGTCTTGATGCCCTCGACGATCATCTCGGACAGCGCGATGCGCATGCGGGCGATGGCCTGCTCGCGCGTGGCGCCGTAGGTGATGAGCTTGCCGATCATGGAATCGTAATGCGGCGGCACCAGATAATTCTGGTAGACGTGGGAATCGACCCGCACGCCAGGCCCACCCGGCGCGTGATACAGGGTGATGCGGCCGGGCGAGGGCACGAAGCTGTAGGGGTCTTCGGCGTTGATCCGGCACTCCACGGCATGACCGCGGAACTGCACATCCTTCTGCTTGACCGAGAGCGGCTCACCAGCGGCGATGCGGATGCTCTCCTGCACGATGTCGACGCCGGTGATGAGTTCGGTCACCGGATGCTCGACCTGGACCCGGGTGTTCATCTCGATGAAGTAGAACTCGCCGTCCTCGTAGAGGAACTCGAAGGTGCCGGCACCGCGATAGCCGATCTGGCGGCAGGCCTCGGCACAGCGCTCGCCGATCTTGTTGCGCAGCTTGGGGTCGAGCCCGGGTGCCGGCGCCTCTTCCAAAACCTTCTGGTGCCGGCGCTGCATGGAGCAGTCGCGCTCGCCCAGGTGCACGGCGTTGCCGTGTACATCGGCCAGCACCTGGATTTCGATGTGACGCGGGTTCTGCAGGAACTTCTCCATGTAGACCATGGGATTGTTGAAGGCCGCCTGGGCCTCGCCCTGGGTGAGCTGGATCGCCTGCAGGAGGTTGGCCTCGGTGTGGACCACGCGCATGCCCCGCCCGCCGCCGCCGCCGGCCGCCTTGATGATGACCGGGTAGCCGATCTTGCGCGCCATGCGCAGGCACTCGTCCGGATCGTCCGGCAGGGCGCCGTCGGAGCCCGGCACGCAGGGTACGCCCGATTTCTTCATGGCGTCCTTGGCCGAGACCTTGTCGCCCATCAGGCGGATGGTGTCGGGCCGGGGGCCGATGAAGACGAAGCCGGAGCTCTCCACCCGCTCGGCGAAGTCGGCGTTCTCGGAAAGGAAGCCGTAGCCCGGGTGGATGGCCTCGGCGTCGGTCACCTCGGCCGCGGCGATGATGTGCGGCACGTGCAGATAGCTTTTGACTGACGGGGCCGGGCCGATGCAGACCGACTCGTCGGCCAGCTTGACGTACTTGGCATCGGCGTCGGCCTCGGAGTGCACGGCCACGGTCTTGATGCCCATCTCGCGGCAGGCACGCTGAATCCGCAGGGCGATTTCACCCCTGTTGGCGATCAGAACTTTTTCAAACATGGCCGAAACTCACCTCAGCCGATGATGAACAGCGGCTCGCCGTATTCGACGGGCTGGCCATTCTCAACCAGGATGGCCTTGATCGTGCCGCCCTGGTCGGCCTCGATCTCGTTCATCAGCTTCATGGCCTCGATGATGCACAGGGTGTCGCCGGCGCTCACCGCCTGGCCGACCTCGACGAAGGGCTTGGCACCCGGGCCGGGCGCGCGGTAGAAGGTGCCGACCATGGGCGATTTGACCACGTGCCCCTCGGGCAGGCCGGGCTCGCCAGCTTCGGCGGCCGCGGCGGGGGCAGCGACCGGAATGGTCGGCGCCGGCGCCATCATCGGCATGTGGCCCAGCATCGGCTGGGCACCGGCCAGGACCCGGGCAATGCGGACCTTCTCCTCGCCCTCGGTGATCTCCAGCTCGGCCACGCCCGATTCCTGCACCAGGTCGATCAGCTTCTTCAGCTTGCGCAAATCCATTGTCATTACTCCTCCATGGCATTGAGGGCATAGCCCAGGGCGAACAGATAGCCCATGGCACCCAGGCCGCTGATCACGCCAACCGCCAGATCGGAGAAATAGGAATGGTGGCGGAAGCTCTCGCGGGCATGGACGTTGGACAGATGCACCTCGATAAAGGGGATCGCCACCCCGGCCAAGGCATCGCGCAGGGCGACGCTGGTATGGGTGAAGGCGGCGGGATTGATGATGATGAAGCCCACACCCTCGGTGCGGGCCTGATGAACGCGCTCGACCAGTTCGCTCTCGGCGTTGCTCTGAAAGGTCTCGACCACGACGCCCGCGGCGGCGCCCTGTTCCTTCAGGGCCTGGTCGATGTCGGCCAGGGTTTGGGTGCCATAGTGCTCCGGCTCTCGGCTGCCCAAAAGGTTGAGATTGGGGCCGTGGAGGACTAGGATTCGGCTCTTGACCGCCGGGGCCGAAGGCGACGACGGCGAACGCTTGGAAGGCATGAGCGGGGCCGGCTGTATGTTAGGAGGCGGCAATTTTCCCGCAATTGGCAGCGAGTTGTCTAGAAGTTGTCCGAAGTTGCCGTTTTTTTGACCAATTACACCATACAACGCTCTACGCTCAGGGTCTTATGCAGTTTTCCCCGGACTTCCCCCTGGTCATCTGGCGCCTGAGCGACGGCAAGGCCGGCCATGACAAGCAGAGCCGGGGCCTGGCCCAGGCCTTGAGCCGGCACGTTGCCACCAAAATACTGGAAGTTCGGGTCAATTCACCCCTGAAAAGCCTGATCGCCTGGACGCTGGGCCGTTACCCCCCCGGCGCAGGCCTGCCCGCCCCCCACTTATTAATAGGTGCCGGCCACGACACCCATCCCGCCCTGCTCGCCGCCCGGCGCGCCCGGGGCGGCCGGACCGTGGTGCTGATGCGCCCCAGCCTGCCGCTTCGCCTGTTCGACCTGTGTCTGATCCCGGCCCACGACCAGCCGCCGGCCCGGCCCAATGTCATCGCCACCCGGGGCGCCCTCAATACCGTGCGCCCCAGCCGCCAGCACGAGGCCGGCCTGGGGCTGATCCTGGTCGGCGGCCCTTCCGGCCATTATCACTGGGATAGCCAACGCATTGCCCAGCAGATCGCCCAAGTGATTCATCAAACGCCTGCCGTGCGCTGGCGCCTGACCACCTCACGCCGCACCCCGGCCGATTTCCTGAACGCGATGCAGCGCGCCGACCTGCCGAACCTGGAGATCGTCCCGTTCGATGCCACCCCGCCCGGCTGGCTGGAGGCCGAACTCGCCCGCGCCGGCCAGGCCTGGGTCACCGAGGACAGCGTGTCCATGGTCTATGAGGCGCTCACCGCCGGTTGCGCGGTCGGCCTGCTGCGCCTGCCCCGCCAGGGCGACAGCCGGGTGGCGCGCGGGGTCGAGCAGCTGATCCGGGACAACTGGGTCACCCCGTTCGAGGCCTGGCGCCCGGAACAACCCCTGCTCGCGGCACCGGAAGGATTCGACGAGGCCGAGCGCTGCGCGCGCAGGATTCTGGAAAAATGGTTCGCCTGAGCCGATGAGCACGCAACGCCGACTCACCGTGGTCCAGGTCCTGCCCGCGCTCGACGCCGGCGGGGTGGAGCGCGGCACGCTGGAGGTGGGCAAATACCTGGTCGAGCACGGCCACCGCTCCCTGGTCATCTCGGCCGGCGGCCGGCTGGTGCAACAACTCGAGCGCGAGGGCAGCGAACATGTCCAGTGGGACATCGGCCGCAAAAGCCTGTGGACCCTGCGCCTGATCCCGCGCCTGCGCCGCTTGCTGCGGGAAAACCGGGTGAACATCCTGCATGTGCGCTCGCGCCTGCCGGCCTGGGTCTGCTATCTGGCCTGGAAGGGCATGGACCCCAAGACCCGGCCACACCTGGTCACCACCGTGCATGGCCCCTACTCGGTCAACGCCTACAGCGCAGTGATGACCCGGGGCGAGCGGGTGATCGTCATCTCCGGGATGATCCGGGACTATGTCCTGAAAAATTACCCCACGGTCGATCCCGGCAAGCTGCGCCTGATCTATCGCGGCGTCGACCCGGCGGCCTTTCCCTACGGCTACCAGCCGCCCGAGGACTGGCTGGAGCGTTGGTACGCGGAATTTCCGCAAACCCGGGGCAAGCGGCTGATCACCCTGCCAGCCCGCATCACCCGCTGGAAGGGCCAGGCGGACTTCGTCGAACTCATCGCCCGGCTCAAATCCGGCCACCCGGACCTGCACGGTCTGATCGTCGGCGAGCCCCACCCCCGGCGCCGCCACTTCCTGGAAGAACTCAAGGCCCAGGTCCATGCGCTCGGCCTGGCTGACACCATCACCTTCACCGGCCACCGCAGCGATTTAAAAGAGGTGATGGCGATTTCCGCCATCGTGCTGTCGCTCTCACGCGAACCCGAGGCCTTCGGCCGCACCACGGTCGAGGCCCTGAGCCTGGGCCGGCCGGTTGTCGGCTACAATCACGGCGGCGTCGGCGAGCAACTGGCGGCGATTCTGCCGGCCGGCGCCGTGCCGCCGGGCAATGTCGACGCCATCGTCCAACGAATAAATGAATGGCTGATGCAGCCACCCCAGATACCGGAGACGCAGCCGTTCACCCTGGAGCGGATGCTGGAAAGCACACTGAATGTCTACCTTGAACTTGCCCAGGATGCCTCTGTCGGCTGACACCCTCGCCCGTTTTTTGGGCCTGATGCTGATCGCCTGGCAGCCGTTCTGGAGCGGGGCGCGCCTGCCGACGCTGCTGCTGGTGCTGGTCGGTCTCTGGATGCTGTGGCACAGGCGGATCGATTTTTCTTCGACCCCGGCCAAGCGCCTGGGGATTGTTTTTTTGCTGCTGGGCATTCCGGTTCTGATCTCCATCCCCGGCTCGTACGATGTTCAGGGCAGTATCAGCGTCGCCGTCGTCCTGCTGCTGTTCTACATTGTGGGCCTGGCCCTGCTGCAGGCGCTCAAGCGGGACGAAGACCACCAGTGGCTGCAGAAATGGCTGTTGATCGTCCTGCTCGCCTGGGTCGCCGACGGCTACATTCAATATTTTTTCGGGCGTGATCTGCTGGGTGTGCCCTTGAGCGAGGATGGCCGCATCCTGGGTCCGTTCGGCGGCAACCTGCATCTTGGCATTTTCCTCACGGTGCTGATGCCGGCCGTCCTCTGGCGCCTGACCAAAGAGCGCCCCTGGCTCGCGCTGGTCACCCTGGTCCTAATCACCTTCATCGCCGGCATGAGCGGGGCCCGGTCCAATGTCGTCTTCCTGCTGCTGGGAGGCGCCATCCTGTTCACCCAATTCGCCTGGCGCCATCGTCTGCTCATGACGGCGGGCATCGCCGGCATGCTAGCTCTCACGATTGCACTTTCCCCCACGCTCCCCGCGAAGCTCGCGCAGTTCGCCACCAGCCCTGCCGAGGCAAGCATTCCCGAGAAAATCGACAACGCCCTGAGTTGGCGCCTGACCATCTGGGAGACCGGCTGGCGCATGATGCAAGACCGGCCCCTTACCGGCGTGGGCGCCAACGCCTTCGCCGAGGCTTATGACATATACAGCCCACGCACGGACGACCCTTTCCGCAGCGATGGTCCAATGAAAACGCCTTACCACGCCCACCAGATGTACCTTGCCGTCGCCGCCGAAACCGGCTGGCCCGGCCTGATCGGCTTGATAGCGATCGTCGGCCTCTGCGCGGCCTGGCTTATCCAGGCTCCCCAAGCACAACGCCAGGAGGCCGCCCCCTACGCCGCCTCTCTGGCCGTGATCGCCTTCCCCATTCAGTCCCAGCCGGTGCTCTACACGATCTGGTGGTT
>DDKN01000008.1 GCA_002339725.1 Thiobacillus sp. UBA2597
CCGGCTGGGAAGAGGTGGATTGACCTTGGCCGACATCGTCTATATTGACGACATGAGTATCCGAATTCAGGACGTCGTTCAACACTGCATGGAGACTGCTATGAACCCCAAATTCTCGATCGCCTTCGCCACCGCCCTGGTCGCCCTGACCGCCGCCGGCAGTGTCCAGGCCTATGACCCCGACTGGAAGCGCGGCCGGGTGTATTACCGCATGGTGTGCACCGAGTGCCACGAGGCCAAGGCCGGCGGCGCCATCAATCCGGCGACCAAGACCAAGGCGGAATGGGCCGCCTACATCCAGGCCGACAAGCACGCCAAGGGCAAGGAGTCGCTCAAGCGCTACGTCAGCAAGCAGTATCGCGACAGCATCAAGGCCACCAACAAGGCCGCCGCCAAGTTCGCCGACGTGCCCGAACAGGAACTGCTCGAAGACCTCAAGGCCTTTCTCAACAAGGGCGCCAAGGACGGCGATGCGCCGGCCAAGTGCAGTTGATCGGCTGAACGGCTGAGCCCGCGCTTGGGTGGCGCTCACCCAGGCGCACCTTGCCATAAGGAGCGAACCATGAGTGGGGAAGGCGGTCCGGCCTGGCTGGCCGGCTTCAAGCAGGATTACCAGGACATCTTCGTCGAGCCCTGGTCGCCCTATGTCGGCATCATCCTGCTGGTCTTCGTGATCATCGGCCTGATGATCACCGGCCTGTTCTGGGGCGTGTTCGGCGGGCTCAAGCTGTGGGGCGACTGGTTCAACAACGCCATCGGCCTGGGACCGATCATCGGCACGCCGCAGCATCTGGACGGCCCGATCATGCACCGCATGTCGCTGATGAACATCACCCTGGTCATCGGCGCCTTCGCCGCCGCCCTGCTCTCGCGCCAGTTCCTGGTCAACCGCCCGCCCAAGCTGGAATATGTCTGGGCCGCCCTGGGCGGCAGCCTGATGGGCCTGGGCGCCACCCTGGCCGGCGGCTGCACCACCGGTGGCTTCTTCACCCCGCTGCTGCACTCCTCGCCGGCCGGCTGGGCCATGTGGGCGGGGCTGATCGCCGGCGCGGTGATCGGCCTGAAGCTTTTGCTCTGGACCCTGGAGCACATCAGCTGGGGCATGCAGGCCCCGCCCGCGATCAAGGTGCCCTCGGGCCTGATGCGCGCCTATCCTTTGATTGGCCTGGCCGTGGTGGTCGGCATCATCGCCTGGGCGGCAGACTGGTACTACTCGGGCGACGAGAAGCTCACCGCGCGCGCCATCATCGTGCTGGCCGGCTTCGCCATGGGCTTCATCATGCACCGCTCGCGTCTGTGCTTCGCGCGCTCGTTCCGCGAACCGTTCATGACCGCCGAGGGCGACATGACCAAGGCCATCATCCTCGGCCTGGCCCTCGGCATTCCGCTCGCCTCGCTCCTGTTCCAGATGAAGGTGATCGACCCTTATATCGCCATCCCCGCCACCTTCTGGATGGGTTCGCTTTTCGGCGGGGTGATCTTCGGCATCGGCATGATCTTCGCCGGCGGCTGCGCCTCGGGCTCGCTCTGGCGCATGGGCGAGGGCCACATCAAGCTCTGGGTGGCCGCCTTCTTCTTCGCATGGGCCGGCTCCACCGCCAGCGCCCTGCTCAAGAAGACCGGCCTGACGGTGGCCGAGATGAACCTCGATCTGGTCGAGGAATCGCCGCTCGGCTATCAGGCTTATTTCCCGGTGATGTTCGACGGCTGGGCCTGGGCCTACGCGATCAGCGGCATCATTCTGCTCGCCTGGTATCTCTGGGTCCGTTACAACGAATCGACCGAGAAATTCACCCTGTTATGACTCATTCCGTCAACTGAGGAGACACCGATGAAAGCCAAACCCACGATCCTCGCCGCGATGCTGGCTGCCGCCTTCGCCGCAGCCCCGATCGTCACCCCAACCCCTGCGCTGTCCGCCGATGCCCCGGCTGCACAGGCCAAGGAGGGCTGGTACAAGCATCTGGTCGACTTCGACTACATGAAACAGCAGGTCGAGATCCCGCCCAAGAAGGGCGTGGTGATCATCGACTCGCGGCCCGATACCCGCAAGTACGACCCGGGCCACATCCCCGGCGCCATCAACATCCCGGACAGCAAGTTCGACAAGATGGTCGATCGCCTGCCGGCCGACAAGAACACCTTGCTCATCTTCTACTGCGAAGGCGTCGACTGCACATTGAGTCACCAGTCCGCGGCCAAGGCCGAGAAGCTGGGTTACACCAACATCAAGGTCTATCCCGCCGGCTACCCGGAGTGGGCGGCCAAGGGCATGCTGACCTCGGTCTCGGGCGCCTGGCTCAAGAAGCAGCTCGACGAGAAGGCCCCGCTCACCGTGATCGATGCCCGCCCGGCCCGGGTGTTCGAGAAAGGCGCCATCCCGGGCGCGATCAACGTGCCCGATTCCGCTTTCGATAAGAACCTGGACAAGCTGCCGGCAGACAAGGCCGCGCCCATCGTGGTCTATTGCGGTGGCCTGGAGTGCGTGCTGAGCGACAACGTCGCGACCAAGCTGAAAAACCTGGGCTACACCAACGTCAAGACCTATCCCGAGGGCTATCCGGAGTGGAGCAAGCTCTACGGCGCCGCCCCGGCCAAGGTGACGGTCGAGGCGGGCAAGGAGAAGGGCTCGATCTCGGTCGCCTCGTTCGAGCGCTTCCTGAAGGAAAACCCGGCCGGCCTTTTGATCGTCGATGTGCGCGATGCCAAGGAATTTGCCAAGGGCAGTATTCCGGGCGCGGTCAACATCCCGATCAACCAGCTGGAGAAACAGATCGACAGCCTGCCGAAGGACAAGCCCACGGTGTTCATCTGCGGCACGGGGGCGCGCTCGGGCGAGGCCTATGACATGGTCAAGTTGCTCAAGGCCGATCTGCCGGTGTATTTCCTGGATGCCGAATTGAAGTTCCTCGGCGACGGCAAGTACACGCTCAAAGCCAATTGATAGCGTAGTGCGGCGATAATGGGGGGCACGCGTGCCCCCCTTTTTTTTGAGGAGATCCCATGGAATTTTTCGCCAGTGCCGACATCCGCACCCGCGCCAGCGATCTGCAGCGCCATCTGACCATCGGCAATCTGCCGCATTGGTGTGCCTCGATCAGCCAGGTGTTGGAAAACCAGGGCGAAAAGGGCGATATCTACTGCGTCTGGGGCGAATTCCGGGTACACCGGGAATTGATC
This sequence comes from Thiobacillus sp. UBA2597, assembly GCA_002339725.1. Lineage (GTDB taxonomy): Bacteria > Pseudomonadota > Gammaproteobacteria > Burkholderiales > Thiobacillaceae > Sulfuritortus. The sequence continues at coordinate 3,181 of DDKN01000008.1, forward strand.
CGGGATGGCGTGCGCTTCACCCTGCCGACCTGTCCGAACGGCCTGCAATGGACCATCACGGTGGAAGGCAGCGCCCCGGTCGGTCGGGCGCAGATTCACTGCACCATCAACCGGCGTGAGCAGGCGCCGGAATTTATCGAATCACTGGAACAATTCGTGGCCGACTGGAAGGCCGGCCTGGAAGGCGGCATCCGGCTCGCCGATGAGCGGCCGGCCGCCGGTGAGTGCATGCCCTGGTACGGCTGAGCACCTAGA
>DDKN01000001.1:0-64313 GCA_002339725.1 Thiobacillus sp. UBA2597
CCCGGGCTCGAGCCGTTGTAGCCCCACATGTTGACCTTCATGCCGGGGGCGAACTCGCGCACCACCGGCTCGGCCACCAGGTGGAACTCCTTCCAGCCCTTGTTCATGCGGAACGGCAGGGACCAGCCATTGAGCGTCACCACCGGATTGTAGGGGCGGCCGCTACCCGGCGGCCGCGGTGGCTGGGTGGCCGGGTCGGTCAGGCTCACGGCCTCGGGCAGGCCGGCCGCCTGCACCCGGGAGACCAGGGCGCTGCCCAGCACGGCGGCACCGGAACCGGCGAGGAACTGTCGGCGCGTCAGCATCGTTTTTTTCTCCATGTCGTCAGTGGCCGCCCACGGCCCCGGCCGCGGCCGGAATGCCGGCGGACAGCGGCACGCTACCGGCGCCGCTGCCATTGAGGCTGAGTTGCAGACTGGACTCGGCCAGCCAGAAATCCTTCAGGGCCTGGATCGCAGCATTGACGCTGGCCACCTGCTCGCGCGCATCGGCCAGAAGATCGAATACGCTGATCAGCATGCCGTTGTAGCGCAGCAGGTTTTCCTCCGAGATCTTCTTGCGCAGGGGCACGATCTCGTCGCGGTAATGGCGCGCCAGGTCATAGGCCGTGCGGTAGGCGTGATAGGCCTCGCGCACCTCGGACTGGGCCTGCACCGCCCGCTCGGCGGCGCGCTGCATCGCCTGGCTGTATAGGGCCTCGGCCTTGGCCACACGCGCCGTGCCCCAGTCGAAGATGGGCAGATTGAGCTCGATCTCGTAGCCCCGCTTGACCGGGGCCGCGTTCGAGTTGCTGTTCAGATAGCCCACCTCCAGCACGTTGATGAAACGGGTGGCCCGGGTCAGGCCGAGATTGTTGGCCAGGGCCTCCAGCTCCTGCTTTGCCATCTGGATGTCCAGGCGCCGTTCCATGGCCAGTTGTTCCAGGCTGGCCGCCTCCTGCGGCCGGGCCGGCAATTCGGGCAGCCGCTCGGGCAGGACATAGGCCAGCTGCCGGCCGTTCAGGCCGAGCAGGCGGTTGAGCCGCTCGCGTTCGGCCAGCGCGCTCTGTTGCGCGCGCGCCCGCTGCGCGGTGACTTCGGCATAGAACACCTGCTCGCGCTGCTGGCGCAGCTGGCTGAAATTGCCGCTGCGCGCCATGCGCGCCGCCAGTTCGGCCCCGGCCTCGGCCGCCGCCTGGGCCTGGGCCAGGTAGTTCACCGCCTCCTGTGCCGCCACCGCCGAGAAATAGGCCTTGCGGGTGTCGGCCGCCAGGCGCAGCACCTCGTTCGCCAGGCGCAATTGGGTCTGGGCAAGGCGGCGCTGCTCGATCTCGCTGCGCTTGGGCAGCGTCAACAGGTGCATGAGATCGAACAAAAAGGTGCGCTCGTACTCGCGCTCATCGCCCTGACTGAAACGGCCGAAACTGAAGCCGGGATTCTTCAGGCGCCCGGCCTGCACCAGGTCGGCCTCGACGATGCCCAGCTCGGCCAGGCCGGCCTGCAGTCCGCGGTTGTTGAGCAGGGCGATCTTGACCGCGCTCTCCGCCGTGAGCGGCTGGGCCAGCAGACGCTCGACCTCGTCGCGCGCGCGCGCCGCCTCCGTCGCGGTCTGGACGCGCTGAACCGAAACGCCAGCCCGTTCCTGGACGATGGCATCGACCCGGCCCAGGCCGCCGTCGGGGCTGAACGTGGCGCAGCCGGTCAGCAGCAGCGTGCCGAGCGCAGCCAGCGCCAGCCGGGTTTTCGGGCAAAATGCGGCGCCGCGCATCAGCGGCCACCCCGCTGGCCGGCATGGCTGCCATGGCCGTCGTGGTCTGCCTGCCGCGCCTGGCCGGTGTGGCCACCGGGCATTGCGCCAGGATCCACGCCGTGGCCGGCGTGCATGGCGTGACCGTGCTCCATGTGGTGACCGGCGGGGCCGGCCGTCTCTGCCACCGCCCGGTTCGCCGCGCGCCAGTCGAGCGGTTCCGCCGCCCGATAGGGCCGGTAGTCGGAGAAGACCGAGCGATAGCCGGGCTCCTGCCCGACCGCGAGGGCGGGCAGGAGCCCGCTGAGCGCCAGCCCGGCCAAGATGAGGGATAGGCGTTTCATCAAAGCTGTCCTTCCGTGATGCAAGCCGATGGGGATCTGCCGGGCATCATGGCGCCGCCTGCCTGACCCAAGCCTGACAGCCGGATTACAAGTTTGTAATCCGCCCGGCCGCCCGGCACATGCGGCACAATGCGCGGCATGAAGATCCTGATCGTGGAAGACGAACCCAAGACCGGCGATTACCTCCGGCAGGGTCTGGCCGAGGCCGGTTTCGTGGTCGATCTCGCCCGCAACGGCCCCGATGGCCTGCACCTGGCGCGCGGCGGCGACTACGACCTCGCGATCCTGGACGTCATGCTGCCGGGCCTGGACGGCTGGCAATTGCTGCAGACCCTGCGCGCCGAGGGCCACGGCCTGCCGGTGCTGTTCCTCACCGCGCGCGATCAGGTCGAGGACCGGGTGCGCGGCCTGGAACTCGGCGCCGACGATTATCTGGTCAAACCCTTCGCCTTCACCGAGCTGCTGGCACGGGTGCGCACCCTGTTGCGGCGCGGCAAGCCGGCCCCGGCCCAGGGCGTGCTGCGCGCGGCCGATCTGGAGATGGACCTGCTGCGCCGGCGCGTCAGCCGCGCCGGCCGGCGCATCGAGCTGACCGCCAAGGAATTCGCCCTGCTGGAACTGTTCCTGCGCCGCCAGGGCGAGGTGCTGCCGCGCGCCCTGATCGCCTCGCAGGTCTGGGACATGAACTTCGACAGCGACACCAATGTGGTCGAGGTCGCGGTGCGCCGGCTGCGGGCCAAGATCGACGATGCCTTCGAGCCCAAGCTGATCCGCACCGTGCGTGGCATGGGTTATGTGCTGGAGGTGCCAGCGGCGCCATGAAGCCCCTGTCGCTCACCGCCCGCATCAGCCTGTTGTTCGCCGGGGCCGCCGCCATCGTTTTGCTCGCGGTGGGCTGGGTGCTGGCCCGGGCGGTCGAGGCCCACTTCGTCGACGAGGACCGGCACGAGATCCACGGCAAGTTCGAGCTGATCGGCAATCTTTTGGGCAAGGCACACGAGCAGAATCAGTTCGATGCCCTGGCCCAGCAGCTGGATGACGCCCTGGTCGGTCACCACGGCCTGTCGGTCACCATCGTCGACGACCGGGGCGCGGTCTGGTTCGCCAGTTCCGGCGCGCCTTATCCCAAAGCGCTGCTGGCATCCGCGCCGGCGCCGGCCGAGCAGCTGATCCTGTGGGACGAGGCAGGCCGCAGCTATCGGGGCCAGACCCGCACCCTGCCGGCCGGACCCGCAGCCCGGCCCTATCGGGTCGCCATTGCCCTCGACATCACACACCACCAGGTGTTCATGGCCGAGTTCCGGCGTCTGCTCGCGTTCGCGCTGCTGCTCGCCGTGCTGGCCACCGCCGGGTTGGGCTGGGTCGCCACCCGGCGCGGCCTCATCCCGCTGCGCGACATGACCCGCATGGCCTCCAGCCTGTCGGCCAACCGGCTGACCGAACGCCTGCAAAGCGCCGGCACCCCGGCTGAATTGCAGACGCTGGTGCAGGCCTTCAATGCCATGCTCGACCGGCTGGAGGATGCCTTCCAGCGCCTGTCGCATTTCTCGTCCGATCTGGCGCACGAGCTGCGCACCCCGATCAGCAATCTGCGCACCCAGACCGAGGTCGCGCTCAGCCGTGCCCGCAGCGCCGAGGAATACCGCGACACCCTGCAGTCCAACCTGGAGGAGTACGAAAAGCTGGCGCGCATGATCAGCGACATGCTGTTTTTGGCCCAGGCCGACAACAGGCTGATCGTGCCCCGGCGCGAGCCGATCGACCTGGCGCACGAGGCCCGGCGCCTGGCCGAGTTCTACGAGGCCCTGGCCACGGAACAGGGGGTCGTCCTGGCGGTCGAGGGCATGGCGCGCTGCACCGGCGACCGGCTCATGCTGCAACGGGCCCTGTCCAATCTCTTGGCCAACGCCATCCGCCACACGGCGCCGGGTGGCACGGTGCGGCTGGCCCTGAGCGAGCGGGCCGGCCAGGCGGAGGTCGCCATCGAGAACCCCGGTCCTGCCATCCCGCCCGAACATCTGCCCCATCTGTTCGACCGCTTCTACCAGGTCGACCCGGCCCGGCGCCAGGGCGAACATGCCGGGCTGGGGCTGGCGATCACGAAATCCATCGTCGAGGCCCACGGCGGCAGCATCGAGGTGCAGTCCGAGGCGGGCCTCACCCGGTTCCGGCTGCGCCTGCCCGAGGCGGCCTGAACACAAAGCGGTCAGGCCGAGCGGGTATACTCGGGAACCCAGTCATCCCTTGGAGAAACCGCGATGTATCCGAGCTGGCAGCGCCTGAAAGAACACCGCAAGGGCTGGAAAGACCTGCACCTGCGCAGCCTGTTCGCGCAGGACGCCAGGCGTTTCGAGCGCTTCTCGCTCACGCTCGATGATCTGCTGCTCGACTATTCCAAGAACCTCATCACCGAGGAAACCCTGCGCCTGCTGCTGCAGCTGGCGCGCGAGGCCGGCGTCGAAGCCCGGCGCGACGCCATGCTCGCCGGTGAGAAGATCAACCTGACCGAACAGCGCGCCGTGCTGCACACCGCCCTGCGCAACCGTTCCGACCGGATCATCCGGGTCGACGGTGTCGATGTCATGCCGGCCGTACGCCGGGTGCTGGCGCAGATGCGCGCCTTCGCCGACGCCGTGCGCGACGGGCGCTGGCGCGGCTATACGGACAAACCCATTACCGACGTGGTCAACATCGGCATCGGCGGCTCCGACCTGGGACCGGCCATGGTCTGCCAGGCGCTCGCCCCCTATGGCCGGCCCGGGCTGCGCGCGCACTTCGTCTCCAACGTCGACCCCAGCCATCTGCACGACACCCTGCAGGGCCTGAACCCCGAGACCACGCTGTTCATCGTCGCCTCCAAGACCTTCACCACCCAGGAGACGCTCGCCAACGCCCGTGCCGCGCGCAAATGGCTGCTGGCCCGGGCGCACGACGAGGCGGCGGTGGCCCGGCACTTCGTCGCGGTCTCGACCAACGAGGCGGAGGTGCGCCGCTTCGGCATCGATCCCGCCAACATGTTCGAATTCTGGGACTGGGTGGGCGGCCGCTATTCGCTCTGGTCCGCCATCGGCCTGCCCATCGCCATCCACATCGGCATGGACCATTTCGAGGCCCTGCTCGCCGGCGGCTTCGAGATGGATGAGCATTTCCGCACGGCGCCGCTGGAACGCAACATGCCGGTGCTGCTCGGCCTGCTCGGGCTCTGGTACAACAACTTCTGGGATGCCCAGAGCTGGGCCCTGCTGCCCTATGACCAGCACCTGGCGCGGCTGCCCGCCTATTGCCAGCAGCTGGACATGGAATCGAACGGCAAGAGCATCACCCGCTCCGGCAAACCGAGCCGCGTCGCCACCGGCCCGGTGCTGTTCGGCGAACCCGGCACCAACGGCCAGCATGCCTTCTACCAGCTCATCCACCAGGGCAGCCGGCTGGTGCCCTGCGATTTCCTCGCTGCCGCGGAAAGCCACAACGACCTGAACGGCCAGCACGCCATCCTGCTGTCCAACTTCTTCGCCCAGACCGAGGCCCTGATGCGCGGCAAGACCCGGGCCGAGGTCGAGGCTGAACTCGCGGCGGCAGGTCTGAGCAAAGGCCAGATCCGCCAACTGGCGCCGCACAAGGTGTTTTCCGGCAACCGGCCGACCAATTCCCTGCTCTATCGCCGGCTCACGCCGCACACCCTGGGCCGGCTGATCGCGCTCTACGAACACAAGATCTTCGTCCAGGGCGCGATCTGGGACATCAACTCCTTCGACCAGTGGGGCGTCGAACTGGGCAAGCAGCTGGCCAAGGCCATCCTGCCCGAGCTGGCCGATCCGGTGCCGACCACGAGCCATGACAGCTCGACCAACGGCCTGATCAACCACTACAAGCAACTGCGGAGGTGACCATGCCCGCCCAAACCGCACCGGCCTTGAGCCCGGACAGCCTCCTGATCCCCTCGCCGCCCACCCTGCTGATCGAACTGGAGCGGCTGATGGAGGCGGAAGACATCAACATCGCGGCCGTCGCCAGTTTGATCTCGCAGGACCCGGGCATCACCGCGCAGATCTTCCGCCAGCTCGCCTCGCCCGTGTATGGCCTGAACAAGCCGCCCGAGAGCCTGGGCAAGGCGGTCTCGCTCATCGGTCTGAAAACCCTGCACGACCTGGTCAAGGCCATCTGCCTGCGCCAGGTGCTGTCGGGCGACTCGCCCTTCTTCGAATGGTTCTGGGAACGCTCGGCCGACATCTCCCGCCTGGCCGCCGCCATCGCCTGGGCCCAGCGCACGGTGGTCAACGTGTTGCCGGAACATGCCCACCTGGTCGGCCTGTTCCACGACTGCGGCATTCCCGTGCTGGCCCTGCACCACAAGCCGTACAACGCCTGTTTCGGCCAGGCCGGCGCCTACCAGTGGCCGGACATCCGCAAGGAAGACGCCAGGTTCCAGACCGACCATGCCGTGGTCGGCTATCTGGTGGCCAGGCACTGGAAGCTGCCGGACTATGTCTGCCAGGCCGTGCGCCATCACCACGAGATCGTTCAGGCCGAGCACAAGGCGGCCACGCTGGTCGCCATTCTGCAAATGGCCATGCACCTCTATAACCTGCGCCACGGCCTGGACGACGAGGAATGGGAAGGCGTGCGCGCGCGGGTGCTGGACGAGCTCGGCATCCTGCCCAAGGAGTTACCAGCCTTTCAGGAAGACATCCTGGACCAAACCCAACCCAGCCAATGACACATGCCCATCATGGACTACATCGCCCTGCGCCACCTGCACCTGCTCACCGTTGTCATCACCCTCGCCCTGTTTCTGCTGCGTGCCTACTGGATGCTGCGCGATGCGCCGCAACGCCAGGCCAGATGGCTCAGGATCGTGCCCCACACCAACGACACCATCCTGCTTGGCGCTGCCATCGGCATGCTGGTCGTGGCCGAGGTGAACCCCCTGAACCAACCCTGGCTCATCGCCAAGATCGTCGGCCTTCTGGCCTACATCGGCCTCGGCAGCGTGGCCCTGAAACGCGGCAAGACCCGCGCCGTGCGGATCAAGGCACTGATCGCCGCGCTCGGCGTGTTCGCCTACATCGTGGCGGTGGCGCTGACCAAGCAGGTGGTGCCCGGCCTGTCCTGACAGAAAATTGCGTCTAACATGAAAACACCGCGCGGACCGCATCGGCGCGCCGCATCAACCATAAACAGCCGTGGGAGGCAGGAATGGCACAGACGATCGATGACAAAACCCTGGATCAGATGCCGGTGCAGGACTACGATCAGGTCCGGCCGCAACTCAAATCCGGCGATCTGCTGTTCGCCTCGGGCAGCTACCCGGCCTCCAAACTGATCCAGAAATTCACCGATTCGGTGTGGAGCCACGTCGGCATCCTCTTCCGGGTGGAATCGCTCGACCGCGTGCTGCTGCTGGAAAGCGTGGAGGACATGGGCGTGCGCTTCGCCCCCTTGTCGAAATACCTGAGCGACTACGAGAACGGCAAGCCCTATCGCGGCCGCGTGCTGATCGCGCGCCGACAGGACCTCAAGGCCCAGGCCATCGCCGACCTGGCGCGCACCGGCATCGACGAACTGACCCGGCCTTACGATCGCGACGAGATCGCCAAGATCATGGTGCGCATCGCCCTGGGCAAGGGCAAGGCCCGGCGCGACCGGGAATACATCTGCTCAGAGCTGGTGCACGAATGTTTCGAGCGCGCCGGCTACGCCTTCGATTACAACCCGCGCGGCTTCGTCAGTCCGGAAGACATCTGGCGCCACGCCAGCGTGCAGGCCCGGTTCCGGCTGCTTTGATGCGCCTTTTTTTGGGAGAGCTGCCATGATCCTGACCCGTCTACACCTGCTTGCCGCGGCGGTTTCGCTCAGCCTGGCCGGCTGTGCCAGCATTCCCAGCGGTTCGGAGGAATTCCAGGGCGTGTTCACGGTCGACCCGGCCTTCAACCTGCCCGGCACGAAAACCGGCGCGGCCCAGGCCGCGGGCAACGCCAACAAAGCGCCTTTCTACTGTTCGGCCGAGGCCCTGGAACCCTTCAATCTGGACCGGGACAGCCTGCCCGGCATTGCCGCCCCGGCCTATCAGCATGCCACCAGCGAGGCCCTGCGCAACCGGCTGCAGACCCATTTGATGAGCCTGTCCGACCGCAACTGCGAATGCCACAAGGGCGCCATCTACGCCAATGCCGCGAGCAGCAATTTCGGCCTGGGCACCCTCACCTCGACGCTCGGCACCGCCGGCGCCCTGGTCGGCGGCGAGACGGCCAGCCGGGTGCTGAGCGGCCTGGCCGGCCTGAGCAACGCCACGCGCGCCCAGATGAACGAGAGCTTCTATCAGAACTATCTGGCCGGGGCCATCCTCAAGGCGATCGACAAGGATCGCGAGCAGATGGCGCAGGAGATCGAACGGCGCCAGGCCCTGCCGTTCGAGCGTTATTCGCTCGATGCCGCCATCCGCGACGCCCAGACCTATCATCAGAAATGCTCGTTCTATGCCGGCGTGCTCGCCCTCACCGCGGAGGCCGGCAAGATCGGCCTGTCAGGCAACGAGCTGAAGGGACGCCTGGACGAGATCCGCAACCAGATCGCGGCCAACGAAACCGCGTTCGGCAAGGGCAGCGAGGCGGCGAAAAAACTGAACGCGCCCCTGCTGCGCCAGCTTGAGATCATGCAGATGCAGCTGATCGGCACCCCGGGCGGCGCACCCCCGGGCGGGCGTTAACCAGCCGGCGCATGCCAATAGCGCGCCTGACGCACCCGGGCGTTCACCAGTTGGATGCCGGCCGGCGTCAGGCGCACTGATACGGCGCCGTCGCGGTCGGTGCGCAATACCGCGGCCTTCATCTCGACATAACGCCGCACCACCTCGGGCTTGGGGTGGCCGAAGCGGTTGCGCTGGCCGACCGGAATCAGCACCCAGCGCGGCTGCACCGCGGCGAGGAATTCCGGCATCGACGAGGTGCCGCTGCCGTGGTGCGGCGCGATCAGCAGTTCGGCCCTGAGTCTTTGCGGCACCCGCTCCAACAGGCTCAGCTCGCCCAGCCGCTCGATGTCGGCCGGGATCAATACCGCGCCATGCGCGCTCTCGATCTTGAGCACGCAAGCGCGATCGTTGTCGCGGTAACCGCGCTGGCGATAGTGCCCCGGCGTGGGGTGCAGCAGCTCGAAGCGCACGCCATCCCACACCCACTGCTGGCCGACCAGGCATGGCCTGAATGGCGCCCGGCTGACCAGGGCCTGCCCCAGCGGGCTCACCCAATCCGCCGGCAGGGCCGCGAACGGGGCCAGCGCCCAGGCCGGCGGGTGGCTGGCGAGCAGGCTCAGGGCACCGCCGCTGTGGTCGCTGTCGTCGTGGCTGACGATGAGGCCGTCGAGGCGCTGGATGCCTTGGGCATGGAGATAGGGTGCGATGACGCGGGCGCCGGCATCCTCACCCGAGGCATAGCGCGGCCCGGTGTCGTATAATAATACATGGCCGGCCGTACGCGCCACCAGGGCCTGGCCCTGGCCCACGTCGAGCAGGTCGAGCCAGAGCTCACCCGGCGCGGGCCGCTCCAGCGGGGGGAACAGCAAAGGCAGCAGCAGCACCAGACCGAGCCAGCGCCCCGGCACGCCGCGCGGCAGCATCGCGAGCGCCGCGCCCAACAGGGCGAGCAGCACCGCCCACGCCGGGGGCGCCGCGCCATGCCAGATCGGCTGCGGCAGGCCGTCGAGCCAGATCAGCCCCTGCATGACCAGCGCGATCACGCCGTGTGCCAGCCAGGCCAGAGCGTCCCAGGGCAATAGCGCGGCGAGCAGCACCAGCGGCACCGCGCACCAGCTGATGAGCGGAATGGCGAAGGCGTTGGCCAGGGGCGAGACGAGCGAGACCTCGTGAAAGATCAGGAGCAGCACCGGCAGCAGGGCCAGGCTCACCGCCCATTGCGCCGCAAGCCAGCCGCGCCAGGCCGCCGGCCGGCCCAGGCGCCCCTGGGCCGCGAACAGCAGGGCCGCCACCGCGCCGAAGGAAAGCCAGAAACCGGGTGACAGGGCGGCCCAGGGGTCGATCAGCACCACTGCAAACAAGGCCAGGGCGAGCACACGCGAGGCCGCGCCGGCGCGCTCGAGCCAGAGCATGAGCGCCGCCGCGGCCAACATGTAGAGCGTGCGCTGGGCCGGGATGCCGAAGCCGGCCAGGGCGACATAGCCGAGCGCCGCCGCCAGCCCGATGAGGGCACCCGCCTTCTGCGCCGGCAGACGCAGGGCGAGCGCGGGCCGCCGGCGCCAGATGAGCTGCACCAGACCATAGGCCAGGGCGGAAAACAGGGTGACGTGCAGGCCGGAGATCGACATCAGGTGGGTCACGCCGGTGTGGCGGAACAGGGTCCACTGGGCATCGGGGATGGCGTTCTGGTCGCCCACCGCCAGGGCGACGGCGACGCCGGCATAGGGCTGGCCGGCCAGGGCCGTGGAGAGATGACGGCGGATCGCCTCGCGCGTGCGGTCGAGCGCCGCCCGCAGGGTGCCGCTGCAGTCGCTGGCCGGTGCCACGGCACCGACCAGCGTGCCGGTCGCCCGAATGTTGCGCTCCAGGAGCCAGCCTTCGTAATCGAAGCCGTGCGGGTTGACGCTGCCGTGCGGCCGCGCCAGGCGCGCCGTCAGGCGCAGGCAGTCGCCGCCGGACAGCGGTGGCAGCGGGGTCGCGTCGAGCTCAAAGCGGTTGAGCATGAGGCGCGCCGGCACCTGGGCCGCCGGCGTCAGCACCCGTTCGACCTGGAACAGGAAGCGCTCGCCGCGTCCGGTGGCCTCGGGCAGGCCGAGCACCCGACCCTGCAACTGCACATCGCGCCCCTGCCAGGCCGGGCCCAGGGCATCGGCCAGACGCAGTTCGGCACGCCAGGCGGCATAGAAGAAACCGAGGCAGAGGCCCAATCCCAACCAGCCAAGGCCCTTGAGCCAGCGCGTGTCGGCCGGCAGCCAGGCGACCAGCAGGGCCAACAGCGGCAGCCCCCACAGCCAGCGCAAATCCGGCAGCCCGGCGCGCGTCTGCAACCAGGCCGCGCCCAGGGCGAAACCTAAGGCGATGACGCGCATGTGCGGATTTTGTTAACCTCCCGTCACCGGCCCCTGTTGATCGAACGGGGCCTTGTTTCGACTGTCCCGATGCCGCGCAAACACTTCAGAAAATACCTGCCGACCCACCAGGCCGTCCATGACCACCGACACCTGCGCCATCTGCGGCCCCTGCTCAGGCACCACAACCTCTGGCACTTGAACCGCAACTCGGTGGCGGGCGGCGTGGCCGCGGGCATGTTTGCCGGTCTCATCCCGGGCCCGGTACAGATGCTGGCAGGCGCCATTTTGGCCATCATCTTCCGGGTCAACCTGCCGGTGGCCATGGTCACCACCTGGTATACCAACCCCCTCACCTGGGGCCCGCTCATCGTCGCGGCCTATGCCATCGGCTCGCTGGTGACCGGCGAACCCATGGGCAAGGTCACCCAGTTCGAATTCGACTGGCGCGGCGGCGACTGGAGCAGCTTTCTGCCCAGCCTGTATCACTGGTTTCTCAACCTGGGCGAGACCTATCTGATCGGCAGCGTCATCCTCGGGCTCATCCTGGCCGCGCTCGGCTACGGCGCGGTCCAGCTCGCCTGGCGCCTGTATTTGTTGGCCTACATTCGGCGCCGCAAACGGCGCACCCCCAAGCCGGACAGTCCGGCCTGATCGCTCAGCCTGAATCCGGGTCGGACAGCTGTTTGAGTTTGCCGCTCGCGATGATGGCGTGCAGCAGCTTTTCCGCATCGCCGTGGAATTGCTTGAAGCTCACGCCGACCCGGAAGGCATTGTTGGCCAAATTGCAATACACCGCCTTGCCCACCAGTTCCAGGATGACCGGGGATTTGCCGTTGGGCTGGGGGATTTCCAGATAGACGTGATAGTCCTGCCTGATCGGCACATTGATCTCGCAGATGATGGCCGCGCCCTGGACCGAGATATTGTCGGTCTTGCCCAGGTAACGCACATTGCCGTCGCGCGGATCGACCAGGGCCGCGCGCCAGCGGGCAAGATAGCGGGCATGGGCCCGGCGCGCCTGAGCCTTGAGCGCCTGGCCATGAAAGGCGGTTTCCTCCCGCACGGCCGGCGCGGCGTTGGCCGCCTGTTCGGCCGCTGCCGGTTTATCCTCGGTCTCGCTCACATCGCTCTCCTGGAAGGACGATACAGACGCACCATAGCACTGCTGCGTTCAAACTGTCATCGGGGCCAAGCCGCCGTCGCTCAGTTGCAGCACCCGCTGCATGCGTCCGGCCAGAATCGGGTCGTGGGTCACCACCAAAAAGCTCACTTTATGCCGCTCGCTCAGGTCGAGCAGCAGTTGCTGGATATGCTCGGCGGTGTGGCGGTCGAGGTTGCCGGTCGGCTCGTCCATCAGCACACAGGCCGGCCGGGTGACCAGGGCGCGCGCGATGGCGGCGCGCTGGCGCTCGCCGCCGGACAGCTCGCCCGGGCGGTGCTGCAGGCGATGGCCCAGACCCACCTCGGTCAACACCCGTTCGGCCTCGGAAAAGGCCGCCACCGGTTCCATGCGCCGGATGATGAGGGGCATGGCCGCGTTCTCCAGGGCGCTGAACTCGGGCAAAAGATGATGGAACTGATAGACGAAACCCAGCGCGCGGTTGCGCAGCTCGCCGCGGGCGACCTCGCTCAGGGCCCAGATGTCCTCGCCCTGCACCGTGACCTGGCCGGCATCGGGCCGGTCCAGCCCGCCCAGCACATGCAGGAGCGTGCTCTTGCCGGCGCCCGAGGCGCCCATCACCGCCACCCGCTCGCCCGGCTGGATCGCCAGCTCGATCCCCGACAGCACCGGCACCTCGAGCCGGCCCTGCCAGTAGCTTTTCTTCAGGCCGGTGCAGGTCAACACCGCTCCAGCGCTGAGCGCTGCCTGCTCATTCATATCGGAGCGCCTCCGCCGGCTGGATGGTGGCCGCGCGCCGACTCGGGTAGAGCGTGGCCAGGAAGGACAGGATCAGGGCGACGCCGCCGATCCAGGCCACGTCGGACCAGACCAGCTTGGACGGCAATTCCGAGATGTAATAGACGTCGGCCGGGAACAGGTCCAGCCCGGCGGCCCGCTCGATCAGCGGCACCACGGTCTCGACATTGAGCGCCAGCAGCACGCCGCCGACCACGCCGAACAGGGTGCCGATCACCCCGATCAGGCTGCCCTGGACCATGAAGATCTGCATGATGCTCGCCGGGCTGGCGCCCAGGGTGCGCAGGATGGCGATGTCGGCCTGCTTGTCGGTCACCGCCATGACCAGGGTGGACACGATGTTGAATGCCGCCACCGCCACGATCAGGGTGAGGATGATGAACATCATGCGCTTCTCGATCTGCACCGCGCGGAAGAAATTGGCATGGCTCATGGTCCAGTCGCTGATATAGAAATCGCCCCGCAGGCTGCGGGCGAATTCACGGGTCACCCAGGGCGCGCGGTCCATGTCGGCCAGCTTGACGCGCAGGCCGGACACCGCCTCGCCCAGGCGGTAGAGCCGCTGCGCGTCCTCGAGGTGGATCAGGGCCAGGCCGGCGTCGTATTCATACATGCCCATCTGGAACAGGCCGACCACGGTGAACTGCTTCATGCGCGGCAGCATGCCGGCCGGGGTGATCACGCCCTGCGGCGCGATCAGGGTCACCGCATCACCCACGTCCACGCCCAGGCTGTGCGCCAGTTCGGCACCGAGCACGATATTGAAGGCGCCGGGCTGCAGATCGGCCAGACGGCCTGCCTTCATGTGGCTGTCGAACGCCGCCACCTGCCCTTCCAGCTGCGGCAGCACGCCGCGCACCAGACCGCCCTTGGTCTCCGAACCGTAGGCGAGCAGGCCCTGGCTCAGGACATAGGGGGCAAGGCCGCGCACCTCGGGGTGCGCCTTCACCTGTTCGGCCAGCGCCGGCCAATCGGCCAAGCGGTTGTCCGGCCCGGAGATCTCCATGTGCGAGGCCACGCCCAGGATGCGGGTGCGCAGTTCCTGCTGAAAGCCGTTCATCACCGAGAGCACCACGATCAACGCCATCACGCCCAGGGCGATGCCGATCATCGAGGTCATGGAGATGAAGGAGATGAAATGGTTGCGCCGTTTCGCCCGCGTGTAGCGCAGGCCGATCCAGAGTTCGTAGGGGCGGATCATTTCATAGCCAGCCATCGTGGCATGCGTGATTGCCCGTTTCCCTCACCCACCGCTCTGCGGCGACCTCTCCCGGCGGGAGCGGTAAGAAGGAATCCCCTCTCCCCCCGGGAGAGGGGTGGGGGTGAGGGAAACCCCGGCATATCGAATGACGCGTTTGGGCCATTGATTTCATTCCCCGATCACATGCGCCGCCACCCGCCGCTGCTGCGGCGCGCGCCGGTGCTCGAACAGGTAGATGCCCTGCCAGGTGCCGAGCGCCAGGCGGCCGCCGGCGACCGGGATCGAGAGCTGGGTCTGGGTCAGGGCGGCGCGGACATGGGCCGGCATGTCGTCCGGCCCTTCCAGGGTGTGGCGGTAGATCGGATCGTGCTCCGGCACCAGACGGGACAGAAAGCGCTCGAGGTCGCCCCGCACGTCCGGATCGGCGTTTTCCTGCACCAGCAGGCTGGCCGAGGTGTGCTGCACGAACAGGGTAAGCAGGCCGGCCTGCACGCCACAGTGGGCGAGCCACTGGGACACCTGATCGGTAAAGGCATACAGCCCCTTGCCGCGGGTGTTGATATGGAACTGGCTCGTAAACTGCTGCATGGTGGGATTGTAACTGGACTCAACACAAAAAAAGCCGGCCGCAGCCGGCTTGCTCAAGGCGCGGGTGCGCTCATCCGGCCTGGACCAGATCGCGATAGGCGTGCCAGCTGGCATGGCCGAGCAGCGGGAAGATGATGACCATGCCGACGAACAGGGTGGCGATACCGATGGCCGCCAGTATCACGATGAGCGCGGCCCAGAGCAGCATGACCGCCGGATTCTGGCGCACCACGGTCAGGCTGGTGATCACGGCGGTGACCACGTCGACCTTGCGGTCCATCATCATGGGCAGGGAGACGACGCTGATGGCGAACACCAAGGCGGCCAGCAGCGCACCGAAGCCGATATAGGCGGCGACAAACTGCCAGTGCTCGGCGACCCAGAGCACGTTGAAGCTGAACGGGCCCAGGCTCACCACATCACCCCGCAGCATGAGGGCGACCAGGATGGCGGAGAGGCGCTCCCAGCCGCTCAGGATGAAGGCCAGCAGCAGGCCAAACAGACCGATCGAAGCCGCGTTGTTGCGGATGCAGGAGAACACCTTGTCCTCGCCGGCCGCCTTCCTGTCCTCCAGCTTGCAGGAGATGCCATAAAAGCCGATGGCCAGGAATGGCGCGATCAGCAGGAAGCCCGCAGTCAAGGCCATGGCCAAATGGCTTTTATAGAGGAAATGGCTGACGATGGCGTAGCCGAACAGCGAGAACACCATGCCCAGGGTCAGGGAAAGCGGCCAGTTGCGGCCGAAATCGGTGAGACCCGCGCGCAACCAGGCAAAGGGATGTGACCAGGACACGCGATAGACGCAGGGCAGTTCGATGTGCTGACTGGTGGGACAGACTTCGGTGCGACTCATGACATGCCTCCTCGACGGTTGGGGTGAAAATTCCACCCGAGTAATGCCTATTGGTATGACTTCAGCTTAATCGTGGAATCGCCCCGGGTGCAACACCCGGGCCCGGTATGTCCCTACCAAGTGAACCGGCTCGATTAGAATGGCTCAAACACATCGTGCGTGGCGGCCGCCCTGGCCAGCCACATCATGACAAGGAAGCAACCATGACCACGTATGCCGAATACAAGCGCCTGGGCCAGAGTCTTTGGCTCGACAACCTCTCGCGCAGCCTGCTCAAGGAGGGCGGCCTGGCCCGTTACATCGAGGCGGGGGTGAGCGGGGTCACCTCCAACCCCACCATCTTCCACAAGGCGGTCAGTGAAAGCCCCTATTACCGCGAGGAGCTGAACCGGCTGAAGGCCAGCGAGCCGGACCCGGAAAAACGTTACGAGGCCCTGGTGATCGAGGACATCCGCGCCGCCTGCGACCTGCTGCGCCCGGTGCATGAGGCCAGTGCCGGCGATGACGGCTATGTCAGCCTGGAGGTCGCCCCGCGCCTGGCGCACGACAGCGCCGCCACCGTGGCGGAGGCCAAACGCCTGACGGCCCTGGTCGGGCGCGACAATCTGCTGATCAAGGTGCCGGCCACCCCGGCTGGCGTGGCCGCCTTCGAGCAGCTCACCGCCGAGGGCTATCGGCTCAACATCACCCTGCTGTTTTCCCTGGACCAGACCCGGCGCGTGTTCGAGGCCTATCTGCGCGGGGCGCACGCCTGGCTGGCCCGGGGCGGCGATGCCAAACGCCTGAAAGCGGTGGCCAGTTTGTTCCTGTCCCGGGTCGACACCCTGGCCGACCAGCGGCTGGAGGCCATCGGCAGCGCCGAGGCCCTGGCCTTGCGCGGCAAGAGCGCAGTGGCCATGGCCAAGATGGCCTATCACCATTACCAGGCCCTGTTCCACGGCCCCGCCTTCGCCGAGCTCAAGCAGCATGGGGTGCGGCCGCAATATCTGCTCTGGGCCAGCACCGGCACCAAGAACCCCGCCTACAGCGATCTGCACTACGTCGAGCCCCTGGTCGGACCGGAGACCATCAACACCCTGCCGGACAAGACCCTGCTCGCCGTGGCGGACCACGGCCATCCCCAGCCCACACTGACCCAGGGCCTGGCCGAGGCAGAGGTCCATCTCGCCCGGCTCGAGGCGCTCGGCATCGCGCCCGAACCGCTGGGCGAGCAACTGCAGGTCGAGGGCCTGCGCCTGTTCAGCCAATCCTTCGACCAGCTGATCGACCTGATGCGCTGACCGCGCTGCAAGACCCGAGGCATTCCCTTGGCGGCCATGCTGCACCTCATCCTGCCCACGCGATCGAGCCTGCGCGCTGCGGACCTGCCGCCCGCCCTGGCCGCCCTGCTGGCGCGCGGCGCGGCCGATCCGGCGCCGGCAGACAGCCTGGCGCAGGCCCTGTGCCGCGCCACGCGCATCGACCCCTGTCCGCTTGCCGCCCTTTCGCTGCTGGAAGAGGGCGGCACGCCGGGCGATGCCTATTGGCTGCGGGCCGACCCGGTGTATCTGCATCTGAACATCGACCAACTGGTGCTGACCGACCCGCGCGACCTGGCCCTGACGGCCGACGCGGCCAAGGCGCTGTGCGCCAGTCTCAACGCGCATTTTCGCGCCGACGGCCTGGAGCTGCTGGCGCCGGCCCCAGACCGCTGGTATCTGCGGCTGGAACGGGAACCGGCCCTTCACACCACGGCGCTTGGCCGGGTCATCGGTCAGGGCATCCAGCCGCATCTGCCCAGCGGCCCCGAGGCCGCGCGCTGGCGCAGCATCATGAACGAGGCCCAGATGCTGCTGTTCGAGCATCCGGTCAACCAGGCCCGGGAAGCCGAGGGCCTGCCACCGGTCAACAGCCTTTGGTTCTGGGGCGGCGGTTTTCTGCGCGCACTCGAGCCAACGCGCGCTGTGAGGCTTTATGGCCCGCCGCTTCCGGGTGCCGCCCCCCTGCCCGCGACGCTGGATGAACTCGACCCCGCCCGCGAGGCGGTCGTGGTGCTCGAGGGGCTGCGCGGCCTGAGCGGCACGGCGCTGGCAGCGCAACTTTTGCGCTACGAGACGGCCTGGTTCGCCCCGGCCCTGGCGGCGCTCAAAAGCCGGCGGCTGGCCGGCCTCACGCTCTACCTCACCGGCGATCAGCCGGCCCAGCATTACCTGCGCCCCCGGCACGCCTGGCGCTTCTGGCGCCGAGCCCAATAGCGAATGCCGGCCGGCGGCTGGTTTCCTTCGGCCGCGCGCCCTGATACAAACGAACCATATAAGAATTTTCTTATATTCTTGTATTCTGCTTTTGCCTGGCGCCTCGCCGTCGATCCAAGGTGCCATCCAATCAACGATTCGAAAGGGATCCATGAACAGCTTGCTCAAACTCCTCGCCGCCGGCCTGCTGGCCAGCGCCTTGACCGCCCACGCCGCCGAGGTCGATCCGGCCAGCGTGCCCGAGAAGAAGCGCACGGTTTTGGCCAAGTATCTCAATGCCGCCGATGTGCCCGGCTTTATCGCCCAGCAGGGCAGGAACGTGCTGTTCATCGACGTGCGCACCCCGCAGGAATTGCAACTGGTGGGCTTTGCCCAGGGCATCGACGCCAACATCCCCATCGTCCATTTCCGCTACGACCGCTGGAACGAAAAACTGGGCGACTTCGACAACGAGGTGAACCCCGACTTCGTCAGCCAGGTCGAGAATTTGGCCTTCGAGCGCGGGGTGGACACCAACGCGGCGATCGTGGTGATGTGCCGCTCGGGCGACCGCAGCACCAAGGCCGTCACCCTGCTGAGCGAGGCCGGCTACAAAAACGTCTGGAGCGTGGTCGACGGCTTCGAGGGCGACATGGCGAGCAGCGGACCGAACAAGGGCAAGCGTAACGTCAACGGCTGGAAGAACGCCGGTCTGCCCTGGGCCTACAAGCCGGGCAAGCCCCTGTTCCACCTGAGCACGCTCAAATCCGACGCCGTGCGCTGACGGACCGGCGCGCTGACGGTCTGGCGCAGCCGGCCTCAGGCCGGCTTGCGCGCCACCAGGTCGATCAGGGCCGACATGCCGTGGTGCTTGTAGCCCTCACTGATGAAGCTGTCGTGCGCCACGAGATGCAAAATCTCGAAGCCGGCGAACCCCTCGCGCAGAATCGCTTCGGTATACATATTGTCGGCGCTGGACGGCCCACCCGTGCCGTAGCGCAACTGCTCGGGCCGATAGCCCTGCAGCAGCAGAATCCCGCCCGGCTTCAAGGCCTCGCGCATCCGGGCGAACAGGGCCGGCTGCTGCGCCGAATTGGCGAACTGAACGAAGATCGCCACCACCACGTCATAGCGCGCCCTGCCCCAATCCCACTGTAAGAGATCGGCCTGTTCGAACTCGATCTCGACCCCGCGCGCCTTGGCCAGACGCCGGGCCTTGGCCTGGGCCACCGGCGAGAAATCGACCGCATGCACCTTGAGCCCCTGCTCGGCCAGCCAGACCCCGTTGCGCCCCTCGCCGTCGGCCATGGCCAACACAGTCTGGCCCGGCCGCAGCCGATGTCGTTGCGACAGGAGAAAGGCATTCGGCTCGGTGCCGTAGACATAGGCCTCGTCGGTATACAAGCTGTCCCAGAATTCGCGCATCGCCCTTCGCCTCAGCAAGCAGTTTCCCGATCATACGCCGACTCGGATGGAATCGTGTGGCGGCGCGCGCGGCGGCGTGCCGGCGGCCTGGCTCAGGCCGTCTCCGTGGCATTTTGGGCGGCCGCGCGGGCGCAATCGGGCGCGGGATCGACGCCCTTGCCGCACTCGCGCCGCTCGATGAACAGGCTGCTGCCCGCCTGCTGCTTGGCCAGTTTTTTCGCCTCGGCCGCGGCGCGTTCGACCTCGTGCCGCTGGCACAGGCCATCACGCCTGACCGGCACGGCCCCGATCGAGAGGCTGACCAGGGGATGGAACACCAGATTGCCGCGCCGGTCTTCGCTGTAATAGCCGCCCTCGAGCTGATGCTCGCTTTGAAACAGGGCCACGCGCTCGGCATCGAACCGGTCCAGGATGCGTCGGCAGCGCGCCTGCCAATCCCGGCTTTGGAACAGGATGAAGAAATCATCACCCCCGATGTGGCCGAGGAAATCCAGCCCCGGATCGCACTCCTCGGCCAGAAGCCGGGCGACCAGCTGGATCATGGCATCGCCCTTGCGATAGCCGTAGATGTCATTGAAGGGCTTGAAGTGATCGAGATCACAGTGGGCCGCGACGAATTCCACCCCGGCCGTCAGCAGGCGGTCGGTATGTTCGTGGATGGGCACGTTGCCCGGCAACAGGGTCAGGGGATTGGCGTAACGGGCCGCCACCACCTGCATCTCGGTGATGATCCGCATCAGGTCGTAGCCCGAGCCCATGCCGCGATAGTGGCCGTTTTCGGTGATGACGAAACCGTCGGTGAAGGCCTGCTTGCCCTTCATCACCACCAGTTCCGACAGATCGGCGATGCGGGTGCCGATGTCCACCACCAAGGGGTCTTTGTCCATGAACACGGAGCAGGGTTTCTTGCCATAGAGTTCACGGGTATAGATGCGGGTGAAGCGGTCGAGCAACAAAGGGCGGGTCAGGATGCCGACCGGCACATCGTCCTTGACCACGGCCAGGGCGTGCAGCCCCTGGTGTTTGAGCATCAGTTCCAGCACCTGCTCGCTCGGCGTGGTGGGGCTGACGACGGGCGCCTCGATCAACAGCATGCGCGCACAAGGCTGGGATGCCTGGCTCTGGGCCACGCTGGGAAAGACGCTGATCGCCCCGCGCCCGATATTCTGCAAGACCTCAGGTGCCAGCCCGGTCGTCGGCAGGGCGGCCGGCCGGCCGACCAAATAGCCCTGCACGAAGGCGACCCCCAGATCCCTGACGATGGCCAGCTCCGAGGCGGTCTCCACCCCTTCGGCGATGATCAGGGCGTTGGCGTTGTCCGCGATCTGCTGCATCGAGCGGACGAATTGCAGCTTGACCGGGTCCTGGTTCAGCCCGGCGATGAAATGCTTGTCGAGCTTGACGTAGGCCGGCTTCATTTCCGACCACAGGCGCAGGCTGGAAAAACCCTCGCCCAGATCGTCCATCGCCACGCTCAGCCCTATCTGGCGCAGGGCCTCGCTCGCCTGGGCCAGCTCGGCATAATCCTCGATCGGCTCGCTCTCGGTCAGTTCCAGGATCAGGTCCTGGGGTGACAGACCGTAGGATTTGAGCACCCGGCCCAGGTTGGCCGGCTGGAAATACGGCTCCAGCAGGCGCACAGGCCGCAAATTAACGAACAGTTTGCCGACCAGCTTGCGCTCGACGAAATTGCGCAAGGCCTGCTCGAAACAGAGCTGCTCGATTTCCGCCGCCAGACCGAAGCGGTCGGCCGCCCGCAACAGGGCCAGGGGGGCATGCAAAGGACTGTCCGAAGGCCCGCGGGTGAGCGCTTCATAGCCGTAGATACCCGGCTGGCGCATGTCCACGATGGGCTGAAACAGGGTGCTGATGCGCTGGCGCGCGATCACTTCCATCAAGGCGCTGTGCAGGGAGGCGAGATTCACGATAAGCGGATCGGACGAATGCATTCGGGCGCCCGACTCTAACCCGCCCAGTTTTCAGTGGCGTGACAGACCTTTTTCCCCGCGCGCCGGTGTCGGCGTCGGGCGCGCGGCAGCCAGGCCCGGCAGTTTTTACAACGGCGGGGCCGGACCGACAGGATTCCAGCGCGTCAGGCCTATGGCCGGCGCCCCACATCCGGTATAAAGCGGATATCGCACGATAAGAACACGGGCCATGACCCCGCGATAAAACCTGGAGGCACCATGCAGGACAACAGCACTGGGAGTGTTTCGACCATGAACGATGCCGTTCGAGGTGCCTCGCCCACAGCCTGATCGCGCCCTGCCTGGCTCAACGCAATGCAAATCAGACTGCCCGCCCTTCCGGTTTCGTCCGCTCCCGCCTTCGCCCGCCTGCCGCGGACCCCGCAGGCCTATTGGGCGCTCGCCTTCGGCCTCATCTTCCTCTTGGCCCAGTTCGTGCCCGGCCGGCAATTCCGGATGGGCCAGGACGGCTATGCCGTGCTGCATACGGTGCTGGAGTTCCTGTCCATGGCGGTCTGCCTGCAGGTCTTCCTGATCAGCCTGCGCCCCGACCCCAGCCGCCGCCTGGGCGAAGGGCTGATCGGGCCGGGCCTTCTGGTGGTGGGCCTGATCGACCTGGCGCATGCCCTCTCCTACCCCGGCATGCCTGCCTTCGTCAGCGCCAGCGACAGCGAAAAGGCTATCGATTTCTGGCTGGCCGCCCGGCTGCTCGCCGCCCTCACCCTGCTCGGCGCGGCCCTCTACTGGAACCGCCAGAGCCGCCACGCCTGGGGCCGCGCTCTGTTTGGTCTGCTCGCCCTGGGCTACGGCGCGCTCACCTACTGGCTGGTGCTCTGGCACCCAGCCGCCTTGCCGCGCACCTTCATCCCCGACAGCGGACTCACGCCCTTCAAGATCGGCACCGAGTACACCATCGTCGGCCTGCATCTTTTCACCCTGCTGCTGTTCCTCACCCCCGCGCGCCGACAGTCCGGCAACGGCACCGCCGCCTGGCTCGCCACCGCAGTCTGGATCATGGCCCTGTCCGAGCTGTTCTTCACCCTCTATGCCAGCGTCACCGATCTTTACAATCTGCTCGGTCATCTCTTCAAGGTCACGGCCTACGGCATCATCTACCGCAGCCTGGTCTACAGCCGCATCGAACGGCCGCTGCAATTGCTGGAAGCGGCCGAGCAGCGCTTCGACCTGGCCGTGCGCGGCAGCAACGACGGCATCTGGGATTACGATCTGACCCGCAACATGATCTACTTCTCGCCGCGCTGGAAGGCCATCCTCGGTTATGCGGAGAGCGAGATCGGCGATTCGCCGGCCGAGTTTTACGACCGAGTGCACCCGGACGACCAGGCCCGGGTCCGGGCCGCGCTCGATGCCCATCTCGCCGGGCAGACGGCTGACTATCAGGCCGAGTACCGCCTGCGCACCAAGTCGGGCGACTATCTCTGGGTCATGTCCCGCGGTCTGGCCCTGTTCGACCAGCAGCACCGGCCGATCCGGATCGCCGGCACCACCAGCGACATCAGCGAGCGCAAGCGTTTCGAGGAGGCCCTGCGCCAGAGCGAGGCGCGCCTGAAAGAGGCCCAGCGCAACGCCGCCATCGGCGACTGGCATCTCGACCTGGTGACCCGGGAGTTCAGTTGTTCGGACGAGTTCTACCGCATCCTCGGGGCCGATCCCTACCAGACCCGGATCGACAATATGGATGCCCTGCTCGGCTACATCCATCCCGAGGACAGGCAGCAGGTGGAGGCCGCCTACTGGCAGTCGGTGCAGGAGCGGCAACCCTTCGACCTGGATCACCGCCTGCTGTTGGCCAACGGCGGGGTGCGCCATATCCACGTGCGCGCCGTGCACCGCTATGCCGCCGACGGCACCCCCCTGGGCAGCGACGGCACCATGCAGGACATCACCCCGCGCAAGACGGCGGAACTGGAACTCGCCCGGCATCGACGCTATCTGGAGGAAATGGTCTCCCTGCGCACCGCCGAACTCGCCAGCCGGGAGGAGCAATACCGCCTGGTCGCCGACTACACCTACGACCTGGAAACCTGGATCGGCGAAGACGGCCAATACCGCTATGTCTCGCCCGCCTGCCAACAGCTGACCGGTTACGAGGCGGGGGAACTGATCGCCGATCCGGGCCTGCTGGCGCGCATCGCCCACCCCGACGACCGCGCCACCGTGCGCCAGCTGTTCGAGCGCTGCTATGTCGAACGCCACGTGAACCGTCTGGAGTTCCGATTGATCCGGCGCGACGGCCGCATCATCTGGGTCGAGCATGTGGGCCAGCCGGTCTACGGCCGGGACGGCAGCTATCGGGGCTATCGCAGCAGCACGCGCGACATCACCCTGCGCAAGCAGGCGCTGCTGCAACTGCAGGAGGCGAAGCAGCGGGCGGAAGAAGCCGATCGGGTGAAATCGGCCTTTCTCGCCACCATGTCGCACGAACTGCGCACCCCGCTCAACTCCATCATCGGCTTCACCGGCGCCCTGCAGATGGGCCTGGCCGGACCGCTCACCGAGGAGCAGGCCAGACAACTCGGCTATGTGCGCGACAGCGGCCAGCACCTGTTGAACCTGATCAACGACATTCTGGACCTGTCCAAGATCGAGGCGGGCCAGCTGACGGTCGAATTCAAACCCTTTGACCTGCGCGCCAGCATCCAGCAGGTGGTGAAGCTCAGCCAGCCCATGGCCGAAGCGAAGGGACTGCCGATCCGGCTCGAGCTCGACCCGGCGCTCGGTCAGATCGTGAGCGACCGGCACCGGGTCGACCAGATCCTGCTCAACCTGCTCTCCAATGCGATCAAATTCACCGAGCGGGGCGAGATCGGCCTGCACTGCCGGGTCGAGGGCAGCGTGGTGCGGCTCAGCGTGAGCGACACCGGACCCGGCATCAGGCCGGAAAACTTCGCCAGGCTGTTCCAACCGTTCCAGCAGATCGACGACGGCCTCGGCCGCCAACACGAGGGCACCGGCCTCGGCCTGTCGATTTGCCAGCGCCTGGCTAAGCTGCTGGGCGGCGAGATCCAGGTCGAAAGCGAATGGGGCAAGGGGTCCGTCTTCAGCGTCACCCTGCCGATCTCACCGGATGCGCATGAAGCCTAACGTCCTCTACATCGAAGACAACGAACAGAACCAATACCTGGTCCGCTATCTGCTGGAACAGCGGGGCTTGCGCGTCACCCTGGCGGTGGACGGCAGCGAAGGCATCCGCCTGGCGACCGAGGCCCCGCCCGACCTCATTCTGCTCGACATTCAGCTGCCGGGCATGGACGGCTATCAGGTCGCCCGCATTCTGAAAGGCATTCCGGAGCTGGCCGTCGTCCCCATCGTCGCCGTCACTTCGTATGCCATGGTGGGCGACCGTGAGCGCGCCATCGCCTGCGGCTGCAACGGTTACATCGAAAAACCGATCGAGCCGGAGCACTTTTTCGAGCAGATCGCGCGCTATCTGCCGGACGCGGCGCGGAGGGACAAGTGATGCCGCGCATCCTGATCGTCGACGACGTCGCGCAGAACCGCTATTTGCTGGAGCTGCTGTTCAAAAGCCACGGCTACGACACCGACAGCGCGGAGAACGGCGCGGTGGCCCTGGAAAAGGCCCGGCTGCACCCGCCCGATCTTTTGATCACCGACCTGTTGATGCCGGTGCTGGATGGTTTCGATCTGTGCCGGCAGTGGCAGCAGGATGCCCGCCTGCGCCCGATCCCCATCGTGATCTATACCTCGACCTATACCGACGACAAGGACATCGAGTTCGGCCTCAGTCTGGGCGCGCGGCTCTACCTGAAAAAGCCCCAACAGCCGGAAGCCCTGCTGCGCCAGATCCAGGACGTGCTCGACCGAGCCCCGGCCACGCCGCCCAAGGCCACCGATCTCACGGATGAAACCATCTATCTGCGCCAGCATCAGGCGCTGCTGGCGCGCAAGCTGGAACAGAAGGTCGCCGAGCTCGACGCCGCCAATGCCGCCCTGCGCCGGGAAAAGGAGGACCTGCGCCAGAGCGAGGCCAGGCTGCGCGCCATCACCGACAACACCACGGTCTATCTTTGCGAGATTTCGCCCGCCGGCATCATCGAGTACGTCAACCGCCCCTATCCCGGCGTGCTGTTCAGCCAGGTGATCGGCAGCCGGCTGCTCGACTGGTTTCCCCCGGCACAGCGGGCCGCGATCCAGACGCTGCTCGACGCGGCCATCGCCTCGCGCCAGACCCAGATCGCGGAATACACCATTCCCGACGCCCAGGGCGTGCCGCGCACCTACAGCGCCTCGATCTCGCCGGTGATCGAAAACGACAGGGTGCAGCGTTTGATCCTGACTGCGCTCGACATCAGCGCGCGCAAATCGGCCGAGCAGGAGTTGCGCGCGAGCCAGGAGCGGTTCGACCTGGCCATGCGCGGGGCGAACGACGGCCTGTGGGACTGGGATATCGTCGGCAACCGGACCTATTACTCGCCACGCTGGAAGGAAATGATCGGCTATCGGGCCGACGAGATCGGCGACAGCCCGGAAGAATGGAGCTGCCGGGTCCACCCGGACGATCTGGCCCAGGCCGTCACCGCCCTCAACGCCCATCTGGCAGGCGCCAGCCCGGGCTACGAGGCCACCTACCGCTTCCGGCACAAGGATGGCCACTACCTCTGGATCCTGGGCCGGGGCCAGGCCCTGCGCGATGCCGAGGGCAAGCCTTACCGCATGGTCGGCACCCATGTCGACATCACGGCGCAAAAGCGCGCTGAAGAAAAGGTCGCTCAGCTGAGCCGCATCGTCGACGCCTCGCTCAATGAAATCTACATCTTCGATGCCGAGTCCTATCGCTTCCTCTATGCCAATCAGGGGGCACTGGACAACACCGGCTATCGCCTCGACGAGCTGTGCCAGCTCAGCCCGCTTAACCTCAAGCCGGACCTGGACCGGGCGACCTTCGAGCGGCTGCTTGAGCCGCTCGAGGCCGCGCCCGGCGCCCGGGTCAAGTTCCAGACCCGGCACCGGCGCAAGGACGGCAGCCTGTACGAGGCGGAGGTCCATCTCCAGAAATCGCGCTATCTCGACCGTCCGGTTTACGTCGCGCTGATCATCGACATCACCGAACGCATCCAGGCGGAGCAGGAACTCGAGCGCCACCGCCGGCATCTGCAGGCCCTGGTCGACGAACGCACCCACGATCTGGGCCAGGCCCTGAAGGAATTGACCGTGTTCCGCTGGTATGCCGACTCGGCCTCGACCGGCCTGGGCTGGACCCGGATCGACGATCTGACCCTGGCCTATCTGAACGACGCCTTGAGGAAAATGCTGCGGGTGGCGCGCCTCGACCTCGCCCTGAACCAGCCCCTGACCCGCTATCTGACGCCCGAATCGGCCGACCTGCTCAGGCATCAAGCCCTGCCCCTCGTGCTGCAGCAGGGCAGCTGGCAGGGCGAACTCAGCCTGGTCAGCGCCGAGGGCGAATGCATCCCGTCCTGGCACGACATCTTCCTCATGCTCGACAAGAAGGGGCAGCCGCTCTATTTCGCCCATGCCGTGACCGACATCCGCGAGCAGAAACGCATCGCCACCCGGCTGCAGGAGGCCAAGGAGGCGGCCGAGGCGGCGAGCCGGGCCAAGAGCCTGTTCCTGGCCAACATGAGCCACGAGATCCGCACCCCCCTCAACGCCGTCCTCAACATGGCGCACCTGTGCCTGCAGTCGCCGATGGAGGCGAGGCAGCGCGACTACGTCGAGAAGATCTATCGCGCCGGCGCCTCCCTGCTCGGCATCGTCAACGACATCCTCGACTTTTCCAAGATCGAGGCGGGCAAGCTCTCGCTCGAGAGCATCCCCTTCGGCCTGTCCGACCTGCTGGAGGACCTGGCGACCCTGATGCGGCCACGCGCCTGGGAAAAAGGCCTGGACCTGGTGTTCACCCACAACGAGTACCTGCCGCTGCATCTGATCGGCGACCCTTTGCGCCTGAACCAGGTGCTGCTCAACCTGCTCTCCAATGCCATCAAGTTCACCTCGAGCGGCGAGGTGCAGCTGGACATCGATATCGAGGCCATGCGCGGGGAAAACGCCATCGAACTGCGCTTTTCCGTGCGCGACACCGGCATCGGCATGACCGAAGCGCAGATGCAAAGCCTGTTCCAACCCTTCACCCAGGCCGATCTCTCCACCACCCGGCGCTATGGCGGCACCGGCCTGGGCCTGGCCATCAGCAAACGTCTGGTCGAGTTGATGGGCGGCGGCCTGGTCGTCTACAGCCAGCCGGGCCAGGGCACCACCTTCATGTTCAATGCCGTGTTCGGGATCAACCGTGCCATGCCGCCCTTCGCCGTGCCGGCCAATCTGGCGGGTCAGCGTGCCCTGATCGTGGAGCGCCACGCGGGCAACGCCGACTTCATCGACCGCATCCTGAACAAGTTCGGCTTCGCCACCGAGCGCGCCGACAGCGCGCAAGCCGCGGCCGATCTGCTGGCCAGGGCGGCCGCGGCGCCTTATTCGCTGATCCTGGTCGACAACCGGATCGCCGAGCCCGGCTGTCGACCAGAGGCCGGCAACCCCCTCTCGGCTCAGCTTGCCCAGGCGACGGCCCACGTCGTCTCTCTGGTGCACCGGGCGGATACCCAGTGCATGAGCTGTCCTCACATGCGTCAGGGCTGCCTGCAGATGCCCCTGCTCATGAGCGACCTGCAGGCGTGTCTGGAGCACGTTTATGGCCTGAAACACGAGGCGGTCGGCCGCAGCCGCAAGGTGAGCCAGGTGCCCGATCTGTCCGGTCGCCGCATCCTGCTGGCGGAAGACAACGGCCTGAATCAGGAGATCATGCGCGGTCTGATCGAGCCGACCCGGGCCAGCCTGGAAGTCGCCAACGATGGCGTCCAGGCCCTGGCCATGGTGACCGGCCGGCCTCCGGGTTATTACGACCTGGTGTTGATGGACATCCAGATGCCCGAGATGGACGGACTGGAGGCCACCCACCGCATCCGCGAGGAACCGGGTTACGAGGCACTGCCTATCCTGGCGATGACCGCGCACGCCCTGGAAGAGGAACGCCAGCGCAGCCTGCAGGCCGGCATGAACGACCACCTGACCAAGCCGGTCGAGCCCGACAAACTCTATGCCGCCCTGCTCACCTGGTGCCAAGGCGGGCGGCCCCAAACCGGTGCGCCGGCCGACACGGCGACGCCGGCCGCCCTGCCGACGGCGGCGGAATTGCCCGAATTGCCCGGCATCGATGTCGAGGCCGCCCTGGCACGGGTGCGCGGCAAGACCGACTTCTATCTGCGCATGCTCAAGACCTTCGTCGACAGTCATGGTGCCGATGCCGAGCGCATCGGCGCCGCGCTTGCGCGGGGCGAGCACGAGGCCGCCCGGCAGACCGCGCACAAGCTCAAGGGTGCGGCGGGCAACCTGGGCCTGACCGAGGTGTATCAGGCCGCCAGCCGGCTGGAGGCCGCACTGAAACAGGGCAGCAGCGACTACCCCGACATATTTGCCAGCGTGCGCCAGACACTGAGCGCCAGCGTGGCCCTGTTGCGCGACCGTCTGGCCGGTCGCTGGTAGCATAGGATTCCATAAAGCCTGCACACAATTCGACCGGGAGCCCCACACCATGAACAGCACATTCGACCTCGATGTCGCCAGCGACAAAAAGAAGATCCTGATCACCGACGACGACCCGATCGTGGCCAGCATGCTCGAGGCGGCCCTGGCTGACGACTTCGAGGTGAAGATCGCCGGCTCGGGCGAGGCCTGCCTGCAACTGGTGCCCGACTACAAGCCCGACCTGGTGCTGCTCGACATCGAGATGCCGGGCATGGATGGCTACGCCACCTGCCAGGCCCTGCAGGAGCAGTCGGCCGTGCATTTCGTGCCGGTCATCTTCGTCTCTTCGCACGACAGCCTGGAGGAGCGACTGCGCGCCTATGAAGTGGGCGGGGTCGACTTCATCATCAAGCCGTTCGAGCCGGAAGAGCTGCTGCAAAAGGCGCAGATCGCGATCGGCCTCAAGGCCGAGCGCGAGCAACTGGCCCAGGAAAAGGAATCCATGCAGCAGATGGCCATGAGCTTTCTCACCAACCTGGGTGAAAGCGGCGTGGTCCTCAAGTTCCTGCGCAACTGCTTCACCTGCACCGATTACGCCGCCCTGGCCAGGATGGCGATCGAGGCCATGGCCGAATACGGCCTGGAGGCGCTGGTGCAGATCCGCACCCCGCACGGCAACTACACCTATACCCCGTCCGGCCACGCCTCGGAACTGGAGACCTCGGTCTTCGCCAAGACCCACTCGCTCGACCGCATCTTCCAGTTCAAGAGCCGCATGATCATCAACTACCCGCACACCTCGCTGCTGGTGAACAACATGCCGCTCGACAACCCCGATCTGTGCGGCCGCATCCGCGACAATGCGGCCTTCATCGCCGAGGGGGTGGAGGCCAGCGCCACGGCGATCATGCTGCGCGAGGATGTCGTGCGCCACGTCGAACAACAGAAGCAGGTCGCCCAGCAGACGATGGCGGCGATCGAAAACCTGCGCGAGCAATACCGCAAGCAACAGTCGGACACCCGCTATATCCTGCACAGCCTGACCGAGAACATGGAGAAGCTTTACGTCTATCTGGGCCTGACCGAAGGCCAGGAGAAGGCGGTGGCCGACACGGTGCGCGCCTCGGTGGAAGAGGCGCTCCAGCTGTTCGAGCGGGGCCTCGATTTCGAGGGCCAGTTCGCCAGCGTGCTGGCGGCCCTGAAAAAGGTGGCCTAGCGTCGAAGGAACGGCCGACGGAACGGACAGTGAAGCGATGGCACAAGACCGCATCCTGATCGTCGATGACCAGCGCGAGAACCTCGCGCTCATCGGCGCCCTGCTCGGTGAGCAATACCAGGTGCTGACCGCCGAATCGGCCGAGGCCGCACTCGATTTGATCACCCGGGGCGAGGTACCCGACCTGATCCTGCTCGACATCGAGATGCCGGGCATGGACGGCTACGAAACCTGCCAGCGCCTGAAGTCGATGCCGGGCACCCGCCCCATCCCCATCATCTTCCTGACCGGCCGCTCCAGCATCGACGACGAGACCTATGGCCTCCAACTCGGCGCGGTCGACTACATCACCAAACCGGTCAGCCCGCCCATCCTGGAGGCGCGCATCCGCACCCAGCTCTCGCTCAAGCACGCGAGCGACCAGCTGCGCAATCAGAACGCCTGGCTCGAACAGCGCGTGGCCGAGCGCACCGCCGAACTGCTCAAGCGCACGGAGGAGGTGATCCTGACCCAGGACACCACCATCCTGGCCCTGGCCAGCCTGGCCGAGACGCGCGACAACGAGACCGGCAATCACATCCTGCGCACCCAGAACTACGTCAAGGCCCTGGCCATCCAGGTGCGCGAGCAGCCGCGCTTCCGGCGCGAACTGTCCTGGGAGCAGATCGAGCTGCTGCACAAGTCGGCCCCGCTGCACGATGTGGGCAAGGTCGGCATCCCCGATCACATCCTGCAAAAGCCGGGCAAGCTCACGCCGCAGGAGTTCGAGATCATGAAGACCCACACCACGCTGGGGCACGACGCCATCCTGGCGGCCGAGGCCAAGCTCGATGCCTCGACCTCCTTCCTGCGCGTGGCGCGCGAGATTGCCCACGCCCACCACGAGAAGTGGGATGGCAGCGGCTATCCCCAGGGACTGGCGGGCGAGGCGATTCCACTCTCGGCCCGCCTGATGGCGCTGGCCGACGTCTACGATGCCCTGATCAGCCAGCGCGTCTACAAACCGGCCTTCCCCCACGAGCAGGCGGTGCGCATCATCGCCGAGGGCCGCGGCAGCCACTTCGACCCCGACCTGACCGACGCCTTTGTCGCCAGCGCCGAACAGTTCCGGGCCATCGCCCAACGCTACAAGGATTAGCGCCAGACCCCGCTCGGCGGGGTATAACTGTCGAGCACCCGCTTGTAGCCGGCCCGGGCATAGGCTGCCGGGTCGGCCAGGTTGCGCTGGCTCATGCTGCCCTTGAGCTGCCGGACCGAGGCGTATTCCCGCTCGCGCAGCCAGGCCTCGATCCCGTGCAGGATCTGGCTCAGCCGCTCAGGGCCGTGCTGCAGCAGGCAGCTGGCCAGATGCACCACATCGGCCCCGGCCAGCAGCATCTTCAGGGCCTCGTCCGGCCCATGCACGCCGCCGGTGGCGGCCAGGCTCAGCTGCGTGCGGCCATGCAGAATGCCGATCCAGCGCAGGCGCAACAGGGCATCGTCCGGCGTCGACAGATGAATCTCGTCCGTCATGCTCAGGCTGGAAAGATCGATGTCGGGCTGATAGAAGCGGTTGAACAGGGCCACGCCGTTGGCGCCCGCCGCCTCCAGACGCTTGACGAAATTGGGCAGCGAGGAGAAGAAGGGCGACAGCTTCATCACGATCGGCAGCGATACCGCATGGCGCAGTTCCTTGAGCAGCTCGATATAGCGCTGCTCCACCGCCTCGGCCGGGTCATCGGCATTGGCCGCGATGTGATAGACGTTGAGTTCCAGGGCATCGGCGCCAGCCTGTTGCAATTCGGTGCCCAGATCGACCCAGCCGCCGAGCGAGATGCCGTTCAGGCTGGCGATGACCGGGATGTCCAGGCTTTCCTTCAAGCGGCGCAGCTGTTCGAGATAGCGGTCGAGGCTGCTCATGTAGCGGCCCAGATCGGGCAGGAAGCCCGACGCCTCGCCGTGCCCCAGGGCCGGATTGAGCAGGAAACGTTCGGCCATCGCCTCCTCCACCCGCAGCTCCTCCTCGAACAGCGAGTACATGACGATGGCCGCCGCCCCGGCATCCTCCAGTTGGCGTGCCTTGCCCAGGCTCTTGGACAAGGGCGAGGCCGAAGGCACCAGCGGATTCTTCAGTTTGAGCCCGACATAGTCAGTGGACAGATCAACCATGATCGCTCTCCTTCGCTGACACGGTCCGGGTCATGGCCTGATAGGCCCGGAACCGTGCGTCCGCCTCGCGCTGGGCCGCCGCCAGGAAGGCCTCGGCCGCCTCCGGATGGCTGCGCTGGAGCATGGCGAAACGGGTCTCGCTCGCCATGAACTCCCTGATCGGCACCGAGGGCGGTGCCGAATCCAGGCGGAAGGGATTGGCCCCCTGCTCCGCCTCGCGCGGATCGAAACGGAACAAGGGCCAGTGCCCGCTCTTCACCGCCGCGTCCTGTTGCCGCAGGTTGTACTTGAGATCGACGCCGTGGGCGATGCAGGGGCTGTAGGCGATGATCAGCGACGGCCCCGGATAGGACTCGGCCTCGTGGAACACCTTGAGCGTATGCACGTCCTTGGCGCCGTAGGCGATGTGGGCCACATAGACATGGCCATAGTCCATGGCCAGGCGGGCGAGGTCCTTCTTCGCCGTGGCCTTGCCGCCGGCCGAGAACTTGGCCACCGCGCCGATCGGCGTCGCCTTCGAGGTCTGGCCGCCGGTGTTGGAATAGACCTCGGTGTCGAGCACCAGGATGTTGACGTCATAAGGCAGGGCCAGCACATGGTCGAGCCCGCCGTAGCCGATGTCGTAGGCCCAGCCGTCGCCGCCGACGATCCAGACCGAGCGGCGGATCAGCCACTCGGCCACCTGGGCCAGGGCCTCGGCCCGGTCGTGGTTCAGTTCGGCCAGCTTGTAGAGCAGGGCCTCGACCCGCTGGCGCTGGGCCGCGATGCCGGCCTCGCTGGACTGGTCGGCCGAAAGCAGGGCCTGGGCCAGGTCGCTACCGATCTCGCCGGCCAACGCGCGCAGCAGATTCTGGGCGTGGTGCATGAGCTGATCGGCCGCCAGGCGCATGCCCAAGCCGAACTCGGCGTTGTCCTCGAACAGGGAGTTGGACCAGGCCGGCCCCCGGCCCGCGTGGTTCACAGTATAGGGCGTGGTCGGCAGATTGCCGCCATAGATCGAGGAACAGCCGGTGGCGTTGGCGATCAGCATGCGGTCGCCGAAGAGCTGGGTGGCCAGCCGGATGTAGGGCGTCTCGCCGCAGCCCGGGCAGGCGCCGGAAAACTCGAACAGGGGGTCGAGCAGCATGGCGCCGGGAATGGTGGTGTGCTTGACCTTGCTGCGATCGTATTCCGGCAGACCGACGAAGAAGCGCCAGTTTTCCCGCTCCTGTTCCAGCAGCGGCGCAATCGGCGCCATGTTCACCGCCCGGTGCGAGACGTTGGACTTGTCGTGGATGGGGCAGGCCTCGACGCAGTCGCCGCAACCGGTGCAGTCGTCCGGCGCCACCTGGTAGCTGATGTGAATGCCGGCCGGGTATTCCTTGCTCTTCACCGGCACGTGCTTGAAGCTCGGCGGCGCGGCCGCCGCCTGTTCGGCCGTGAACAGCCGGGAGCGGATGGCGCTGTGCGGGCAGACCAGCACGCACTTGCCGCACTGGGTGCACAGCGCCGCGTCCCACACCGGAATCTCCAGCGCGATATTGCGCTTCTCCCAGGCCGCGGTGCCGAGCGGGAAACTGCCATCCTCCGGCATGAGCGAGACCGGCAGGGCATCGCCCCGGCCGGCGATCAGCTCGCCGGTGAAGCGGCGCAGCCATTCCGGCGCGGTTTCGGGGATCGCCGGCGGCCGTTCGATGCGGCTGCTCGCCTCGCCTGGCACCTGCACGCGATGCAGGTTTGCCAGCGTCATGTCGATCGCCGCGAAGTTGAGCTCGGCCAGACGCTTGCTCTTCTTGCCGTAGGTCTTCTCCACCGCCTGCTTGATCGCGGCGATCGCCTGCTCGCGCGGCAGGATGCCGGAGATGGCGAAAAAGCAGGTCTGCATGATGGTGTTGATGCGCCGGCCCATGCCGGCCTGCTCGGCCACGCGGTAGGCGTCGATCACGTAGAAGGCGAGATTCTTGTCGATGATCTGCTGCTGCATGCGCCGCGGCAGAGTGTCCCACACCGCCTCGGGACCGGCCGGGCTGTTGAGCAGGAACACCCCATTCAGCTGGGCCAGGTCGAGCATGTCGTAGCGCTCGACAAACACGGTCTGGTGGCAGGCGACGAAATGGGCATCGCCCTCGCCCAACAGATAAGCCGAACGGATGGGCTCGGGCCCGAAGCGCAGGTGCGACACCGTCACCGCGCCCGATTTCTTGGAGTCGTAGACGAAATAGCCCTGGGCATAGAGCGCGGTCGCCTCGCCGATGATCTTGATCGAGTTCTTGTTGGCCGACACCGTGCCGTCCGCGCCCAGGCCATAGAACACCGCGCCCTGCGCCTTTCGCGCCGCATCGGTGCGGAAGGCCGCATCCCAGGGCAGCGACAGGTGGGTCAGATCATCGTTGATACCGACGGTGAACTGCCGCTTGGGCTGGGCCTCGCGCAAGGCATCGAACACCGCCTTGACCATGCCCGGGGTGAACTCCTTGCTGGCCAGGCCGTAGCGGCCGCCGATCACGCGCGGCATGGCGCGCACGTCGTCGGCCGCCGCCTGGGCCAGGGCGGTGACCACGTCCTTGTACAGGGGCTCGCCGTCCGCGCCCGGCTCCTTGGTCCGGTCGAGCACGGCGAGGCTTCTGGCCGACGCCGGCAGCGCCGCCAGCAGGGCCTGCGCCGAGAACGGGCGGTAGAGCCGCACCTTGAGCACGCCGACCGCCTCGCCGTGGGCATTGAGATGCAGAACGGTCTCCTCGACCGTCTCCGCGCCCGAACCCATGAGCACGATCACCCGCTCGGCATCCGGCGCGCCGACGTAATCGAACAGCCGGTACTGCCGGCCGGTGAGCCCGGCGAAGCGGTCCATCGTCGCCTGCACGATGCCGGGAAAAGCGTCGTAGTAGGGATTGGCCCGCTCGCGCGACTGGAAGAAGACATCGGGGTTCTGCGAGCTGCCCTTGAGCACCGGGTGCTCGGGCGACAGGGCGCGGCCGCGGTGGTCGGCAATGGCCTGCGGATCGAGCATGGCCCGCGCCGTCGCCTCGTCCACCGGCACGATCTTGGCCACCTCGTGCGAGGTGCGGAAGCCGTCGAAGAAATGCAGCACCGGCACCCGGCCCTGGAGCGTCGCCGCCTGGGCGATCAGCGCCATGTCCTGGGCCTCCTGCACCGAATTGGCCGCGAGCAGGGCGAAGCCGGTGGCGCGCGTGGCCATGACGTCGCTGTGATCGCCGAAGATCGACAGGGCGTGGGTGGCCAGGGTGCGCGCCGCCACGTGCAGCACGAAGGGCGTCAGCTCGCCGGCGATCTTGTACATGTTGGGGATCATCAGGAGCAGGCCCTGCGAGGCGGTGAAGCTGGTGGCCAGCGCCCCGCCGGTGAGCGCCCCGTGCAGGGCGCCGGCGGCGCCGGCCTCGCTTTGCATCTCGATGATGCCGGGCACCGTGCCAAAGAGATTGGGGCGCCCCTGGGCAGCCCATTCGTCGGCCAGCTCGCCCATGGGCGAGGCCGGCGTGATCGGATAGATGGCGATGACCTCGTTGCACAAATAGGCCATCCGGGCCGCCGCTTCGTTGCCATCGACGGTCAGGCTCGCTTGCGCACTCATATGGAGCACCCCGGTATTTAAGACGTCGCGGTCTTCATATTAGACCACGCCGGAGGCTTTGCCGCCCGGGCGTCCGGTCAGGCGCGCAGCAGCAGGGCCGCGAGCAGCGCCTGCAGCCGGCTCGGTGCCACCGGCTTGTGCAGCAGCGCCAGGCCGCTGGCGTTCATGCGCGCCACGTGGTCCGGCGCGGTATCACCAC
Organism: Thiobacillus sp. UBA2597; assembly: GCA_002339725.1. Lineage (GTDB taxonomy): Bacteria > Pseudomonadota > Gammaproteobacteria > Burkholderiales > Thiobacillaceae > Sulfuritortus. The sequence continues at coordinate 35,932 of DDKN01000001.1, forward strand.
TGATCAGGGCGGCCGGCAGCGCGGCGCCGTAACGCGCGCGCAGGCACTCGATCACGCCGATGCCGTCCAGCGCACCGGGCAGCCGGAAGTCGCTCAGCACGGCATCGGGTGGGCCGGCCTGCTCGAGCGCGCCCCAGGCCGTCTCCAGGCCGGAGGCCAACACCGGCACAAGACCCCAGCTCGCCAGCAGGGCCCCCATGGAATCGAGCACATCGGGATCGTCGTCGATTACCAGAATACGCTGACCACTGAACCGCGGCGCCGGCGCCGGTCCTGGCGTCGGTTCGGACGCCGGCCGCTGGGCGAGCGGCAGCTTGAGGCTGAACACCGTGCCCCGTCCCGGCCGCGACTGCACCTGCAATTCATGGCCAAGCAGGCGTGCCAGCCGGGCGACGATGGCCAGACCGAGCCCCATGCCATGCTGGCGATCGCGCGCCGCATTGCCGACCTGGTAATACTCCTCGAAGATGCGCGGCAACTCCTCCGGCGCCATGCCAATGCCGCTGTCCCAAACCTGAAGCAGCCAATGGTCGCGCCGGCGGCGACAGGCCACCAGCACGCCGCCGTGCTCGGTATAGCGAATGGCATTGGCGACCAGATTGTTCAGGATCCGGCTCAGCAGCAGGGGATCGCTGTGGGTGAACACCGGCTGCAGGCGCACCCGCAAGCGCAGGCCCTTCTGCCCGGCCTGGGGCGCGAATTCCTCGATCAGGCGCCGCAGATAGGGCTGCAGGTCGAAGTCGCGCACGTTCGGCTGCACCGCGCCGGCATCGAGCCTGGACAGATCGAGCAGGGCATTGAACATGGCCTCCAGTTGGCTGACCGAGGCCTGCATGCGTTGGACGATGCCACGCAGCTGATCGTCCGCGAGCTGCTGATTGAGCAGTTCGATAAACAGGCCCAGGGCGTGCATGGGCTGACGCAGGTCATGGCTGACCGAGGCGAGGAAACGGGATTTCGCCAGATTGGCCTGCTCCGCCTCCTGCTTTTTCCGCTCCAGGTCCGCCGTCGCCTCGCGCACCCGTTGCTGGAGCAGGCGCTGATGCTGTTCGAGCGAAACCGCCATGCGGTTCACCCCGGCCTGCAACTGGCCGATCTCGCCCCCGGCATCCTGCTCGGCGCGCACGGTCAGTTCACCCTGGCCCAGGCGGCTGACCACGCGCGACAGGGCCAGGATCGGCCGGCTGATGCCGCGGCTGACCAGCACGGCGAAGATCGCGGCCAGCCCGGCGCCCAGCCCCATGATCAGGAGCCCGGCCAGTACCAGGTCCTGGCGCAAGGCCGCCAGGTGATCGGTGGCCATGCCGAGCAGCACCGTGCCGATCTGCCGCTCCGGACGCGGCACCGTTTCGCCCTGCCCCAGGTCGAGCAGGGGGTCGGGCAGGTTCAGGCTTTGCAACAGCACCGGCTGACGGATCAGCCATTCGGATTCCCACGGCAACCGCGCCGTGCTGCCCGCTTCGGCGAACAGCCCGGGATCGACCGGCCCGGCCGAGGCCAGGGGCTGATCCAGTTCGTCCCGCACCAACACGAAACGCACGCCCGGCTCCTGCGCCGCCGCCTGGACCAGGGCATCGAGCATGGCGCGGTTGCCGGTGACGATGGCGTATTCCGAGGAGGCGGCCAGATGGCGCGCCAGGTTGTCGCCCAACATGCGCCAGGCCCGCTCGCTGTCGCGGATGCGGTCGTAGGTGAAGTAGGCCGCCAGCGCGATCGCGAGCAACAGGCTCGGCAACAACACCGCGAGCAGAATGCTGCGCTGGATCCCCAGGTGCTTCATGACTTGTCCCCCCTGGCCTCGAGCTGCCTTTGCAGCCAGTCGTCGGGCGCGATCTCCAGCTCGAGCGAACGGGCGACCTGGCGATTGACGCTGACCTTGAAATAGCGTGGATAAATCAGGCGGGCCGGCCGGGCGCTGCGCCCGTGCGCCAGCTCGACGATGAGTTCGCTAAGTTGCCGGCCGATCTGCTCCGGGGTGGAATAGACCGCGGCGAGCGCCCCGGCCTCGGCCAGGCTGGGGGAAAAACCGACGATGGGCACCCGGGCGCGATAGGCGCTGATCAGGTAGCTCATCAGGGTGGCGGGATTGAGCACCAAAGGATCGGGCACCGCCAGCAGCACCTCGTTGCCCCGCAGCAGCTCGCGCTGGCGGACGAACACCTCGCTCGCCTGGCTCACCGTGGCCGCGTTCAAGCGCAGGCCGACCTGTTGGGCCGCCCGGCTCAGATCCCCTTTCTGACCCTGGCTGCCCGGGCCCAGCAGCACGCCGACCCGCTCGGCCTTGGGCAGGGCCAGGCGCACCAGGGCGAGCTGGCGTTCCCAGGGTTGGTCCAGCACCAGGGCCGAGACCGGCCGGCGTGCCGCCTGGCCGTGGTTGAACAGGGCCTCGTAGCCCTGTCGGGGCAGCAGCGCCGCCAGCACCGGCCCCGGCAGGTCGAGCTGGGCCACGGCCTGAGCCGCCTTCAGACCGACCGGGACGATGAGATCGCCGCCCTTGACCGCCGGCACCCAGGATTCCCCGGACTCCAGGACCCGGGTGGTGAGCTCGACCCTGTCGCTCAGCCCGGCCTCGAGCGCGCGCGCCAGCTCGGCATAGGCCCCGCCCGGCTCGGACAGCACCAGCCAGACGCGCAGGCGCCCCTCTTCCGCCCCGGCCGGGCCGAATCCGCCCAGCAGCAGGAGGCTGACCGCCAGCCAGGCCAAACGGCGCCCAAGCCCGGGCGGCAGCCAGCCGCCGCGCGCCCGGCGCGGGCCGTTCAATCGACTTGCCCCATCCACGCTCGAATCAGCAACCCATGGTGTGCGCCATTGCAATCGCAGACGCGACAGGCCACGCGGCCCCGCCCCTGCCCCCTCCCGTCGTTGTGATGTAAGTTTTCATGCGGCCTTCGAGATGTGGCCGAAGGCGCATTTTCAACCGGCCCGCGCGCGCAGGCAATGCACTTGTGCGGCCTCAGGCGAGCGAGGCCAGACGGTGGGCCTGGCGCGTGGTCTCGGGCAAACGATAGCGCGGCGTGCAGGCCAGGGTGATTGCGATCGCCTGCGCCAGGCTGAGCTTGTGGCCGACCGAGACATAGACCGGCTTGACGCCGACCCGGCTGCGCAGCACGGCGCCGATCACCTCCGCGCCGTCCATGAGCGGGGTCCAGGCCCCCTTCTCGTTGGCCGGCTCCACCGCCTGGCCACAAAGCCGGGTCTTGCCCACCCCGATGGTGGGATGGTCGAGCAGCACGCCCAGGTGACAGGCGATGCCGAAGCGGCGCGGATGCGCCAGACCCTGGCCATCGCACAGGATGACATCGGGCACGCATTTCAATTGCGCCAGGGCCTGCAGCACCGCCGGCAGTTCGCGGAAGGAGAGCAGGCCCGGCACATAGGGAAAGCTGGTCGGCCGCCGCGCCACGGCCTGCTCCACCAGCCTGAGATCGGGAAAGTCGAGCACCGCGACCGCCGCCCGGGTGGTTTTGCCCGCGTCCTCGAAGCCGACGTCGATCCCGGCGACATGGCGCAGCTGGATCGGATGTTCGCGCCGATCGACCGCCTGCCGCAGGCGCTGCTGCAGTGCGATCGCCTCGGCGGGCGTCAGATTCCAGGGATGTTCGAGAACGGCTCGCATCTGGCCATGGTGCGGCAAAACCTGCCCGGAAACCAGCCCCTTGGCTCTATAATCCAACCATCATTTTTTCGCAGGAGATCGTCATGCGCCGCTGGAATCTGCTGTTGGCCGTTCTTTTGCCGCTGTTCGTCACTGGCAACGCCATGGCGGCGGGTAACTGGTTCGAAGACAAGCTGAGCTGCATCGTCACCGGCGCCGTGGCCGGCGCGGCGATCGGCGCGGCAGCCGACGGCATCACGGTCGGCGGCGGCACGGTGGGCGGTGCCATCATCGGCGCCCTGCTCTGCCAGCCCAAAGACAGCGACGGCGACGGCGTGCCCGACCACCGCGACAAATGCCCGGATACCCCGAAAGGCGTCCAGGTCGATGAGCACGGTTGCCCGCTTGATTCCGACGGCGACGGCGTGCCCGACTACAAGGACAAATGCCCCAACACGCCCAAGGGCGCCAAGGTCGATGCCGACGGCTGCGAGACCAAGCCGGCCGCCCCGCCGGCCGAGGTGAAGCCGACGCCCGCCCCCCAGGCCGAGGCCGACAGCGACGGCGACGGCGTGCCCGACAGCAAGGACAAGTGCCCCGGCACCCCGAAGGGCGTCAAGGTGGACCACGAAGGCTGCCCGCTGGTCGAGAAGATCACGCTCAAGGGTGTCTGGTTCGCCTTCGATTCGGCCCGCATCACCGAGGAATCGGCCAAGGTGCTGGACGAGGTGGCGAAGGTGTTCAAGCGCTATCCCAACCTGGTCGCCGAGATGGCCGGCCACACCTGCAACATCGGCACCGAAAAGTACAACCAGGGCCTGTCGGAGCGGCGGGCCAATGCCGTGCGTGACTATCTGATCAAGCAGGGGGTCGATCCCAAGCAGCTGACCGCCAAGGGATATGGCGAGCTGCAGCCGGTCACCAGCAATGCCACCCGTGAAGGCCGGGCGCAGAACCGCCGCACGGAGATGCGCATCCTCAAGCAGTAAGCGCCCGGGCGGGCCTCACGGCCCGCCTCTTTTTGCCGCCCGCAGCCCGATGGGGCGCGCCATCTCCCATGTCGTCGGCTTCGACGACGCCCCGTTCCGGCGCAGCCAACGCGGCGACGTCCTGGTGGTGGGTGCCGTCTTCGCCGGCGACCGGCTCGACGGCGTGCTCTCCACCCGGGTGCGGCGCGACGGGGTCAACAGCACCGCGCGCCTGATCGCGTGCCTGACCGGCTCGAAATATTTCGCCCAACTGCAGGCCATCCTGCTGCAGGGCATCGCCTTCGCCGGCTTCAACGTGATCGATCTCAAGGCCCTGCACCAGGCCACCCGGCTGCCGGTGCTGGTGGTCGCCCGCCACCGGCCCGACCTGGCCGCCATCCGCCGCGCCTTGCTGGAGAAGGTGCCGGGCGGCGCGCGCAAGTGGCGCCTGATCGAGGCCGCCGGCCCCATGACGCCCATGGCGGGCGTGTACTGCCAGTCTGTCGGCATCGCGGCGGACGCCGCGGAAACGCTGATCGCCCGCCTGCAGCGCCATGGCCGCCTGCCGGAACCGCTGCGAGTGGCGCACATGATCGCCGGCGGCGTCACCACCGGCGAGAGCCGGCATCGGGCCTGACCGGCGGCTGCAGCGGGAAACCTCAATACCAGATCTCCATGCGCAGGCCCTTGCCGTCCTGCTCGACCGCCCCCTCGGGCAGACGCCGCGCCTGCCCCAGATCGATCTGCCGCGCCACCCAGGCCAGGACACAGGCATCGATGATGTCATCCAGCGCCAGCCGCTGCGCGCCATAGTCTCGGCGCACAGCCTCCAGCTCGGGCAGCCACCGGCCCAGTGCACGCTCGAGCAGGGCCAGGCGCTCGGCCCGGCCCTCGGCGCGTTTCTTGTTGTGGCGCATGGGGCTGCCGGCCAGGTGCAGGAAGGCGAGTTCCGGGTGGGCCTCGACGATATACCCCTGCCGGGCCGGGCTCAGGCAGGCATCCAGCTCACGCAGCTTGGGCAAAAGATTGAAGGCCTGCCGGCTCAGGCCCAGGCCGGCGTCACTGCCGGCCCGGCTCAAGCGCAAGGCCTCGGGGTAAGTGCGGGCACCGAGCACGGGCCGGGCCGGCGGCGAGAACACGCTGGCGCGCCGCTGCCCCAGACACCGGCGCGCGGCCCGGTCGCAGCTGCGCCCACCCGGTTGCGCCGCCGCCAACAGCCCGATCGGCATGTCCACCGCGATGCGCGCCGGTCGCTCGGCCAGGGCCGGCACGGCATCGAAACCGGTGCACAGGCGATGCCGCAGCGCGACCAGCTGCGCGCCGCGATAGCCGAGCAGGATGACGAACCAGCCCGCCCGGCAGCCGTCGACCCCGGCATACCAGCGCTCAGCCATGCACGAGTTCGATCCGGTAATGCGTGCCCTGCGCGGTCAGCTTGAAGCGCACCGGCAGGAATTGCTCGATCAGCCACATCACGGTGCGGGCATGCAGGCTGGGCTCACGCACGGTGAAGCGTGAGCTGCCCGGCGCCTGGGCCAGATAGATCAGCAGCTGATCGGCGGCATGCCCATCGAACGCCGCGCCGCTTTGCAATTCCGCGCGCAGGGCGAGGCCGGCCGCCTCGCCCAGGCGCTCGGCCGGCACGCCGCGCTCGGCCACGCACGCCGCGCCGAGCAGGCTGTGCTCGGTCTCGGCCGCCAGCACTAGGGCGCCGCCGGTGCCGAAGGCCTCGTCCTGCCCCAACACTTTGGCCTCGAGCGCCACCGGGCCCAGGTCGGTGAGCAGCGCCCCGGCCGCGTTTGCCATGCGCTCGGCGATCGACAGGGGCAGATGCGCGACATGGGCCACGCCGCGAATGGCCCGCACCGGCCCCGCCGTCTCCAGCACCAGGGGCTGGAGCTGTTTGCGCGGCGCGAGCTTGAGGCAGAGCTCACCGCCGCCGCGCGGGTAATAGCCGCGGCGCAGCGATTCGATCTGAACCGACACCCCCAGACGCGCGAGCCAGGGCAGGAAGATCAGGCGCAGATAATCCAGGGGTGGCGCCATTTTCACGTCGGTGCCACCGGCGATGCAGAGCCGGCAGGGGCCATCCGCATGCAGGGCCACCGGCAGCAGGGCCTGCAGCACCAGGCTGACGCTGCCGGCGGTGCCCACCTCGAAGCGATAGTCGCCGCCACGGATGCGGCCGGGTGCAAAGCGGATTGCGCGCGCACCCAGTTCGGCCCCGCTCAGCTCGCCCTGGCTCACGGCGGCCACGGCACGGAGCGCGGCCAGGTGCTGCGGCATCAGGCCGGGCTTGGCGCGGCCGGCCCGGATGTTGGTCAGATGCAGCGGCCGGCCGGTGATCGCGGCCAGGGCCATAGCCAGGCGCGCTAGCTGGCCGCCGCCCTCGCCGTGACTGCCGTCGATCTCGATCGGGCTCATGCCAGCAGCGCCTTCAGTTCCAGGGCGTCGCGCACCGCATAGGCCGCCTCGTCGTTGTCGAAATAGACATAGGCCGTCTTCAACGGCTGCCGCGCGAGCCAGGCCGCCCAGCCGGCGAGCGCCTGGCGGCCGTAGCGCCCGCAGTAGGCCGCGCCCGGCCCGTGCAGGCGGATATAGCTGAAGTCGGCGCTGATCTGACGCGGGCTCTCGAAACCGGCCAGGTCATAGATGCAGAAGGCGGCGTTGTGTTCGGCCAGCAGATCGAACACCTCCCGGCAATGCCAGCTCGGATCGCGTAACTCGAAAGCGACGCGCAGGCCACGCGGCAGGGTTTGGAGCAGGTGGCGTAGGCGTTCCAGATTCACCCGCCAGTTGGGCGGCAACTGAAACAGGAGCGGCCCCAGCTTGTCGCCCAGGCCGGAGGCGGCCTCGAGCAGCGGCGGCAGGCTCAGCTCCGGCGCCTTGAGTTTCTTCAGGTGGGTGATATAGCGGCTGGCCTTGACGCTGAACACGAAGTCTTGCGGCGTGGCCGCACGCCAGGCGGCGAAGGTCTCGCGCGTGGGCAGGCGATAGAAGCTGCGGTTGATCTCGACGCTCGCCAAATGCCGGGCATAGAACGCCAGCCAGTCGGATTCCGGCAGTGACTCGGGGTAGAAGCGGCCGCGCCAATGGGGATAGACCCAGCCCGAGGTGCCGATCAGGATCTGCATCAGGCCCCCTGGAAGGCGCGTTCCAGCTCGGCCCGCAATTCCACCTCGCGCCCGCGGTAGATCGGCGAGAAGTGAAAGGGCTCCACCGCCTTCACGCCGGCCGCGCGCGCCAGGCGCCCGGCCTGGCCGGCAGTGAGGTGCCGCTTGTCGGCGGCGCGCGCCGCCGCCGTGTCGAGGAAGACGCTCTCGATGAACAGGGTGTCGGCGCCGCGCGCGAGTTCGACGATGGCCGCGGCATTGGCTTCGCTGAACACCACATCGGTGACATAGGCGAGCTTCATGCCGGGCGTCACCTCGACGCAGTCGAGCAGCGTGTTCACGGGGAGCGGCTGCCCGCTCGGCCCGGGAATGGTTGCCGCCGCATCCTGCCCGGCCAGCACCGCCCGCTTGAGTCCCTGCAGCCAGGGACCGACCGCCAGGCCGCGTTCGGCGAGCCGGGTCTTCCAGATGTTCACGTGCTGCGTCTCCTCCAAAGCGAAGCCCAGGCAGGGCGTGCCGTGGTCGAGCAGCGCACAGCGCACGCGAAAGCCCGGCTCGGCCAGCAGCACCCCATCCTCGATTCGACCCTCGCCCAGCGCCTCGCGCCGGAACCCCTGGCGCACGTGAAAACGCGCCCGCTGCACCCGTCCCGGCGCCAGCAGCTCGGTCACCTCCAGGCCGAAATCGTTGCCATAACGGTGCAAAAGGTTCCAGGTATAGGCGGCGAGCTTGGCCTCGACCTTGGCGATGAAGCCGGGCGGGCCATACAGCCGCACCGCGCGCTCGCGCCCGAGGCAGATGCGCAGCAGCCAGTCGAAGCCCATGAAGTGATCCATGTGGCAGTGCGAGACGAAGATGTCCGACACGCGCAGGATCTTGCGCGGCGCCAGGGCGCGGATATCGCCCAGATCGAACAGCAGGGCCCGGCCCTCGAACAGGAAATCGACGAACAGGCCGGGATCGCCGAAGGGTTCGTTGACGAGACAGGGATGCAGCGCGCGCCGCATTAGTCGGTGAGCTGTTGGCGCGCCCAGGCCAGGATGGGCTGGAGCCGGGGCGGCAAGAGGCGTTGGGCCTCGGCGAAGTCGACCCAGCGCCATTCGTCGTGCTCGGGCCGACCCAGTTCGGGCGCGATCGGCAGGTGGATGTCACGCTGCCGGGTCTCGGCCAGGTAATAACGCGCCACCTTGCCCCGGCGGTAGGGCTCGGTTTCGCGGTAAATCTCGCCCCAGCGAAAATCGAGATCGGTGACCGAAGACTCCTCGGCCGTCTCCCGGATGGCGCCGGCCAGGGGGGTCTCGCCCGGCTCCAGGGTGCCCTTGGGGAAATCCCAATGGTTGTAGCAGCGCAGGATGAGCAGGCGCCAGTCACCACCCTCCCGGCGCGCGACGACCACCCCGGCGGACAAACGCCTGGCAGCAGGATTGGTTTGAGCGCTCATGTGCCAAGCATACGGGCTTGCCCCGGGAATGAGTAGGGTGCGCGCCGGGCTATAGTTGAGACATGACTCTGCCATGCGTCACGCGCGCCCTGCCCGACGTTTCAGTGCCGGTCCCAGCGGCAACATGCCGAATCAAGCCGCCGGGTGATGGTGGAGTCACGGCTGTCTGCGCCCGCCCGGCGCGTGCGCGGTCCGGTCCGGGCAATCGCGAAATTTTGGGCTGCGGGCCAGGCGGATGCGGGCCGGCCGCCCCAGGCCCGGCCGGCGGCAAAACCCGGTATGGATGTACCAGTTTCGTGGCGGCGAAGGCTCATGCTACCGTTCTCTCCGACTATTCAAATAAAACAACGACAAATCAGGGCAGGCCATGACAAAGGGGCTTTTTCGGGAAAGACGCGTGGCCATCGCCGGTGTCGGCTTCGCCGCGCTGATCGGGCTCATGGCACTGCTCGCCGCCACCACCGTCATCCACGGCGAATGGGTGGTCGGCCGGATGCAGGCGGCGATCGCCGAGCACAGCGAAAAGCTCAACCAGGCCAACACCATGTACAGCGCGGCGCGGGAACGCTCGTTCAATGCCGTGACCATGATCCTGTCGACCGACAGGGCCAGGCTCGATGCCCTGGTTCAGCGTCACAGCGAGCTCGCCTCGGAATACATGGCGGCACGCGAGCGCCTGCTGGCCCAGCCGCTCAACGCCGAGGAGCGCCGTCTGATGGACCAGCAGTTCAGGCTGGTGCGCGCGACCTCACCCCGGCTCAACGAGGCCCTGGACCTGCTGATCATGGGTGAGGTCGAGACCGCGCGCCGCCTGCTGGTCTACGAGGTGCTGCCCAGGCAGAACCAGTTGCTCGAGGTCCTGGGCCGCCAGGCCGCGCTGCAGCACCAGGCCATGCAGGCCCTGCTGAGCCAGGTCAAGACCAGTCAGCGCGGGCACTGGTGGTTTCTGAGCGGGGTGGGCGCGCTGACCCTGGCCCTGGCGGTCATCGTCGCCGGCTACATCCTGCGCCGCCTGGCCCAGGCCGAGGACCAGGTCTTCGCCAAAACCACGCTCGAGGCGGTGACCGAGGCCGTGGTGGTGACCGATGCCCGGCAGCGCGTGCGCTACCTCAATCCGGCGGCCGAGCGGCTGATCGGTTTCAGCCTGGAGCAGGCGATCGAGCGGCCGGTCGCCGAGGTGCTCAAGCTCACCCCTCCGGCGCAGCCCGGCTATCCGTTCAAGCTCAGTCACCAAAGCGGCCAGACGGTGGACGTGGAGTACGCCGTGTCCGACATTCACGGCGGCGAGCGCCATCTGGGCGCGGTCTGGGTATTCCACGACGTCACCTACACCCTGAGCATCGCCAGCCAGCTCGCCTATCAGGCCAGTCACGACCCGCTCACCGGCCTGCCCAACCGCCGCGCCTTCGAACTGGCGCTGGAGGAAGCCCTCAAGAACAACCGCAGCCAGCCCCAGTCGCATGTGGTCGGCTTCCTCGACCTGGACATGTTCAAGATCGTCAACGACAGCTGCGGCCACGCGGCGGGCGACGAGCTGCTCAAGCAGATCGGCCGCCTGTTCCAGGACAGGATGCGCGCGAGCGACCTGCTCGCCCGGCTGGGCGGCGACGAATTCGGCTTCCTGTTGCGCGGCTGCGCCATCGATGACGCGAAGAAGGTGGCCGAAAGCCTGCTGGCGGCGGTGCGCGATTATCGCTTCGACTGGAACGGCCGCAGCTTCACCCTCGGCGCCAGCATCGGGCTGAGCACCATCGATGCCGACACCAGCCAGTCCGCCACGGTGATCAAACAGGCCGACGCTGCCTGCTATGCCGCCAAGGACCGCGGCCGCAACCAGATCTGCGTCTACAGCGCGAGTGAATCGGAGGAGACCGGGCGGCGCGACGAAATGGAATGGGCCGAACGCATCCAACGCGCCCTGCAGGAAGACCGCTTCGTGCTCTATGGCCAGCCCATCATCATGCTCGACCAGACACCGCCGGCCGACAGCCGCAAGGTGGAGGTCCTGCTTCGCATGCGGGAGCCGGACGGCAGGCTGATCGCACCCGGCGCCTTCCTGCCGGCGGCCGAGCGCTACAACCTGATGCCGGCGATCGACCGCTGGGTGATCCGCCACGCCCTGGCCTGGGCCGGCAGTAAGACCGGACGCCGGTTCTCCCACATCGCGATCAATCTTTCCGGCAGCTCGATCGGCGATCCCGAGCTGTACGACTTCATCGTCGGCGAGATCGCGGCGAGCGGCGCCGACCCCGGCGCGCTCTGCTTCGAGATCACGGAAAGCGCCGCCATCGCCAATTTCAAGCAATGCGCCAGCTGCATCGAGTCGCTGCGCAAGATGGGCTGCAAGTTCGCCCTGGACGATTTCGGCACCGGCATGGCCTCGTTCTCCTATCTCAAGAACCTGGGCCTGGACTACCTGAAGATCGATGGCAATTACATCCGCGAGATGCAGTACAACCTGTATCACTACTCGATGACCGAGGCGATCACCCGGGTCGGCCATGCCATGGGCCTGAAGACCATGGCCGCCTTCGTCGAGAGCGAGGAATCGTTGCAGAAGCTGAAGGAGCTCGGCGTCGACTACGCCCAGGGCTACAAGATCGCACCGCCTCAGCCGCTCGACAGCCTGGGCTGAGGCATCGGCCCGGCCAGGGCGGAGAGGGGGATCGGGCCGCGCAACTGGCGCCAGAGGGCCGTCCCCATGCCGAGCTGGAAGCTGCCCCTCTCGGCGGCAAAGGCATGCGGCAAGTCGCGCCAGCCCAGGTGGGGCTGGCGATGATGCGTGCCGTGGTAATTGAAATTGAGCAGCAGGCGCGCCAGCCAGCCCGGCAGGCTGAGGCTCATGGCGTAGCGCGTCTCGCCCAGCGGCGTGGCGTAGTGGTAGGCGTTGTCGTTGAGCGAGACGATCAGGGCGCGGCCATAGAGGGCGAGCGCCAGCAGCCAGGCCTGGCTGCCATAGGCCCAGAAACCGAAGCCGAACAAGAGCAGGATGGCGCAGGCATCGAGCCGGACCTCGCGCAGGACAGCGGCCTGGGTCAGTTTCTCCGCCATGAGCGCCACCACATTGTCCTCCCGCGCAAGCCGGCGCCCCGCGGCGCGGATCCAGCGGCGCGGCAGCAGAAACAGCGGCACGCAGAGCCATTCGTAGACATACAGCCCGCCCAGCAGGCGGAAATAATAGGCCGGCGCCGCCTGCGCCCGGCTGACGCGGGCATCGTCATACACCTCGCTGCGATCGCGCGGCGTGCGGCTCAGGCCATGGTGCAGCAGATGCCCGCGGCGCAGCACCTGGAACGGCGCGCCATAAGCCACGGCGAGCAGGCGGCCGGCCAGGTGATTGAGCCGCCGGCTTCCGCTCAAGCTGCCATGGATCGCCTCGTGAATCAGGGCCCAGAAGGTCAGGCTCGACAGCGCCACCGGCAACAGCAGCCAGCCCCAGCGCGGGTCGGTCGGCAACAGCCAGAGCGGCAGCAGGAAAAATTGCATCAGGTTGATCGAGACAAAACATGCCACCAGAAGCCCGTTCACCCGCACCGCTCCATCCGATTCCGTCCGGATGAAGATTTTGTGCCGGACAGATGACGCCGGCGTGACAGCGCCGAAAACCGGCGGAAGACGCCGAACCCTGTTACAATCGCGCCCAGCGGTATGTGTTCCAGTCTTTCTGCCGCCGTCTCTTCCGACGCACCTCACCGCCCCCATCTGCCTCAGACTGGCGCCGCCCGCGCGGCGACAGGCCGATACTTTTATTTGGAAACACCATGTCCTTTGCCAGCCTCGGCCTGTCCGAAGCCCTTGTCCGCGCCGTCACCGAGCGCGGTTACACCACCCCCACGCCGATCCAGGCCCAGGCGATTCCCGCCGTGCTCTCGGGCGGTGATCTGCTCGCCGGCGCCCAGACCGGCACCGGCAAGACCGCCGGCTTCGTCCTGCCCCTGCTGCAACGCCTGAGCCAGGAACATCGGCCCCTGCCCAACCACGGCAAGGCGCCCATCCGCGCCCTGGTGCTCACCCCAACGCGCGAACTCGCCGCCCAGGTGGAAGAATCGGTGCGCGCCTACGGCAAGCACCTGCACCTGCATTCCATGGTGATGTTCGGCGGTGTCAACATCAATCCCCAGATCCAGAAGCTGCGCGGCCAGGTCGACATCCTGGTCGCCACCCCCGGCCGCCTGCTCGATCACGTGCAGCAGAAGACCGTGGACCTGTCGCATGTCGAGATCCTGGTGCTGGACGAGGCCGACCGCATGCTCGACATGGGTTTCATCCGCGACATCAAAAAGGTGCTCGCCCTGCTGCCGAAGAAGCGGCAGAACCTCCTGTTCTCCGCCACCTTCTCGGACGAGATCAAGGCCCTGGCCGACGGCCTGCTCGACAAGCCGGCGCTGATCGAGGTGGCCCGGCGCAACGCCACCGCCGACACCGTGGCGCAGAAGGTCTACCCGGTGGACCGCGACAAGAAGCGGCAATTGCTCACCCACCTGATCCAGGAAAATCAGTGGTTCCAGGTGCTGGTGTTCACCCGCACCAAGCACGGCGCCAACCGCCTGGCCGAGCAGCTGTCGAAGGACGGCATCCCGGCCCTGGCCATCCACGGCAACAAGAGCCAGGCCGCCCGCACCCGGGCGCTGACCGAGTTCAAGAGCGGCAAGCTGCAGGTGCTGGTCGCCACCGACATCGCCGCGCGCGGCATCGACATCAGCGAACTGCCGCATGTGGTGAACTACGAGCTGCCCAACGTGCCGGAGGACTATGTCCATCGCATCGGTCGTACCGGCCGGGCCGGCAGCACCGGCGAGGCGGTGTCGCTGGTCTGCGTCGACGAGCACAAGTTCCTGGCCGACATCGAACGCCTGATCAAGCGCAAGCTGCCGCAGGAGGTAGTGCCCGGCTTCGAGCCCGACCCCAATGCCCGGCCCGAGCCGATCCAGCTGCGCAGCCAGGAACACCAGCAGCGCGGCCGCGGCCAATCGGCACCGCGCGGCGGCCAACCGGGACGGTCCGGCGGCAAGCCGCAAGGGGCCAAACCCCAGGGCGGGCATCCGGCCAGGCCGGGCGGGCCACGGCCGCCGCTGTCGCACCGCTCGGGCGGCCGGCATCAATAAACGCTCAGCGCAGAGCGCCCGGCGCTTTGCCGAGCGCTCTGCGCACCGTGGCTCGCCTGCCACACTGGCGCGCGTTCCCGCGCCGACAGCCGCTGCCTAATTCGTAATCAGCCGCTGCCGCCCTATACTGCAGTCATTTCCAGGAAGGGGAATGGCACATGCTGCAAACCAGCCTGACCAAGCACGGTTTCCGCATCCGCACCCGCAGCGGGGTGATCGTCGACAACCTCCAGATTTACGGCCGCGATGCGCAGGAGGCCGAGCAGAAACTCATGCGCATGTACCCCGGCTGCACCGTGATGGATAGCCGCGTGGTGGCGCCGGCCTGCAACGCCAATGCCGGTTCCAGTTTCGAAGACGTGGTCGATCTGCTGACCACCGGTTCTTAAGCCAAACCCTGCTCCATCAGTTCCTCGCACAGCGCCATGTAGTCCTGGGCGCCGTGGCTGGCCCGGGCGTGATGAAAGACATCGCGGTTGTAGGCCGGGCTCTCCGCGATCGACACGTTCTCCGCGATCACCGTCTTGCACACCTCGCTGCCGAAGCGCTCGTTCATGCGCAGCAGGATCTCCCCGCTCATCCTGCGCCGCCGGTCGAACCGGGTGAGCAGATAGCGCCGCGCCACCCGGCGCTTGAGCACCGGCTCCAATAGATCGAGGGTGCGGGCCATCTCCTCGGCCGCCTGCAGCGAAAGGAAATCGGTCGACACCGGGATCAGCACCAGGTCGGCGGCGAAGATGGCATTCAATGACAGCACGCCGACGTAAGGACAGCAATCGATCAGCGTGGGCCGCGCGCCCGCCGCAGCCTCCAGCGCATCCAGGCCCTGACGCAGACGGTTGAGCACGGCCGGGCCTTTGCCGAAGATGGAATCGACCTTGATCATCTGCGGGTGCGAGGGGATCAGATGACCGAGCATCTCCCACTCGCGCTGCAATTGCTTGAGGGGAATGCCGTCCTGGTAGAAGGCGAACAGGCTGTGCGCCACCTCGGGCCGCGCGGGGTTCTGGATGTGGCTCAGATGCCCCTGGGGATCGAGGTCGATCAGCAGGGGCAGGCGGCCCTGCCGGCGCAACGCGGCCGCCAGATTCAAGACCGTGGTGGTCTTGCCCACCCCGCCCTTCTGATTGAATACCGCCAGGCGTGCCACTCGTGCGCTCCCTGTTGTCCGCGCGCCGCGATCGGATGCGAGATATCGACGGCCGCTCGCGGGAAAGATACCCTTGCCCCTGCCGATCCATCAAGCAAGGGGCGCATGCGATGTGCTTGGGTGAAAACCACCGTGCAGGATAACCTCAGCGGCCGTCAGGCCCGCCGCATCGTGCTCGCCGGCCGGGTGCAGGGCGTCGGCTTCCGCCCCTTCGTCTACCGCCTGGCCAAACAGCGGGGCATCCAAGGCTGGGTGCGCAACGTCACCGGCCAGGTGGTCGTTCACGCCGAGGCCGATGCCACCGCACTCGACAGCTTCGCCGCCGCGCTGATCGATGAGGCCCCGGCCGCGGCCCGGCCCGAGCTGCTGAGCAACAACGCCGTCGCCGCCGAAGGCCGGGCGGACTTTTACATCCTCGACAGCGAGGCCGGCACGCCCGACATCCACCTGCCGCCCGATCTCTTCGCCTGCCCCGATTGCCTGCGCGAACTGGACGACCCGGGCGATCGGCGCCACCACTATTCCTTCATCAACTGCACCCAGTGCGGCCCGCGCTATACCCTGATCGAGCGCCTGCCCTACGACCGGCCCAACACCGCCATGCGCGGCTTTCCGCTCTGCCCGTCCTGCCGCGCCGAATACCAGGACCCGATGAACCGCCGCTTCCACGCCGAGCCCGTGGCCTGCCCGGTATGCGGGCCGCATCTGAACTTCGTCGCAGGCGGGCAAACCATCGCCGGCGACGCAGCCGCCCTGCAGGCCGTCCTCGCCGCGCTCAAGGCCGGCCAGATCGTTGCGGTGAAGGGCATCGGCGGTTATCACCTGATGTGCGACGCCTGCAACGAAACCGCCGTCGCCACCCTGCGCGCGCGCAAAAAGCGTCCGGCCAAACCCTTCGCCGTGCTCTTCCCGCCCGACGAAGCCGCCTTGCATCGCTCGGTGACGGCAAGCGCGGCCGATCTCGGCTTTTTGCGCGCCGCCGCCCGGCCCATCCTGCTTTTGCCCAGGCGGGCCGGCTCGCCGCTGGCGGACGGCATCGCGCCCGGCCTCAACGAAATCGGCTGCCTGCTGCCTTACAGCCCACTGCACCATCTGCTGCTCGCCGGCTTCGGCGGGCCGCTGGTGGCCACCTCGGCCAACATCAGCGGCGAACCCGTGCTCACCGACAACATGGAGGCGCAGACCCGGCTCGGCCAGGTCGCCGACGGCTTTCTCCATCACGACCGGCCCATCGTGCGTCCGGCCGACGACGCGGTGTACCGGCCCATCGCCGGCCGGCCGCGGCCGCTACGCCTGGGCCGCGGTGTCGCCCCGGTGGAACTGAAACTGCCGCGCCCGGTGCCCCAGCCGGTGCTGGCCCTGGGTGCCCACAGCAAGAACAGCATCGCCCTGGCCTGGGGCGAGCGCGCCGTGCTCTCGCCCCACATCGGCGAACTCGGCAGCGCGAAAAGCCTGGACGTGCTGGCCCAGGTCGCCGCCGACCTGCAAAACCTGTATCAGGTGCGGGCGGAACGCCTCCTGCTCGACCACCACCCCGGCTACGGCTACCGCCCATACGCCCGCAGCCTCGAGCTGCCGCTCACGCCCATCTGGCACCACCACGCCCATGCCTCGGCCCTGGCCTGGGAATTCCCCGATGTCGCCAACTGGATCGTGTTCGCCTGGGACGGCGTCGGCCTGGGCGAGGGCGACCAGCTGCACGGCGGCGAGGCCTATGTCGGCCGGCCCGGCCATTGGCAGCGCGCCGCAAGCTTTAGGCCGTTCAGACTGCCCGGCGGCGACCAGGCCGCGCGCGAGCCCTGGCGCGCCGCCGCCGCCCTCCTGTGGGAGACGGGCCAGCCCGCCCCCTTCGCCCCGGAACTCCTGAAGGCCGCCTGGGACCGCGGCCTCAACAGCCCGGCCAGCAGCGCCGTCGGCCGCCTGTTCGACGCCGCCGCCGCCCTGACCGGCCTGTGCACCACGGCCAGCTTCGAGGCCGAGGCGCCGATGCGGCTGGAGGCGGCCGCATCCCCCTTCCTGCCTTTTCCACAAGAGAGGAAGGCGCACTCCCTCCCCATTCATGGGGAAGGCCGGGGTGGGGAATGGGTCGAGCTTGCCCTCACCCGTGATGCCCACGGCCTCTGGCGCTGCGATTGGTCGCCGCTGCTGCCCTATCTCACCGACGCCAGCCGCCCGGCCGGCGTGCGCGCCGCCGGCTTTCACCTAAGCCTTGCCCACGCCCTGCTGGCTCAGGCCGAGCGCCTGCGCGCGGAACATGGCCTGTGTGACGTCGGCCTCACCGGCGGCGTCTTCCAGAATCGCCTGCTGACCGAACAGGTGCTAGCCTTGCTCACGGCGGCGGGCTTTCGCGTGCACCTGCCTGAACAGGTGCCGGTCAACGACGCCGGCATCGCCCTGGGACAAATCGTGGAGTGGTTGTATGGATGAACAACGCATCTTGCTGGCCCACGGCAACGGCGGCCGCTTCATGCGCGAACTGGTCGCCGAGCTCTTCGCCCGCCACCTGGCCAACCCCCTGCTCGACACCGACGCCGACGCCGTGCCGCTGCCAAGTCTTTCAGGCCAGCTCATGCTCACCACCGACGGCTTCACCGTGCAGCCGCTGGAGTTCCCCGGCGGCAACCTCGGCAGCCTGGCCGTGCACGGCGTGATCAACGACCTGGCCGTAGCCGGCGCCGCGCCGCGCTTCCTCACCCTCTCCGCCCTGATCGAGGAAGGCCTGGAGGTCGCCCAGCTCGACCGTCTGATTGCCAGCTTCGCCCAGGCCGCCCAAGCCAACGGTGCGGCGGTGGCGGCCGGCGACACCAAGGTGGTGCCGCGCGGCCAGGGCGGCGGCCTCTATCTCAACGTCGCTGGCATCGGTGAAAAACAGGCCACTGCCACGCTCGGGCTCAAGCAGATCCGGCCGGGCGACGCCGTGCTGGTCTCCGGCCCGGTCGGCGACCACGGCGTCGCCGTGCTGCTGGCGCGCGAACAGTTCGGCCTCTCCGGCGAGTTGCGTTCCGACTCCGCCTCGGTGCTGCCCCTGGCCCAGGCCATCTGGCACCTGCCCGGCCTCAGGTTCATGCGCGACCCCACGCGCGGCGGCCTCGCCACCGTCGCCCACGAGATCGCCCAGGCCACCGGCCACAGCGTCGCCCTGCAACAAGCCGCCGTGCCCGTGCGCGGCGCGGTGCAATCGGTGTGCGACATGCTCGGCTACGACCCCTACTACCTCGCCTGCGAAGGCCGCATCGTCGCCATCGCCGAGGCCGCCACGGCGGAACAAATACTGACCGCCTGGCGCGCCCTGCCGGGCGGCGCGGACGCCGCGATCATCGGCCGCATCGAGGCCGGCGGCGGGCGGGTGCTGCTGGAGACGGAACTGGGGGGACGGCGGGTGCTGCCGGAGTTGGAGGATGATCCGTTGCCGAGGATTTGTTGATAGATTTAGTCATTCGAGCAGAAGCAACGCAACAAACCAATACAAACAGATTTCAGGGATAAAAATGAAAGGACACATCACTTCATACGTCGAAGAAAAGCAATATGGGTTTATCAAGGGTGAAAATGGAAAAGATTACTTCTTCCACAAAAATGACGTCGTCGACCAAAATGAGATTTTGGATGGCCTCAATGTCATCTTTGATCCAATCCCTACTCGCAAAGGATTAGCTGCCAAATCCGTTCAGTTGGGTTTGGCGAATATTCCCATCTACCTTGATCCAGATAGATTTGTCTTCACCAGCGAATCCAGCATTAATGGGCATGAAATTCTTTTCATAACCACCTATTCAATCGAGGATAAGGACCCAAACATTGCCAAACTAGCGCTCAGGGAACGGGCACTTTTATATGGCCTTAATGGCGTAGTTGGAGTCCACCTAGAAAAGAGAACCGCTATGTCAGGGAATTACCGCTACACGGTTCACAGGTTTACAGGAGGGCTTTGTCTAATTAAAAAAATCGCCTACACCATGGATCAGGATGAAGCTCGGCAAAACGCTCTGGAAGTACAAGATGAGTTGCAGAAGATTCGTCCACGGATTTTTGCCATACACGAACAAGAAAAATTTTTTCTCTTGAGATGGCTATCAGATTTTTGGACGTATCTAAAAATCACCATAAGTATGAAAATGACCGCCCTGGAAGCCGCTATCCGTTCATGGATGAACCGCTGAAGAACTCAGGCGCAATAGGTAAAGCCGTATCGCGCCATATAGCTTAACCCATCTGGCACAATGCCCTTCGTTTATTGCGCCCCTACTTCCCCGCCTTTGCCGCCAGCGCATTCAACACCTTGGCAGCGGCGAGCATGCCGAAGACCGAGGTGACGCAGGCCGAGGAGCCGAAGCCGGCGCAGTTGAGGCCGTGGACGTGGGCGTCTTCCGGCTTCTCATAACAGACGCCGCCCTCGGCGCTGGGGTAGATCAGGTTCTCGGTGGAATAGACGCAGTCGACGCCGAACTTCTTTTTCGGCTCGCGGGGAAAGCCGTGTTCCTTGCGCAGCTTGCTGCGCACCTTCGAGAGCAGCGGGTCCTGGCGGGTGCGCGCGAGGTCGTCGATCTGGATGCGGCTGGGGTCGACTTGGCCGCCGGCGCCGCCGACGCAGACCAGTTTCAATTTATTGCGCCTGCAGTGGACGATGAGGGCCACCTTGGCCCGGGCGCTGTCGATGGCGTCGACGATGTAGTCGTAGCGCGCGTGCAGCAGCTCAGCCACGTTGTCCTCGGTCAGGAATTCCTCGATCAGATTGACTTTGCAGCGCGGGTTGATGGCGGCGATGCGCGCGCGCATGGCCTCGACCTTGGCCTTGCCCAGTTCCGGGGTGAGGGCGTGGACCTGGCGGTTGATGTTGGATTCGGCGACGTGGTCGGGGTCGATCAGGGTCAATTCGCCGATGGCGGTACGCGCCAGGGCCTCGGCCACCCAGGAGCCGACGCCGCCGATGCCGATGACGCAGACATGGGAGCGCTGGAAGCGTTCGAAGGCGGCCGGGCCATAGAGCCGGCGCACGCCGCCGAAGCGGCGCTCGAAGTCGATGGCGTGCTCGGCCTCGAACAGGTCGCTCACTGGTCGGCGATCTTCTGCGCTTCGGGGTCGAACTCGGCCTTCACCGCTTCGAGGGCGTCGCGCAGGGTTTCTTCGGTGAGGGTGTTGAGGTTTTCCGCCAGCACCTCGGCGGCGTCGATGGTGTCCTGGTCGTCGGGCAGGGTCGCGCTGTCGAGGTTGGCCACCAGCACGGCGGCGGCGCCCACCACTTGCAGCAGCTTCTGGCGTTCGGCCATGAGCAGCTCGATCTCCTCCCGGAGCAGGGTGACTTCCTCGTCGTTCATGGCGCGGTGGGGCATGGCGGCTTCCTTCGATTCGCGGGGGATGAGCGTGGGATAATAGGCGCACTGCCAGCTGCCCGCAAACCCGCCATGTCGCTCTCGCCCTACGTCTTCGATGCCAGCCGCGCCAATTTCGACGAGCTGGTGCTGGGCAATTCGCACAAGGGCCTGGTGCTGGTGCACTTCTGGACGCCCAAGGCCGGCCCCTGCCTGGTGCTGATGCCGCGCCTGGTACAACTGGCCAGCGACTATGGCGGCCGCTTCCTCTTGGTGATGGCCAACACCGACGAGATCGGCGGCATCGCCCGCGCGCACGGGGTGACCAGCGTGCCGACGGTGAAGTTCTTCCTCAAGGGCGAGGTGGTGCACACCATCCACGGCGCCGAGCCCGACAGCACCTTCCGTGCCGCGCTCGCCCGCTTCGTCGCCCTCGACAGCAACCCCTTGCGTCAGCAGGCGCTCAAGGCCCACCAGGAAGGCCGGCTCGACGAGGCCATCGCCCTGCTCGCCCGCGCCGCAGTGGATGAGCCGGACGATTTGTCGATCAGCGCCGACCTGGCCAAGCTGCTCTTGCTCTCGGGGCAGGCGACCCAGGCCCTGAGCCTGCTCGCCGCCCTGCCGGGCGAGGCGCGGCGCGACGGCCGCATCGCGCCCCTGCTCGTGCATCTGGAATTGATCGACGCCGCCGAAACGACGCCGGATGCGTCCGATCCCAATGCCGTCCGCCTGCACGAGGCCGCCCGTGCCCTGGTGCAAGACCGCATGGAGGCCGCGCTCGATCTTTTGCTCGGCCTGGCGCAGGACGCGCCTGACTTCCGCGACGACATCGGCCGCCGCGCCCTGATCACCCTGTTCCATATGCTCGGGCCGGAACACGAGCTGACCCGGCGCTATCGGGCCAAACTCGCCGGCCGTTGAACACCCCCACCTGGACCCCCGCCTTCGACACCCTGCCTCTGTGCGGCAGCGTGGCTCATTGGGCCGGGCAGTTCCGCGATGAACGCGACTGGCCGAGCGCCGCCCGGCTCAACGCGCTGGCCGAGGCGCAGGACCTGCGCAACGCCGCCGGCCGCGCCGTGCGCTTTGCCGAGCAGAGCGCCGCCTGCGGCCAGCGCGACTACGAACAGCAGATCCTCGACAGCGGCCAGGTGCCCACGCGGCCGGCCAGCGCCCACGACTTCTTCAACGCCCTGATCTGGCTGACCTTCCCCCAGACCAAGGCCGCGCTTAACGCCGTGCAGTGCCGCGAGCTGGCCGTGGCGCCCAAGGGCCGGCGCAGCCCGGTCTCGGACGCCGCCACCCTGTTCGACGAAAGCGGCCTGGTGCTGGTGGCGCGCGACGCCGTGCTGGCCGGGCTGTTGCGGGCCCGGCAGTGGAAGGCGGCGTTCTGGCAGCAGCGGGAGAAATGGAGCGACGCGCGGTTTTATGTGATCGGCCACGCCGTGTTGGAGAAAGCCCTGGCACCCTACCCCGGCATGACCGGCAAGTGCCTGTTCCTGCGAGTGGATGAACTGCCCGAGGCCGGCCCGCCGCCGGCCTGGCTCGATGCCGCCATCGCCCGGGCCTGGCAGGCCGGCGCGGTGCAGAAGCCGGCCGATCTTTTCGTGATGCCGGTGCTGGGCGTGCCGGGTTTCGATGCGGCGAACCAGACGGCCGCGTATTACGACAACGCCGAGGTGTTTCGGCCGGCGCGCAACACGGGTTAGGTCAGCACCTCGCCGCAGAAACGCTCGAATTCCGCCCGGCCGACTTTGCCGTCGAGGGTGAAATCGGCCAGCGGCCGGCCGAAGACCTTGAGCGAAATCCAGCGGAACAGATAGCGCATTTCGTCGAAGAAGAAATAGGGGTGATAGTCGCTCGATATGGCCAGGCGTCCGGCCGGCACGGCGCCGCGCGCGCGCAGGCGCGCCTCCAGCGGCTCGAACAGCATCTCGAGCTCGAACACCTCAAGCGGCGGGCCGCAGAAGGTGGCGAAGCTGGCCACGCGCCGGCCGGTCAGCCCCGTCACCGTGTCCAGCCAACGTGCCACCGGATAGGCCAGATAGAGCCACTTGGGCGTGCCCAGCAGCACCCGGTCGAAGCCGCTCACATCGGGCACGGCGAGCGGCCGAATGGCCTGCTGCGGCTGGTAATACAGGCGATGCCAGAGGCGGCGGAAACGCGCGCTCGCAAGATAAAACGGCAGCAGAGGCAGCAATGGCAGCAAAGGAATGGGCAGCAGCCATTTGTTCCAGTCGCGCACGGTCCGGATGCGCTCGATCTCGACCGAGTGGCCGCGTTGCCGCGCCTTGGCGGCCAGGGCCTCGGCCAGCCGGGCGGTGTGGCCGGTGCGGGAATAATGGACGACGAGGATCCGCATGCGGGGACGGGCCGGGCGCTCAGTCGCCGGTCATCGTCGCCTTCTTGCGCACCAGGCGGCCGTCGCGATAGTCCTGCATGGCCTGTTCGATCTGCTCGCGGCTGTTCATCACGAAGGGGCCGTATTGCACGATGGGCTCCTTGAGCGGCCGGCCGGCGACCAGGATGAAACGCGCCCCCGCGCCGTCTGCCGTCAGTTCGACGCCGTCGCCCGCGCCGAGCACGGCCAGGCCGTGCCGGGGCAGAGCGGTGCCGGCCACGCGGGCGCTGCCTTCGAAGACATAGACGAAGGCGGTGGCGGCCGCATCGAGCGCATGATCGAATCGGTGGCCGGCATCGAGTGCGACATCGAGATAGAGCAGCCGGGTGTGCGGGTCGTCGATCGGGCCGCGCCGGCCGCCGTAGTCGCCAGCCAGCAGGCGCACCCGCACGCCCTCGCCCGCCAGTTCGGGAATCGCCTCGGGCGAAAACTCCTGATAGGCGGGGTCGCTCATCTTCTCGCTGGCGGGCAGGTTCACCCACAACTGGAAGCCGCGCATCAGGCCGTTGCTCTGCTGCGGCATCTCGGAATGGATGACGCCGCTGGCCGCCTTCATCCATTGCGCCCCGCCGGCACGCAGATCGCCCCGGTTGCCCATGCTGTCCTGGTGCAGCATGTGGCCGTCGAGCATGTAGGTCAGGGTGACGAAGCCGCGGTGCGGATGATCGGGAAAGCCGGCGATGTAGTCGTTCGGGTCGTCGCTGGAGAAATGGTCCAGCATCAGGAAGGGGTCGAGCTGGCGCCGCGCCGGGGTGCCGATGGTGCGGTGCACGGTGACGCCCGCCCCCTCGGACACCGGCAGGGCCTGGATGAACTGGGCGACCTGGCGCGCGCTCACTACGGCGCCCGCCCTTCCAGCCAGTCGAGGGCAATGCCCGGCTCGTCGAACACCCGGATCTCGGCATCGGTGAACAGGCTGTTGAGCCAGGCGATCCAGACCATCCACTCATCGCCGGTGACCACGGCGATCTTGCGGAAGTCGTAGCGGTGCTTGAGCGAGAAGCGGATCTCCTCCCACGCCACGTCCAGGGTGTAGCTCACCATGTCGCGCAGGTCGAGCAGCAGATAGACGCCGCCCTGGAACTCGATGTTGTGCAGCACCTGTTGCTCGAAGTCCTTGTAATCGGCCAGGGTGAATTCGCCCATGACCGAGACGCTGATCAGGTTGTCCTTGGCATTGATGGCAATCATGTCGTTTTCCTTTTTTCGTTCAGCCACACCGCCCACAGCCCGGCACCCACGGTGAGCGCGATGCCGGACCAGGCCAGCAGCGGCAGCCTGTCGTTCCATATTAATACATCGAGCAGCGCGCCGAAGACCACGGTGCTGAAGGCGAAGCTCGCCACCACCACGGTCTGGCCCCGCTTGTAGGCGCGGGTCATGCCGAACTGGCCGACGGTGGCGAAGAAGCCCACGGCCAGGAGCAGGGGCAGCGTCTGCGGGCCGACCGGGCTCCACTGCCCATGCCCCACGAACAGGGCGGCACCCACGGTGCACACCACGGTGAACCAGAACACGGTGCGCCATTCCGGCTCCTGCAGGCGGCCCAGTTGCCGGACCTGGACATAGGCCCAGGCGGCGAACAGGCCCGAGGCCAGCCCGGCCAGACCGGCCAACACATCGCCGCCCGCCTGCCAGGGGCGCAGCAGAAGCACCACACCGACGAAGCCGAGCAACACGCAAAGGTACTGCAGCAGGCTCGGCCGCTCCTTGAGCGCCAGCGGCATGGCCAGGGCCAGGAACAGGGGCGAGGTGTAGTTGAGGGTGATCGCCGCCGCCAGCGGCAGGCGGGTGAGGCTGTAGAAGAACAGCATCAGCGCGATGAAGCCGACCACGCCCCGACTCAGATGCTTGAGGAAATGCGCACCGAACAGGTGTTGCCGCGCCTCGCGCCCGTGCCACCAGAGCACGGCGCTGGAGATGACCACCAGGCCGAACAGGGAGCGGTAGAACACCAGCTCCTCGCTGCTGAACCACTGCGCCGCCAGCTTGACGAACACGCCCATGGTGGCGAAGCTGGCGCCGGCGACCAGCATCCAGGCGGATTTCACGAAAAGACCTTCAACCGCAAAGGGCGCAAAGCACGCAAAGACATTTTGGGTTTGGCACGACCCGCGGGAAGAGATAAGCCGGGTAGAGATTCGACCCCTCCATCTCTTTTTGCCTCGTATCCTTCGCGCCCTTTGTGGTGAATGCTCATTTCTCTTCCGGCGACATCAGCTCCGGCGCCTGCAACTGGCGCGGCACCGCGTCCACCGGGGCCGGCGCTGCGATCTCCCGGGTCTCGGAGGCGGCCTGCAATTCCTGGAAACGGCGGGCGCTGACCAGCACGCGCGATTCGAGCGAGGCGGTGGCCTTGTTGTAGGCCTCGGTCGCCTGCATGAGGTTCTTGCCCACGCTGGACCAGTGATTGGCCATCACGCCCAGGCGCTCGTACAGCTCGCGGCCCAGTTCGCTGATCCGGCGCGCGTTCTCGGCCAGGTTCTCCTGACGCCAGCCGAAATACACCGCCTTCAAGAGCGCCAGCAGCGTGGTCGGCGTGGCGAGGATCACCTTGTGCTCGTTGGCGTATTCGATCAGCTGCGGGTCTTCCTGCAACGCGGCGCTGAAGAAGGCCTCGCCCGGCAGGAACAGCA
This sequence comes from Thiobacillus sp. UBA2597, assembly GCA_002339725.1. Lineage (GTDB taxonomy): Bacteria > Pseudomonadota > Gammaproteobacteria > Burkholderiales > Thiobacillaceae > Sulfuritortus. The sequence continues at coordinate 61,650 of DDKN01000001.1, forward strand.
CCACGAACTCGGGCGAGGGCTGGAACTGGTCCCAATAGCTCTTGGCGCCCAGGGCCTGAATGTGCTCTTTGACATGGCGCGCGAACTGCTTGATGTGACGCAGGCGCGCCTCGTCGCTTTCGCTCTCGGCCGCCTCCAGAAAGGCGGCGATCGGCGCCTTGGAGTCGAGCACCACGCTCTTGCCGCCGGGCAGCTTGACCAGCATGTCCGGCCGCTGGCGCCGGCCCTCGCTTTCGGCCGACTCCTGCTCGAAGAAATCGCAATGGGCCTGCATGCCGGCCATCTCGACCACGCGCCTGAGCTGCACCTCGCCCCAGCGGCCGCGCACCTCGGGGCGGTGCAGGGCGCGCACCAGGCGGCCGGTCTCCTGCTTGAGCCCCTCCTGCGCCGTCATCAGGCTTTTCACCTGCTCGGTCAGGCTGGCATAGGCGCCGGCGCGTTGACGCTCGATCTCCTGGGTCTGCTGCCCCAGCTTTTCCAGGGCCTCGTGGATGGGTTTGACCAGGCTGTCGACCGCCTGGCGCCGCGCCTCGAGGTCGCCCTTGGCCGCCTCCTGGAAGGTGGCGAGGTTCTGCCGGGCCAATTCGAGAAAGCTCTGGTTGTTGCTTTTGAGCGCCTCGGCCGACAGGGCCTGGAAGGCGTCGGCCAGCTTCTTTTCGGCGCCTTCCAGCAGGGCCAGCTTCTCGGCGGCGGCGGCCTGCTCGGCCTCCAGCTGCGCGGCGAGTCGGGCGGCCTGTGCCTTGAGCTCGGCCGCTTCGCTTTGCAGCCTCTCGAGCAGCGCCTCGCGCCCGGCCTGGCTGCGCCGCGCCTCGTCGAGAGAGCGCTCGGCCTGCTCGGCCCGGGCCTGCAATGCCGCCCGCTCGGCCAGCGCGCGACCGCGCAGCCAGAGCAGACCGGCCAGGCCGATCAAAAAACCGATGAGGAAGGCGATGGCGAGTTCCATCCGTGTTTATTCCTTTGTTGGACAGGCCGATGATACCGGGGCGCTGCAGTTTCAAGAAATCGAAAACCAGTTAACCGCAAAGGCGCAAAGGACACGAAGAAAACCAGATCAAGGTAAAAAAATTCCCCACCCCTACCCTCCCCACAAGTGGGGAGGGAGCACCCCTCCCCCATTTATGGGGGAGGCTGGGAGGGGGAAATGGAAATGCTCTTCGTGTCCTTTGCGCCTTTGCGGTTCAAAATGGTTCGAATCACTCGTAGCGCAAAGCCTCCACCGGCGACAGGCCGGCGCCGCGCCGGGCCGGATACCAGCCGAAGAAGATGCCGATGCCGGCGGCGAAGGCGAAGGCGAGCAAAATCGAGCCCAAAGTCACCACCACGGTCATGCCGGCCGTGGCGCTCATGAGCCAGGCGCCGCCGACCCCGAGCAGCACACCGATCAGGCCACCGGCGACGCAGATGATCACCGCCTCGAGCAGAAACTGGACCAGGATGTCGCGCCGGCGCGCGCCGACCGCCATCCGGATGCCGATCTCGCGGGTGCGCTCGGTGACCGAGACCAGCATGATGTTCATGATGCCGATGCCGCCGACCAGAAGCGAGATCGAGGCGATGGCACCGAGCATGAAGGACATGGCCTTGGCCGAGGCGGCTTCGGCCTCGGCCGAGGCGGTGAGGTTGCGGATGGTGAAGTCGTTCTCGGCCCGCTCGCCCAGACGGTGGCGCTGACGCAAAAGCTGGGTCATCTCGCGTTCGGCCTCCTCCATCATCTGGGACGAGACCGCCTGCACCGAGATGAAACGCACCGTACCCGGGAAGGGGTTGCCGAACAGCTTGCGCTGGGCCGTGGTCACCGGAACCATGGCGGTGTCGTCCTGGTCGCGCCCGTCCAGGCTTTGCCCCTTGGCCTCCAACAGGCCGACCACCCGGAACGGGCTGTTCCGGATGCGCACCATCTTGCCGATCGGGTCTTCGTCGCCGAACAGGTTTTGCGCCACGGTCTTGCCCAGCACCACCACCCGGGTCGCACCGCGCACGTCGCTGTGGTCGAAGCTGTGGCCGGCCGCGAAGCTCCAGCCGCGCACCTCGAAGAAGGCCGGGGTCGAGCCGAAGACCACGGTACTCCAGTTGTTGGCGCCGTACACCATCTGGGCACTGCCCTGGAACACCGGCGCCGCCGCCTTGACCGAGGGCAGCTGGGCGATCGCCTCGGCGTCGCCCAGGGTAAGGGTGGGGATGGTGCCCGCCCCGGTGCGCAGACCGCCCGAGGTGCTGGCGCCGGAGAGCACGATGAAGAGGTTGCTGCCCATGGAAGCAATGGACTGCTCCACGGCCAGTTGGGCACCGCGGCCCACCGCCAGCATGAGCACCACCGCCGCCACGCCGATCACCATGCCGAGCATGGCCAGCGCGGTGCGCATGCGGTTCATGGCCATGGCCCGCAGCGATTCGGCCAGCATGGCGCCGAGATTCACCAGCCGCAGGTTCATGCCGGCCTCCCGTCTTCCACGATGCGGCCGTCGACGAAGCGCACCAGGCGCTGGGCGTAACGGGCGATATCGTGCTCGTGGGTGACCAGGACAATGGTGATGCCCTGCTCGCGGTTGAGCTGACTCAGCAGGTCCATGATCTCGTGGCTGGTGTGGCTGTCGAGGTTGCCGGTGGGCTCGTCAGCCAAAATCAGCGGCGGCCGGTTGATCAGGGCGCGGGCGATGGCCACCC